>JAYVNL010000276.1:0-3397 GCA_043758495.1 Rhizobacter sp.
TTCTCGACCGTGAACCCGAAGTGCTTGAAGAGGACTGGGCCCGGCGCCGACTCGCCGTAGCGGTCGATGCCGACCACGGCGGCGCAGCCGTATTTCCACCAGCCGTCGGTGGCGCCCATCTCGACGGCGATGCGGGGCACGCCGGCCGGCAGCACGCTGGTCTTCCAGGCGACGCTTTGCCGGTCGAACACCGTTGTCGACGGCATCGAGACGACGCGCACCGCGATGCCGCCGTTCTCGGGGCGTGCCAGTTGCTGCTGGGCGTTCAGCGCCAGCGCGACCTCGGAGCCGGTGGCGATGATGACGGCGCGTGCCTTCAGCCGCAGGCCGACTTCCGCCGGCTCGGCGAGCACGTAGCCGCCCTTGCCGATCGCCGCCAGCGTGCCCTCCGGCCGGGCGGGATCGAAGCCGGGCTTGGGCGCATACGGCAGGTTGTGGCGCGACAGCAGCAGCGCCGACGGCCGGTCGCGGCTCTCGATCGCAGCGGCCCAGGCGCACGCCGTCTCCATCGTGTCGCACGGCCGCCAGACGTCGAGGTTCGGGATCAGGCGCAGCGACGCCGCGTGCTCGATCGACTGGTGCGTGGGGCCGTCTTCACCGAGGCCGATCGAGTCGTGCGTGAAGACGTGGACGACGCGCAGCTTCATCAGCGCCGCCATGCGGATGGCGTTGCGGCTGTAGTCGCTGAAGGTGAGGAAGGTGCCGCCATAGGGCACGAGGCCGCCGTGCAGGGCGATGCCGTTCATCACCGCCGCCATGCCGAACTCGCGCACGCCGTAGTTGATGTGGCGGCCGCGCCGGCCCTCCGTGTCCTGGGTGACGCTGCCGTCTTCGGCGAAGCGCAGTGCCGGCGTGTGGCTGGTGTTGGTGAAATTCGAGCCGGTGAGGTCGGCGCTGCCGCCGAGCAGCTCGGGCAACGTCTTCGTGAAGGCCTCCAGCACGATCTGGCTCGACTTGCGGCTGGCGACGCTCTCCGCCTTGCCATGGGCCGCGACGGCAGCGGCGTGGACGGCGGTCCGCCAGTCGGCGGGCAGCTCGCCCGCCATGCGCCGGCTGAATTCGCCGGCGAGCTCGGGATGGGCGGCGCCGTAAGCCGCGAACACATCGTTCCATGCCGCCTCGGCCTCGCCGCCACGGGCCGACGCGTCCCATTGCGCATAGGCTTCGTCGGGCAGCACGAACGGCGCGTGCGACCAGCCGAGCGCCGTGCGCGTGAGCGCGATCTCGGCCTCGCCGAGCGCTTCGCCGTGGGCCTTGGCGGTGCCGCCGCGGTTCGGCGAGCCCTTGCCGATCGTGGTCTTGCAGCAGATCAGGGTCGGCTTCGCGCTCTGTGCGCGCGCCTTCGCGATGGCGGCGTCGACGGCATCGACATCGTGGCCATCGACGCCGGCGATCACATTCCAGCCGTAGGCCTCGAAGCGCTTGGGCGTGTCGTCGATGAACCAGGGCGCGACGGCGCCGTCGATCGAGATGCCGTTGTCGTCGTAGAGCGCGATCAGCTTGCCGAGCTTACAGGCGCCGGCCAGCGCCGAGGCTTCGTGGCTGATGCCTTCCATCAGGCAGCCGTCACCGAGGAACACGTAGGTGCGATGGTCGACGACGGTGTGGCCGTCGCGATTGAATTCGGCGGCGAGGAGCTTTTCAGCGAGTGCCATGCCGACGGCGTTGGCCAGGCCCTGGCCGAGCGGCCCGGTCGTCGTCTCGACGCCAGGCGTCAGGCCGTGCTCGGGATGGCCCGGCGTCTTGCTGTGCAACTGGCGGAAGTTGCGCAACTCGGAGAGCGCGAGGTCGTAGCCGGTGAGATGCAGCAGCGAGTACAGCAGCATCGAGCCGTGGCCGTTCGAGAGCACGAAACGGTCGCGACCCGGCCACTTCGGGTTGCCCGGGTTGTGGCGCAAGTGCCGGCCCCAGAGCGCGACCGCGATCTCGGCCATGCCCATCGGCGCGCCAGGGTGGCCGGAATTGGCCTGCTGCACCGCGTCCATCGAGAGCGCCCGGATCGCGTTGGCCATCAGCGCCGGGTCGCGGCCGCGGCCCTGCCCGGAATCCGCCAGAGGCTTTTCGGGGGCGAACGTCGCGGCCATGTCGGGATCCGATGGGAAATGAACCGACCATTTTAGAGGCGGCGATCACGGCCAGCCGGGCTCGGATAATCGGCCGATGCAGGGCCTCCATCTCACCGCCGATCTGCGCGGCTGCACGCTGTCGCGGCCACCGATGACGAGCCTCGAAGCACTCCGCGCGACCTGCCTCGATGCCGTGCGCAGCGCCGGCCTCGTCGCCGTCGGCGAGCTGTTCCATCGCTTCGCGCCCGGGACGGTCGGCGAGCACATGGCGGCCGCCGGCATCACCGGCGTCGTCCTCCTGGCCGAGTCGCACCTGGCGGTGCATACCTGGCCCGAGCTCGAAGCGGCGACGCTCGACGTCTACGTCTGCAACCTCGGCGCCGACAACTCGGCGAAAGCGGAAGCGGTGCTGGCCGCCTTGCTCGACGCCTTCATGCCGACCTCGGTCGAGCGCCATGCCTTGCAGCGCGGCAGCGTCGCGGCCACGGCCGCTGCGGGAATCACGACATGAAAGCCATCGTCCTCGCCGCCGGCCGCGGCAAGCGCATGCGGCCGCTCTCCGACGATTGCCCGAAGCCGCTGCTCGAGGTCCACGGCAAGCCGCTGATCGCATGGCATCTCGAAGCGCTCGCACGCGCCGGTGTTCGCGAGGTCGTGATCAACACCGACTGGCTCGAGGACCGCATCGTCGCCGCGCTCGGCGACGGCGCCCGCTTCGGTGTCGCCATCACATACTCGATGGAAGGCCGCGGCCACGGCGGCGCCCTCGAAACCGCCGGCGGCATCGCCACCGCCCTGCCCTGGCTCGGCGACGCGTTCTGGATCGTCTCGGCCGACGTCTGGGCCCCCGACTTCCGCTTCAGCGCCGCCGCCTTCGAGCGCTTCGTCGCCAGCGGCCGGCTGGCGCGCCTCTGGCTCGTGGCCAACCCGAACTTTCATCCCGACGGAGACTTCGGCCTCGACGCCGACGGCCTCGGCCTCGCCGACGGCACCGGCCCCGACGGCCAGCGCTGGACCTACGCCAACATCGCCCTCGCCCGCGCCGCGATGTTCGCCGGCATCGCGCCCGGAACGCACGCTGCACTGGCGCCGCTGCTCTACGCCGGCATGCGTGAGCGCCGGATCGGCGCCGAGATTTATCGGGGACGATGGGACAACGTCGGCACGCCGGCGCAGCTGGCGGCGCTCGATGCCCGCGCCTTTCGCGAATAGCCGCCGAAAGCCCGCATCCGGACGCGGACCCCCGTATCCGGCTCCAGCCACCGGGCTCGCGAAACAGCTTGTTGCCATCTCGCGCCTTGCGGCTGCGCCGTGCGCGATTCGCGTCCCTA
>JAYVNL010000277.1:0-3392 GCA_043758495.1 Rhizobacter sp.
GCGACGCGGTGCACGTTGCGCAGCGCCTCCGCGAATTCGAAGTCGGGGTGGTTGCCCAGGCGGCGCTCGAAGGTGGCGATGACCTCGGCCTTGGCGAGGCCGCTGCCGCGCGGCCCGCGCACGGCGAGCATGAACGGGAAGCCGAACTTCGCGCTGTAAGCGGCGTTGAGCCGCTGCACCGCGGCGAGTTCGGCCGGCGTGCATTGGGTGAGGCCGGCCCGGCTCTGTTCGTTGGTCGATTCGGCGGTGAGCTTGCCCGTGGCCATCGCCTTGCCGGCGAGCTGGGGATGGGCGCGCAACAGAGTCAGTTGCTCGTCGCGCCCGGCTTCGCTCACCACCTCGACGAGCGCCCGCTTGAGTTGCGCGATGCTCGTGAACGGCCCGCGCGGCCAGGCCCGCTCCATCACCCAGGGCGAGTGCTCGTAGGTACCCGCGAGCAGGTCGACGAAGCCCGTGTGCGACGAACCGTTCAGGCGCGCGAGCGTAAGCATGTTGTTGTCTGCGCTGGCCATCGTTCTGCGCGCTCCGTCGTCAGAGCGTCACGCGCACGGCCTTGACCACCGGCTGCAACGCATTGACCTGGCTCTTCGCGAAGGCCGTGAAGTCGGCCGGCGTGCCGGGCAGGGTGGTCACGCCGAGCTCGAGCAGGCGCTTCCTGATGTCGGGCTGGGCGAGCACCTCGTTGGTGGCTGCGTTGAGCCGCGCCACCAGGTCGGCCGGCATCCTGGCCGGGCCGGAGAGGCCGAAGAAGTTGTCGAGCACGAGCTTCGAGAACCCGAACTCGCCGACGGTCGGCACGTCGGGCGCGAGTGGCGAGCGCTGTACCGAAGTCACGGCGAGCGGCTTGATCTGGCCGCTCTTGAAGTAGGGCACGAAGGCGGTGATGACATCGATGCCGATCGGGATCACGCCAGCGATGAGATCGGTCGTCATCGGCGCGCCGCCGCGGTAGGGCACGTGCGTCATCTTGATGCCCATGGTGCGGTTCATGAGCTCGCCGTAGATGTGGCCGATCGAGGCCGGGCCGCCGGAGCCGAACTGCAGCGAGCCGGCCTTCTTTGCCGCGTTCTCGAGGTCGACGATGGTGTTGATGCCGGCCCCGGGGCTGGCCATCACCACGCATGGCGCCGAGCCGATCAGGGCGATGTGGGTGAAGTCGGCGATCGGGTCGTAGGGCTGCTTTTCGAGCGCGAACGGGCCGATCGAGATCGGTGTCGAATTCGAGAGCATCAGCGTGTAGCCGTCGGCCGGCGACTGCACGACGTTCGTGCCGCCGATGCTGCCGCCGGCGCCCGGCTTGTTGTCGATGATCACGGCCTGGCCGAGCTTCTTGCCGAGCTGCTCGCCGATGACGCGGGCGACGATGTCGCTGGCGCCGCCGGCCGCGAAGGTGACGACGATGCGGATGGGTTTGTCGGGGTAGGCGGCCCAGGCCGGCCAGGCGAGCGCGGCGGTGCCGGCAACGCCGGCATGAAGAAATTGGCGGCGTGCGAAAGAGCGCGTCATGTCGGTTGATTCTCGAAAGGATGGATGGTTTTCCAATGCCGAGCGATGTCGATGCGGCGCGCGATCCACACGTGCTCGTGCGCCTGAACGTGGTCGAGAAAGCGACGCAGCGATCCGATCCGGCCGGGCTTGCCGAGCAGCCGACAGTGCATTCCGATCGACATCATCTTCGGGCGGTCGAGGCCCGCCGGATCACCCTCGGCGAAAAGCGCGTCGAAGCTGTCGCGCAGGTAGGTGAAGAAGTGGTCGCCGGTGTTGAAGCCCTGCGCCTGCACGAAGCGCATGTCGTTGGTGTCGAGCGAGTAGGGCACGACGAGGTGCGGCACCGCCGTGCCGTCGGTCTTGTCGATGCGCGACCAGAACGGCAGGTCGTCGCCGTAGTAGTCGCTGTCGTACTCGTAGCCGCCGTGGTCGGCGACCAGCCTGCGCGTGTTCGGGCTGTCGCGGCCGGTGTACCAGCCGAGCGGCCACTCGCCGCCGGTGAGGTCACGAATGACGCGGGTGGCGATGTCGACGTGGCGGCGCTCGGTCGCCTCGGGCAGGTTCTGGTACGAGATCCAGCGCAGGCCGTGGCTGGCGATTTCGTCGCCGCGGGCCATGAAGGCGTTGACGAGCTCCGGGTAGCGCTCGAGCGCCATGGCGACACCGAAGACGGTGAGCGGCAGGCCGCGCGCGTCGAACTCGCGCAGCAGCCGCCAGACGCCGGCGCGCGAGCCGTACTCGTACATCGACTCCATCGTCATGTGCCGGTTCTCGTAGGCCTGCGCGGTGACGAGCTCCGAGAGGAAAGTTTCCGAGGTCGGGTCGCCGTGCAGCACGTTGTTCTCGCCGCCCTCCTCGTAGTTGAGAACGAACTGCACGGCGATGCGAGCGCCGTTCGGCCAGCGCGCGTGCGGCACGTCTCGGCCGTAGCCTTTCATGTCCCTCGGGTAGGCATTCATGCCGCTTGCAACGCCGCGGCGAGGTCCGGGAATCGCGGCTTCAGGCGCAGGTTCTGCTCGACGTGCTGGAGATGGCTCTGCATCAGCCGCGCCGCCGAACGCGTGTCGCCCTTCTCGAGCGCATCGACGATGGCGACGTGCTCCTGCGACGAGTGCTCCGCCGAGTGCGCCGACTGGTACATGAGCGCGATCAGCGACGAGCGCGACACCAGCTCGCCGAGCATGTGGGCGAGGACCTCGTTGCCCAGCATCGTTGCAACGACGACGTGGAAGTCTGCGAGCAGGCGGGTGCGGCCGGACACGTCGGTGCGGCGGATGGCGGCTTCCTCGGCACGCAAGTGGGCGCGCAGCCCGGCGATCTGCGCCGGCGCCAACTCGGCGGCAGCGCGCTTGATCATCGCCACCTCGAGCATCTGCCGCACCTCGAAGACCTGCCGCGCCTCCTCGACGCTCGGCTCGGCCACGCGCGCACCGCGCGCCGGCTCGAGGGTGACCAGCTTGTCGCGGCTCAGTTGATGGAAGGCCTGGCGCACCAGCGTGCGCGAGACCTTGAAGATGTCGGCGATCTTCTGCTCGGCGAGCTTGGTGCCGGGCAAGAGGCGCCGCTCGACGATCGCGGTGGTGATCGATGCCGCGATCCGGTGCGTGGCGTCGCCGGCAGGCGCAGCGCTGCTGCGGATGACCGGGAGGCGGGCGGACGTTCGAGGCATGGACAGCGCTTGCTTTGGCAGGCAAAGTGTATACACTTTTGCGGCGTCAACAAGCTGACTTCGATGGCAAAACTCACTACCCACGTGCTCGACACCGCTCACGGCTGCCCGGCCGCCGGCATGCGCGTCACGCTCTACCGCCACGACGATGCCGGCGCCGTCGTGCTGAAGGCCTTCGTCCTCGACGCCGACGGGCGCGCCGGCGCGCCGCTGCTCGAAGGCGCTGAGCTCATCG
>JAYVNL010000278.1:0-10475 GCA_043758495.1 Rhizobacter sp.
CCGTCGCGGTCCACCGCGCGGTACAGGTACTTCCACTGGCCGCCGACCTTGACGTAGGTCTCGTCCATTCGCCAGCTTCGACCGACCGGGCGCTTGCGCCGAAGAAACACCGCCGCCAGCACCGGAAGCACCTTGATCGACCAGCGATGCAGAGTGGAGTGATCGACGAACACTTCGCGCTCAGCCATCATCTCCTCGATGTTGCGAAAGCTCAGCGGATAGGACGCGTACCAGCGCACGCACACCAGCATCACTTCCAGCGGGTAGTGCATCCGCTGAACCACTCGGCGCAGCGCTTCAACCATGTTCATACGGTCAAACTTCATCAATCGAACTTACCGGCACGCGCTTATTGCGACAGAACCGAAGGCGGCGCTCAAGGCCAGAAGAAGGCACCGCGACAGCGGCTACGAAGGGCCGCTCGAGTGGCTGCAGAGCCTGTCGAACACGCAGCGCGCGTATCGCAAGGAGGCCGAGCGGTTCCTGCTCTGGGCGATCGTCGAAAAGGGTGAGCCCCTGTCGTCGATGACGCAGGAGGACTTCATTCGATAAAGGGACGCCCTTTGCAACGTCCAAAAACGCGGTTCTTTCGCACGTACCGAGGCGGCGAAAAGCTCATGGCGAAGACCGCAGACAAAGACTATGACGACAGCCACGATGAAGAGGCAGTACTCCCAGCTTGAGAGTTCGGCCTTTCCCAATCATGCCGGGCCTAGAGCAGCGCAGCTCGCCCGTGAGTTCGGCGTCACCGCGCAGAGCATCTCGAGCTGGGCCGCACAAGCAGC
The DNA here is from genome assembly GCA_043758495.1 of Rhizobacter sp. Lineage (GTDB taxonomy): Bacteria > Pseudomonadota > Gammaproteobacteria > Burkholderiales > Burkholderiaceae_C > Schlegelella_A. The sequence continues at coordinate 786 of JAYVNL010000278.1, forward strand.
CGGTTCATCAAGAAGGAGCGCAAGACTCCGAGGGGCGGATCTGGAACTCGCGAAGCGGCGATTGAGGAAACCCAGGAGTGCGGAATCACGACGAAGACCGCCAGGAAGGCCCACCCGCATATCGGATCGGACTTCGACGAGTTTCTGCGTGAGGAGGGCCTGTTGGCGCCGCCGCGCACGGTCCCGAATGCCTACTGTGAAGCGCGTGCTGGCTTAGAGGGATCGACCGCTGCGGGTCGAAAGCCCACCAAGCCGAACTTGGCTCGCCGTGACGAGTAGCGAAGGAGCAATTACCTCGACTATAGTAGTAAGAAAATTTACAGACGAGGATCATGGGTTCTGTAGTTGACGAGTTCTGGAAGGTTGGCTCCGAGCATCTGCACATCCGCGTCCACGGCGCGCCGCAGGGTCGACCGACCGTCGTTTGGCCCGGTTCCATCGGCACTGCTTGGGATCACGAGATACTCTGCCGGGAGCTTTCGCACGATCGGCGTATCTACGCCATTAGCCCGCCGGGCTGCGGGCTTTCGGATTGGCTTCGTGCTAAGGGTGACTACGCGTTCGTCGGCCTGCTCTCGTCTGCTCTGGCCCTGGTCGAGCGCATCGGCGCTGACTCGATCGACTGGATCGGGACTTCCCGCGGCGGTGCCGTTGGGATCGCACTTGCGGAGTCGGTAGGGTGCATCCACAAGCTGGTGCTCAACGATATCGGCCCCGTCGCGCCGCTTCCATTCCTGGCCGGGATCGTGAAGCTGTTGCAGAAGCGAACGCGGCTCGACAGCATCGCTGAAGCCGCAGATGAAACCGAGCGCCGGTTCGGCACCCGATGTTCCGTGCGGGCGTCGGTGGCGCAGTGGCATGCACTTGCGTCGGCCCAATGGCGGCGCACCGACGACGGTGGACTCACGGAGCATTACGACCCGGCGCTCCCTGCGCATCTTACGCAGATGGGACGCTGGGCCGACCAGACGGCCACGCTCCTGAAGGCTTCATGCCAAGTGCTTCTTCTGCGAGGAAGCCTCTCGCCAGTCGTCAGCGCTGCGCAGCTGCGCCAGCTGTCAGCGCAAAAGCCCTCGATCGAAGCGGTGACCTTGCAGGGATTCGGCCACGCCGCGTTCCTAGACGAACCCTCTCACCGAGCAGCGATTGCCGGCTTCCTCAAGGACGATCGATGACCTCGCACCGATCGGCGCCTCGAGGTAGCGGCGCGCCCGCGTTCAGCTCGCGAAACCCTTTGCCGCTTGAGCAGCTCTCCCCCGTCAAGGTCGTGACGCTGGCCAACTTCCTGTCGAAGCAGTTCCTCAAGGGGCCGGCGCAGGAGCACGGGCTGAACGTCACCGAATGGCGAGTGCTGGCGATGCTCGCTAGCTTTCCCGACATCGCCGCGACCGACATCTGCGACCGGACCGGCCTCGAGAAGATGACGGTTAGCCTGGCCGTCGCTAGCCTGTTGAAGAAAAAGATCGTGGTGCGCAACGCCCACCCGAGCGATCGCCGTCGGCTGCTGCTCAGGCTGACCAGCGCCGGCGAGTGGATCTACGACGCGATCGCGCCCAAGTCGCACGCGTTCGTCGACGCCCTGCTTTTGGTCCTGACCCCGACCGAGCAGGCGCTTTTCATGTCCGTGCTGTTGCGGCTGGAGGAGCGAGCACGCGAACTCGCCGAACCGGGAACCCCCTCTTGACACCAATCCGGTAAAGTAATTTACTTACACTCCTCGCACGTCTTCGACGTTCGACGGAGCGGACATGAACGTTGAGATCAGGGTGCCGGACACCCTCGGCGAAGGGGTTTCCAAGGCCAAGGTGACCGAGTGGCTCAGGGCCGAAGGCGATGCGGTCGACCTGGACGAGCCTTTGCTGGTCATCGAGACCGAGAAGACGAGCATCGAGGTCGAGTCGACGGCGGCCGGCCGCGTCTTGACGAGATCGGCCGAGGTGGGCGACCTGGTCGACCCGGGCCAGGTGGTCGCCGTCGTGGAGGCGTCATGACGCCCGATGCCGATCCGCAAGCCGCGGCTGCGCGCCGCATCGGGCGCGACCTGATGCGTGATCTGCTGACTGCGCGAGGGCTCGAAGAGCTTCTGGTCCAGCACCACAAGCACTACCACCCTTCGATCGGCGAAGAGGCGGTCATCGTCGGCTCGTTGCACGGGCTGCGGCCGGACGACTACTTCACCAGTCACTATCGCGGCGCCCAGCCCGCCGCTCTCCTGCGCGGCGCCGACCCGGCCCGGGTCATCGCCGGCGTTCTCGGAAAGGTCACCGGCTACGACCGCGGGCGGTTCCGCACCGAGCTTCGGCCTCCCGCCGAACTGTCCATGATGGGCATCATGGGAGGTAGCCTGGGGCCGAGCATCTGCTACGGCACGGGCGCTGCCCTGACCTCCAAAGTGCGCGGCAACGATTCCGTGTCCGTCGTTCTGTTCGGCGACGGAACGGCCAACAAGGGCGAGTTCCACGAGGCCGTCAACATGGCCGCGTCGATGTCGCTGCCCGTGGTCTACGTCTGCCAGAACAACCAGTACTCCGTCACCCTCAAGTCTTCGACGGGGACGGCTGGACGGATTCATCAGCGCGCCGCCGGCTACGGCATTCCAGGCATGGAAGTCGACGGCAACGATGTCCTCGCGGTTCACGAAGCCGTCGCGATCGCGGTCGCGCGGGCTCGTCGAAGCGAAGGGCCGAGTCTGATCGAGGCGCTTACGTTTCGCGTTGGCGGCCATTGGGCATCGGACCCAGCGAGCTACGTCCCCGAGGCGGAGCGCACCCGGTGGAAACAGCGTGATCCGATCGCCCTCCATGCCGCGCTCGCCATGGAAAAGAGTTGGATGGCCGCAGTGGAGCTTTCGGACTGGAAGGCGGAAGTCGAAGCCACGATGGCCGCCGCGCTGAAGGTCGCCGAGGCAGCGCCGCTGCCGACGGCGGCCGAGGTCGAGGCGGACCTCCTGTACGCGACGCCGGTGCAGAAGAACGCGGCATGAAGCGCATGACCATCACCCAAGCGGTAATCGAAGGCCTCACTGAAGAGATGGAGCGTGATCCCTCCATCATCGTTCTCGGTCAGGACGTCGTCGGATTGCAGGGGCAACTCGGCGCCTACGAAGGCATGCCGGCGCGCTTCCCGACGCGGATGTTCGACACCAGCATTTCAGAAACGGCCATGCTTGCCGTGAGCATGGGCGCCGCCATGAGCGGGACGCGTACCGTCGTCGATCTGCTCTTTTCCGAATATCTCGGCGTCGGCTTAAGCTCGGCGCTGGTCGACGCGGGGTCCGCCTTCTACTACTCGGCGGGCGCAATCAAAGTGCCGATGCTCGTGCGCCTGAGATACGGCGTGGGCCTCTATCGCGGCCACCCCGGCGACTACCACCACTGGCTGATGAGCCCACCCGGCGTGAAGGTCTTCATGCCGAGCAACGCGAAGGATGCCAAGGGCCTGGTGAAGTCGGCCCTGCGCGACGACGGCCCGGTCTTCTACTTCGACCACATGGCGCTGCTGCACTCGAACCGCGTGCAGATCAGCGACGAGGAATCTCTCGTTCCTCTCGGTCGCGCGGCAATCGCCCGGCCCGGCAAGGACATGACGGTGATCGCGGCAGGGATGATGGTTCACCATGCACTTGCCGCTGCCGCCGAAGCCGCCGGGCGTGGGGTCGATGTCGAGGTGCTGGATTTGAGGACCGTAGTCCCCCTCGACTACGACAGGGTGCTCGAATCGGCCAGGAAGACCCGCAGGGTCATCGTCGCCCAGGAGAGCTGGATCCCGGGCGGCTACGCGAGCGAGGTGGCGGCCTTTCTGGCGACGCAGGCCCGCGACGTTTTGTGCGAGCCCGTCGTGCGCATCGGCGCGGCGCCGCTGCCGGTGCCACACCACCCAGCGCTGGAAGACGTGGCCGTGCCTGGCCGACGGGCGCTGTCGGAGGCGGTGGCGCGGATGGTAGGCACCTAGCAGTGCAACGGACTCGCCTAGCACTGCGCCGCCCGCTCTGAAACGTCTCGACCGCTACACATCTCCGGAGACCTGAATGCAATCCTCTTCTGCCACGCTGCCTGCAGCCACGATGCCCGACGACCGACGGGCGGCGCGGCTCAGCCGCAGTGACTACCGCACGCTCGGCCTCTCATCGCTCGGCGGCGCGCTCGAGTACTACGAGTTCGCCATCTTTATATTTCTGTCGCCGACGCTCAGCGCCGTGATGTTTCCGGCGGAGACGCCCTCCTGGCTGCGCCAAGTGCAAACGCTCGCCATCTTCGCGGCCGGCTACCTGCTGCGTCCCTTCGGGGGCATGCTGTTGGCAGTTCTCGGGGACCGCATCGGGCGCAAACGCGTCTTCGGGATGACCCTGCTGCTGATGGCAGCGCCGACGCTGTGCATCGGTCTTCTGCCGACGTACGCGCAGATCGGCATTTCTGCGCCTTTGATGATGCTCGCGTGCCGGCTCTGTCAGGGGCTGGCGTTGGGCGGCGAGTTGCCGACTGCGGCCACGTTCATCGCCGAGCAGGTGCCCGCGCGACGGCTGGGCTTCTCGATCGGCACGATGGGCGCCGGGTTCACGGTCGGCGCGCTGCTGGCTGTGCTCGTGCTGATGGTCGTCGGGCGGGCCTTCCCCGGCCAGGAGATGGCGTCGATCGGATGGCGCGTCCCCTTCCTGATCGGGGGCATCGCCGGCCTCGTCTCGGCATACCTGCGGCGCTATGTGCGCGAGACGCCGGTCTTCGAGGACATGCTGCGGCGCAAGCTGACCTCTGAGGTGCTGCCCTTTCGCGCGCTGCTCGTGCTGCACCCAAAGGAGGTCGTTCTGTGCCTCCTGGCGAGCGCTTCCATCGCTGGCTTCCTCGCGTCGGCGACGCTTTTTCCGATCACGTATCTGGAGGGTCAGCTCGGCTTGTCCAAGGCGGTCCTTTACCCTGCGCAAATAACGCTGCTTGTGAGTCTGGCCGCAGGAGCCCTGGTCGCCGGAATGCTGGTGGATCGCATGGGTCACGAACGCGTCGTCCCTGTGCTGGCCGTCGGCGCGGCGATCGCCGTGCTCGTGACGTTCGTCGATCCCACCGTCTCGTGGCTGCGCTACGGTTTCGCCGCCATCGGCTTCTTTGGCGGGTACACCTCCATGATGCACATCGTCATGGTGCGCAGCTTTCCGGCGCCGATCCGCGTGACGGGATACGCGCTCACCTACAACACCTCCGCGGCGTTGATCGGAGGCTTGCTGCCAATCGGCATGACCTACCTCACGCACATCGATCGATGGGCCCTGGTCTACGTGCCGGCCGCGTTCGCGCTGATCGCGGTCGTCGTCGCGCCGTGGGCCACTCGCTTCGTCAAGCCGATGTACGAGGTCGAACCCGCCCGAGCCGTCGAACAGGAGCGGCGATGACATCCGACGTCTGGATCGTTGGCGTCGGCATGACGCCTTTTAAGAAGCACCCTGCGCTGGGCGTCAAGGAGCTCACGGCCTGGGCCGTCCACGATTCGTTTGACGACGCCGGCTGCCACGCGTCCTCCTTGAAGGCTGCCTACTTCGGCAACTGCGGTCAAGGCCGGCTGCAGCAGCAGCAGATGATCCGCGGTCACGTCGCGCTGATGCCGCTCGGCATCCAGGGCGTGCCGATCGTCAACGTCGAGAGTGCTTGCGCGACCGCGAGCGTCGCATTCCACCTCGCCGTACAGGGCATTCGCGGCGGGGCGGACGTCGCCCTCGCCGTCGGCGTCGAGAAGCTGTGCATCCCCGACCGGGCAGCGGCGTTCGCGCTCTTCGAATCGGCGTGGGACGTCGAGTCCGCCGATAAAAACGGCGCACGCTTGGCGAACCTCGGCGCCGGCGTCGAGATCCCGCCGGGCAGCCGCTCCGAGCGGCCCTACAGCTCGTTCCTCGACATCTACGCGGCCTATTGCCGCTACCATCAGCGCGAGTACGGCTTGACGCAGAGACAGCTTGCGGTCGTGTCGAGCAAGAACCATGGGCACGCGGTGCACAACGAACGGGCGCAGTACCGGGACGCCCTTACCGTCGAGGATGTGCTTGCGGCGCCGCCCATCACTTGGCCACTGACGTTGCCCATGTGTTCGCCGTTGTCCGATGGCGCGGCCGCGGCCGTTCTGATGTCGGACGAAGGGCTTCGGCGGCATGGAATCGACCGCCGGCGCGCGGTTCGAGTCGCGGCCTCCGTGCTGCGCTCCGGCTCGGGCCGCGACTGGATCGATCTCGACCGCCACATCACTCGCCTGGGCGCGCTCCAGGCGTACGAAGAGGCCTCGCTGTCGCCCACCGACATGGACGTCGCCGAGGTGCACGACGCGACCGCGATGGGCGAGATCCTGCAGTGCGAGAACCTCGGCTTGTGCGACCGGGGCTCGGGCGGGTCGCTCGCGGAATCCGGTGCCACCCGGCTCGGCGGGCGCCTGCCTGTCAATCCCTCAGGTGGCCTTGAGTCAAACGGCCACCCGATCGGCGCGACGGGCCTCGGTCAAATCTTCGAACTGGTCTCGCAGTTGCGCGGGGAATGCGGGGCGCGGCAGGTCAGAGGTGCGCGGCACGCGATTCAGGAAAACGGCGGGGGTCTCTGGCACGCCGAGGAGGCCAGCGCGCACGTCGCGATTCTTGCCCGCTCGCACTGACAGGGGATGAGCCACAGCGCGCTCCGCGCCAACGTCGCGCGACTGCTCGAGGCGGCGGCAGTCCAACATGCCAGCTCTGCGGCCGTGTCGCAGGGCGACGAGTTGCATTGGACGTACGGGCAGTTCGCGGTGCGGGTCTCGCGCTTCGCAGGGGCCTTGCGCGGGCTGGGCCTCGAGCCCGGGGATCGCGTCGCGCTCGTGATGGCAAACGGCGCGGGCTATCTGACAGCCCTGTGGGCGATCTGGCATGCCGGCCTGTGCGCCGTCCCGATCAACGCGAAGCTCCATGCGCGAGAGATCGCGTTCATCCTCGCCGATACCGATGCAGCGGCATGCCTGGTCAGCGCCGAGTTCGAAGGACCGATCGCCGCGGTGCGCGCGCAGTTGCCCGCATTGCGCCATCTACTCGATGTCGATGTCGATGTCGACGGCGAGGGACTCGGCGGCTCGCCGGTAGCCGACGCTATGGCGTGCCACGACGCGCTCGAGGACTCGCCGGCTTGGATCTTCTACACCAGCGGCACCACTGGGCGGCCGAAGGGCGCCGTGCTGACGCATCGCAACCTGCTGGCGATGAGCATGCGGTACTACGGCGACATCGATCCCATCCAGCCGAGCGACTGCGCGATCCTGGCCGCGCCGATGTCGCACGCTTCCGGCCTCATGTGCATTCCACATGTCGGGCGAGCAGGGCATCACGTGATGCCCTGCAGCGGAGCGTTCGACGTCGAGGAGATGTTCGGGCTCATCGCTCGTTACCGCGAGGTTTCGTTTTTCGCGGCGCCGACCATGCTGCTCCGGCTGATAAGGCACCCTTCTAGCGCGTCGGTTCCGTGGTCGCACGTCAAGACCCTCCTCTACGGCGGCGCGCCCATGCAGCCGGGTGACCTGGAAGAAGCGATCGCGCGGGTCGGTGCTTGTCTAGTGCAGGGGTACGGGCAGGGCGAATCGCCCATCACGCTGACGGTGCTCGACAAAGCGGCGCACGCCGACCGACAGCACCCTGAGTATGCGCAGCGAATCGCATCGGTGGGGACGGCTCGCATCGGAGTCGAGATTCGCATCGTCGACAAGCGAGGAATCGAGTTGCCTCAAGGCGGAACCGGCGAAATCGTGGCGAGAAGCGACGTCACCATGAGTGGCTATTGGCGGGATGCGGCGGCCACGGCGGCGACACTGCGAGAAGGTTGGCTCTACACCGGTGACCTGGGATCGCTAACAGCTTCCGGCCTCCTGACGTTGAAGGGTCGTTGCAAGGACGTGATCATTTCAGGCGGCAGCAACATCTATCCCACCGAGATTGAGCAAGTCCTCCTCACGCATCCAGACCTGCTGGAATGCGCCGTCGTGGGCCAGCCCGATGCGAAATGGGGGGAGACCGTGGTGGCTTTCCTCGTGTTGCGGCGTCCGTGCGCTGCCGTCGAGCGGGAACTCAACGAACTCTGCCTATCGAACATTGCTCGATTTAAGCGCCCAAAGGTTTACAGGCAGCTTCCGACGCTGCCCAAGAACAGCTTCGGAAAGGTGCTCCGATCGGACCTTCGCGCTCTGGCTTCGTCAACAGAGTAGTGGCCGCTGGGGTGATCTCGGTCTCGGTGCAAATAGTCCCGGCTCAACACCCAGATAAACCCTTTACTTTCGGGGAACTGGTCGTCAAGGCGCTTCGCCGATCTCAACCCCGGTGTCCGGGACGGTCGCCGAATAGCGCCGTCGCATCCTTCCTACCAGGACTATTTGCACGTCAAACGAAATGCGCCCGAAGCCGCGTCGTTCGTAAGTCCCTTGATTTACATAGATTGGACTTTCCCGAGCGGGACGATTTGTACGACAAACGAAAAGTCCACGAGGTCGTTGCCTACTACCGTCCTGCGTTCCATTGCAAATTGGCTCTGCGCTGAAATGCCGTCGTCCATCATCTCCTCAGCCGCGGCGTTGCCAATGAGGCTGTCGCGCCGAGAGTTTGCTTTAGACAGATGCAGTAATCGAGCTCGCCCCCGCCAATCGAGCAGCTTGGGCTATTACTGAACTGCCGGAATGATGATGGCAGGGCCGGCAGCAGCGTGACGGCGGGCCGCTCGAGAAGGTTGGCCACCCAGAACGGCCGATAGCGTTGCAGAACCGGCCGGCCATTCTTGAAAAAGCGCTTCGACTCGCTGCTTTGCGGGAAATCTAGGGACTTCTCCGATGGGAATTCCCCCAAGGCTAGTGACCTTGCCCCCGAAAACCGTATCCCTTGCTGAGTGTTTCATTCAGGCAAGAAGAGACGAGATGACGAGAACGACGAGGGCGCAATACACGCTCGAGTTCAAGCAAGAGGCGGTGCGTCTTGTGCAGAACGGCCAGAGCATCGCGGCGACGGCCCGGACGCTGGGGCTGGTCGAGCAGACGTTTCACAACTGGGTCAAGGCTGAGCGCCAAGGCAAGCTGAGCGGCGCTGACAAGAAGGTTGTGAGCGCCGAGCAGATGGAGATTAGCCGGCTGCGGGCCGAGCTGGCACGCGTGAAGATGGAGCGCGACATTCTGGGAAAAGCGACGGCGTACTTCGCAAAGGGATCGACGTGAAGTACGCCTTCATCCAACGGCACCGGCGAAAGTGGCCGATCTCGGTGCAGTGCCGGGTGCTGAAGGTCAGCGTGGCCGGATATCACGAGCACTTTGTTCGCCGGGCCGGCGCTGCGCAGCGCCGTCATCTGAGCGACGACGCGCTGCTGGTGCACATCCGGGCCATCCACGCCGAGAGCCGAAGTGCCTACGGCTGGCCGCGCATCTGGAAAGAGTTGCTCGCACGCGGCATCCGTGTGGGCAAGCAGCGGGTGCAAAAGCTTATGCAGCTGCACGCCATCCGGGCCAAGGGAAAAGGTTCTGTCGCAATAGCGCGATGGGACCGAGCATTGCTGCGAGGCCGAGGCCTCTCAGAGAGCCAGCGAGAAGAACTGGTTCGCAGCAGACCAGACTCGGTCTTTGATCGCGACGAGCTGGCCTTTGCGGATCATGTGCATGACCTCGATGCCGGCGATCAGGATGCGTGCGCAGCGAAAGGTCTTGAAGCCGAGCATCGGCCGGGTGATG
>JAYVNL010000279.1:0-28355 GCA_043758495.1 Rhizobacter sp.
GAGCAGGTTGATGACGCAGCCGCGGTACTCCATCTGCATCACGCTCGAGGCGACCGAGATGCCGCGCTGCTTTTCGATCTCCATCCAGTCCGACGTGGCATGGCGCGACGCCTTGCGCGCTTTCACCGAACCGGCGATCTGAATCGCGCCTGAGAACAGCAGCAGCTTTTCGGTGAGCGTGGTCTTGCCGGCGTCGGGGTGGGAAATGATGGCGAAAGTACGGCGGCGGCGGACTTCTTTCGCAAGCTGAACGGTGGCGAGATCGGTCATGAGGGCGTGGAGTATGCCGGTGCCGGCAGCGCTTCCAGACCGGGGATCCGCGAAGCCGCGATCAGTGCCGCCTGGACCACGAAGCCGGCGAAGGCCACCTGCAGGCAGGCCGCCTCGCCCCACGTTGCGCCGATCACGCCGCCGAGCGCGGCGCCAACCGGCCGCGCACCGGCGTTGACAGTGAGAAAGATCGCCGAGACACGGCCGAGCATCGGGCCCGGCGTCATCGTCTGGCGCAGCGTCGTCGAGGTGATCGTCCACAGGATCGGGCCGATGCCGAACAGGAAGAAGGCGAAGCCGGCGAGCGCTCCGCTCGGCCACCGCAGCGTCGCGACCATGGCGGCCGAAGCAAGGACCGAGATCACCGGCCCGACCATCACGGCGGCGCCGAAGCGGATGCGCCGCAGCACCGCCGGGGCGAGCAGCGCGCCGCCGACCATGCCGGCGCCCATGGCCGCAAGCGTGACGCCGACGCCGCTGGCGCTGAGGCCGAGCCAGCGCACCGCATACGGAACGTAAGCTGCCTGCAGCACGAACCAGGAGATGTTCCAGACGACGGCCGTCAGCAGGACGGGCCGGAGCAGGGGTTCGCGCCACACGAGCCGGCCACCCTCGCGGAGCTCGGTCCACGGATGGCGCGCGACCGCCGCGGGCCGCGACGGCTCGTCGATGCGCGCGAGCATCGCGATCGCCGCGCCCGACAGCATCGTCGCAAGCACGAAGGCGGCCGGTGCGCCGGCCCACGCGACGAGCGCGCCGCCGAGCGCGGGCCCGGCAGCGAAGGCGGCGCTGCGCGCCAGTTCGAGTCGGCCGTTGGCGCGCGTCAGCGCTTGGCGCGGCACCAGCGACGGCACCAGCGCCGGCGCTGCGACGCTGAAGCCGACGGTGCCGACGGCGCCGATGAAGCCGAGCACAGCGAGGACGCCGATCGACAACCAGCCGCAAGCGACCACGGCCACGAGCGCGAGCAGCGCCAACGCCCGCAGCGACTCGGCGGCGATCATCAGGCCGCGTCGCGAGGTGCGGTCGGCGGCGATGCCGAGCGGGATAGAGAGCAGCAGGAACGGCACCGTCTGCACGGCGGCGAGAAAGCCGATCTTGCCCGGCCCAGCGCCGAGCGCGAGCACGGCGACGATCGGCGTCGCCGCCAGGCTCAGCTGCTCCGCCGACTGGGCGCCGAGGTTGGCCCAGGCGAGGCGGGTGAAGGATGCGGGCAGGGTAGCGTTCATGCGAGATCCGGAAAAACCTTGGCTCGATGATCGCGCGGCAGCGGCATGCGAGACGCCACATCCGGACATGTCGCGCCGCACCGAATTGCACCGCTGCGGCGCGGGCATGCTTCGTGCGGGTACACCGCCGGGTATACCAGACAGACCTTTCTGCACCACGCCACCGCATGAACGTCGCTGCCCTGCTCACGCTCGCCGACTGGCGCGCCGCCTATCGGGGCGCCGGCAAGCCGGGCGACCTGCTGCAGGAGCGACTGCGCCGCCTGCATCGAGACAGTCCCGCCGAACTCTGGATCACGCTCGCGGACCCTGACGGCCTCGAGGCGCAGATCGGGGCGCTCGCCACACGCGCGGCCCGATTCGGCGGCGACACCGCGGCCCGTCGCCAAGCGCTTCCCCTCTACGGCGTGCCGTTCGCCGTCAAGGACAACATCGACGTCGCCGGCTTCCCGACCACCGCCGCCTGCACGGCCTTCCGCTACGTTCCGGCGGCCCACGCCGCGGCCGTCGCCCGCCTCGTCGAGGCGGGCGCCATCTGCTTCGGCAAGACCAACCTCGACCAGTTCGCGACCGGCCTCGTCGGCAGCCGTTCGCCCTTCGGCCGGCCGAGCAGTGCCTTCGACCGCGAGCGCATCAGCGGTGGCTCGAGCTCCGGCTCGGCCGTGGCGGTGGCGCGCGGCGACGTCGCCTTCGCGCTTGGCACCGACACCGCCGGCTCGGGCCGCGTGCCGGCCGCCTTCAACAACATCGTCGGCCTGAAGCCGACGCCGGGTCGGGTCGCCACCACCGGCGTCGTGCCGGCGTGTCGCAGCATCGACTGCGTCTCGATCTTCGCGCTCACCGTCGCCGATGCCGCAGCCGTCCTCGCGGTCATCGAAGGCAGCGACGCCAGCGACGCCTACAGCGACTTCCGTTCCGGCCCGGCGCGGCTGCCGCCGAAGCTGCGCGTCGGCATTCCGTCGCAGGCCGTCTTCAGCGGCGACGCCGGCTACGGCCCCGCCTTCGAAGCTGCGGTCGGCCACCTGCGCGTGCTCGGCCACGACGCCGTCGCCATCGACTTCGCGCCGTTGCACGCCGTCGCCGACCTGCTCTACGAAGGCCCGTGGGTGGCCGAGCGCCATGCCGTCGTCGAAGCGCTGCTCAACAGCGACCCGACCGCGTTCGACCCGGTCGTGCGGGCGGTGATCGAAGCGGCCCGAGGCTTCTCGGCCACGGATGCCTTCCGCGGCCTCTATCGCCTGCGCGAAGCCCGTCGCGACACGGCCTCGATCTGGGCCGGCTGCGATGTGCTGATGGTGCCAACGGCGCCCGGCCACCCGCGCCATGCCGAAGTCGATGCCGAGCCGCTGCGATGCAATGCCCAGCTCGGCACCTACACCAACTTCGTCAACCTGCTCGGCTGGTGCGCGCTGGCCTTGCCCGCCGGCCAGGCAGCGCACGGGCTGCCGTTTGGCGTGACGTTCATCGCACCGGCGGCCGACGATGCCGCGCTGGCGCGCTTCGGCGTCGACTGGCAGGCGAGCGTCGGCCTCGTGCTCGGTGCCACCGTCGCCAAGGTGCCGAGCGAGCAGGACGCCGATGCCGACATGCCCTGGCCGGCCAGCGAGCCGACCCTGCCGATCGTGGTCGTCGGCGCCCATCTGAGCGGCCTGCCGCTGAACGGCCAGCTCATCGAGCGCGGCGCGACGCTGCGGCGCAGCACGCACACGGCTGCCGCCTACCGGCTGTTTGCACTGCCCGGTACCGTGCCACCCAAGCCCGGCCTGATGCGCGCGGGCGATGGCGGTGCCGCCATCGAGGTCGAGATCTGGGACATGCCGATCGCGGCCGTCGGCTCCTTCCTCGCCCTCGTGCCGGCGCCGCTCGGCCTCGGCAGCATCGAGCTCGCCGACGGCAGCCGCGCCCATGGATTCCTGTGCGAGTCGCATGCCCTGAACGGCGCCGACGACATCACCCACCACGGCGGATGGCGGGCCTTCCTGGCCCACCGACGCGCCTTCGCGGAGACATCTCACGAGGCGGCGCCGGCGCCGCCCGCCTCGCCTCTCAACGATCTTGTCAAAGGACAGCCATGAACCGCATTGCCCGACTTCCTGCCGTCAACAGTGCGCCCCGAGCGCCCTCCCCCGACAGCCGACGCCGCGCTCTCGTGATCGGCGCCGCGGCCGGCAGTGCGGTCGCGGCCATCGCGCTGCCGCGCATGGTGCGGGCGCAGACCGGGCCGAAGATCCGCATCGGCTTCTGGCCGGTGGCTGCCGGGCTGCCGTTCTTCGCTGCTCTCGACAAGGGCTACTTCAGGGAGGCCGGGCTCGACGTCGAGGCGCTCAAGTTCGCCGGCGCCCAGCAGGTCATGGAAGCGATGCTCGCGGACCGCTCCGACGGCAGCGCCAACGGCACCGGCTCGGCCAACCTCGCCATCGGCGAGATCGCGCAGCCGGGCCTGTTCAAGATCTTCGCGACGAATCCGAGCAACGCGAAGCATGTGCTCGAGGAATTCATCGTCCCGAAGGACAGCGCCGTCAAGACGATGGCCGACCTCAAGGGTAAGCGCGTCGCCTCCGGCCCCGGCATCCAGAACGTGACGCTCGCCAAGACCATGCTCGAGCGCTCGGGCGCCGGCACGATGAGCGTCATCGAGCTGCCGATCGGCCAGCACGTCGCCGCCATCGCCGCCGGCCAGATCGACGCTGCCTACACGCTCGAGCCGACCGGCACCGTCGGCCGCATGAACGGCACCTGCCGCGTGCTCGAGGCCGGCGTCGTGGCGCACTACATCCTCGGCGACCCGATGGCGCCATGGCACGGCGGCTCGGCCAGCCTGACCACCGAGTTCATCAGGAAGTACCCGGCGGAGACCAAGAAGTTCATCGCTGCCTATGCCAAGGGCATCGAGCTCGTGCGCGCCAGGCCCGACGAAGCGCGCCAATACATGAAGGGCTACACCGCGATCGAGGGCGCGCTCACCGCCGAGGTGCCGCTGGCCTCGTACATGCTCTGGAACGAGTTCAAGGCAAGCGACATCGCCTACTTCCAGAAGTTCTACGACCTGTTCTCCGACAAGGGCATCTTCGAAAAGCGCGTGCCCGTCGAGCCGATGCTCTTCAAGGGCTGACGCGATGCGTGACAGCCCCGCCGCCGCCGCCGCGCCATGGAGCGCACCGGGCCACTTCGCCGCAACGGCGCCGAAGCGCTTCGACTGGAGGCGCCTCCTGCCCTTCGTCGGCCCGGGCGTGCTCTTCATCGCCTGGGACCTCGTCGTCCGCTTCGGGTTCATCAAGGCGATCCTGCTGCCGACGCCGTGGGCCACGCTCGGTGCGCTCGCGACCGGGCTGGCCGGCGGGCCGCTGCTGCTCGACTTCGGCGTCACCGTGATGCGCACGCTCGAGGCATTCCTGATCGCGGCGGTGGTCGGCGTGCCTCTCGGCGTGCTGCTCGGCAGCAACGAGAAGGCCTACCGCAGTGTCGAGTTCCTGATCGACTTCTTCCGCTCCACGCCGTCGAGCGCGTTGATCCCGCTGTTCCTGTTGATTTTCGGTGTGAGCGACATCAACAAGGTCGCCATCGCTGCCTTCGGCGCGCTGCTCATCGTGGTTTTCAACAGCGCTTACGGAGTCATCAACGCGCGCAAGCAGCGCGTCATGGCAGCGAAGGTGATGGGCGCCTCGCGTTGGCAGGTTTTCAAGGACGTGCTCATCTGGGAGAGCCTGCAGCCGAGCTTCGTCGGCCTGCGCTCGGCGGTCTCGATGGCGCTCGTCATCGTGATCGTCGCCGAGATGTTCATCGGCTCCGACACCGGCCTCGGCCACCGCATCATCGACGCGCAGCAGGTGCTCAACGTGAAGAGCATGTATGCGGCCATCCTCGCCGCCGGTGCGCTCGGCTACGCGCTCAACATCCTTTTCCTCGTCGCCGAGCGAAAGATCGTGCATTGGAGCGGGAGATAGCCATGGCCGAAGTCCTGAACGCACCGGTGTTCGCCGACATCCCCGAGCGCCCCTTCGCGCCGGGCCCGAGCGGCACCCACATCACCATCCGTGGCCTGACCAAATACTTCGCCGGCTGGCCGCTCTACGAGAACTTCGACCTCGACATCCCGAAGCACAGGATCGTCTCGGTGTTCGGACCCAACGGTTGCGGCAAGTCGACGCTCATCAACATGATCGCCGGCCTGGTGCCGATCGACGCGGGTCAGATCCTGTTCGACGGCAAGTCGCTCGTCGACACCCAGATCGGCTACGTGTTCCAGAACTACCGCGAGGCGATGTTCCCGTGGATGCGCACCGTCGACAACATCGCCTACCCGCTCAAGCTCGGAGGCCGCAGCAAGGCCGAGGTCGACCGCCGCATGGCCGAGCTGGTGGCGAGCTTCGACGTCAGGTTCGACCTCAAGCGCTATCCGTACGAGCTTTCGGGCGGCCAGCAGCAGACGGCCTCGATCATGCGGGCGCTGGCGCCCAACCCCGAGGTGCTGTTCCTCGACGAGCCGTTCTCCGCGCTCGACTTCGAGATGACCCTCTTCATCCGCGAAAAGCTGCAGGAGGTCTTCATGCAGACGGGCACGACGATGCTGCTCGTCTCGCACGATCTCGAGGAGGCCGTGTACCTCGCCGACGAGGTGCTGCTGCTGACGAAGCGGCCGACGAAGGTGGCTGAAATCCTGCGCTACGGCGACGCCCGGCCGCGCACGCTGGCCACGCTCTCGGAGCCCGGCTTCGTGGCGATGAAGAAGCGCAGCCTCGAGATTTTCCAGCGCGAAGTTCGCCGCTAGGGAGGCAGTGATGACAGCGATGACAGCGCGCGAGATCGAGGCCTACGTCGACGCCGCGGCCGCGGCAATGGCATTGCCGATCACCGCCGAATTCCGCGCCGGCGTGCTCTCCTACTTCGCACTCGCGGCCAGCATGGCCGAGGTGGTGCAGGCCGTGCCGCTCGGCCCGCACGACGATCCCGCCGGAGTCTTCACGCCCATCACGTCGACCCCACCGGGTGACCCGACTTGAGCGCCGACGCCTTGCTCGACGGCAGCGCCGCGGCGATCGCGGCCGCGGTGCGCGACGGCGATGCGACCGCCCGCGCCCTCACCGAGGCCAGCCTCGCGCGCATCGAGCGCGGCAACGGCACCGTCAACGCCTTCACCGACGTGACCGCCGGGCGCGCCCTCGATCGCGCCGCCGCGCTCGATGCCCGGCTCGACGCTGGCGACCGCAGCGTCGCATCGCTGCCGCTGCTCGGGGTGCCTTTCGCCGTCAAGAACCTGTTCGACGTCGCCGGACTGACGACGCGCGCCGGCTCGAAGATCGAGCGCGACCGGCCACCGGCCGCAGAGGACGGGCCGCTGCTGAAACGCCTCGAAGCGGCCGGCGCTGTCCTGGTGGGCGCCCTCAACATGGATGAGTACGCCTACGGCTTCACGACCGAGAACTCGCACGACGGCCCGACCCGCAACCCGCACGACCCGACCTGCATCGCCGGTGGCTCGTCGGGCGGCTCGGCAGCGGCGATCGCGGCCGGCCAGGTGCCGATCACGCTCGGCTCCGACACCAATGGCTCGATCCGGGTACCGGCGTCGCTCTGCGGCGTGTTCGGCCTGAAGCCGACCTACGGCAGGCTGCCGAGAAACGGCAGCTATCCCTTCGTCGCCAGCCTCGATCATGTCGGTCCGTTCGCGCGCACGGCGCACGACCTCGCTCTCGCGTACGACGCCGTCCAGGGCTTCGACGGCCGCGACCCGGCCTGCGCGGCGCGTCCGGCCGAGCCGGTGTTGGCCAGCGTCGTCACGTCGATCGACGGCCTGCGCATCGGCGTGCTGCGTGGCTGGTTCGCCGACCACGCCGGACCCGAGGCCGAGGCCGCGGTGGCGCGCGTCGCCGCGGCGCTGGAAGCGACCGAGACCGTCGTCTGGCCCGATGCCGATGCCGCCCGTGCCGCTGCCTTCCTGATCACCAACGCCGAAGGTGCAGCCCTGCATCTCGACAACCTGCGCCGCCGCGCCGCCGACTTCGAGCCGCTGTCGCGCGACCGCTTCCTGGCCGGGGCGCTGCTGCCGGCCGCCTGGGTCCAGCAGGCACAGCGCGTTCGCCGCGCCTTCGCGCTGCGCGTGGCCGCGATATTTCGCGACGTCGACGTGTTGCTGGCGGCAGCGACGCCAGTGGTGGCGCCGCCGATCGGCACGAAGTGGCTGGAGATGCGCGGCCGGCGCGTGCCGGCACGCGCCGGCATGGGCCTCCTGACGCAACCGATCTCGTGCATCGGCCTGCCGGTGTGCGCGGTTCCGGTCTGGGGCTGCCATGCGACGATGCCGATCGGCGTGCAGATCGTCGCCGCGCCATGGCGCGAGGACCTCGTGCTGCGCGTTGCCCATCATCTCGAGACCGCCGGCATCGTGTCGGCGCCTGTGGCCCCGCCCCCGCTGCCGACATGAACCCTGCCGTCAATCGCCCCGACACGCTGGCCGCCGTGCAAGCCGTGTTCGCGCGCTACGAAGCCGCCCTCGTCGGCAACGACGTCGACAGCCTCGACGCCCTCTTCTGGCATGCCGATGCGGTCGTTCGCTACGGCGTCGGCGAGAACCTCGTCGGCATCGAGGCGATCCGCGCCTTTCGCAAGGCGCGGCCGTCGGCAGGCCTGGCGCGCCGCCTGAGCAACACGGTCATCACCACCTTCGGCGACGACTTCGCGACGGCGATGACCGAGTTCCATCGCGACGGCAGCTCCAGCGTCGGCCGGCAGAGCCAGACCTGGGTGCGCTTCGCCGAAGGCTGGCGCGTCGTCGCCGCGCACGTCAGCGTGATCGGGCCATGACCATCGTCGCCACGACCAAGCTCGCCGAGCAGGTCTACGACACGCTGAAGGCGCAGATCCACGACTTCCGGCTCGTCGCCGGCGACCGCTTCTCGGAGGCCGAACTCGGCCAGCGCCTCGGCATGAGCCGCACGCCGGTGCGCGAGGCGCTGTTCCGGCTTCGCAACGAAGGCTTCCTCGGCGTCGAGGCCAAGCTCGGCTGGCACGTGCTGCCGATCGACTTCGGCCGCCTCGAGCAGCTCTACGACCTGCGTGTCGTGCTCGAGCTGGCGAGCGTCGCGCGCTTGTGCCTGCAGGCCACGCCGGCGGCCGAACTCGAGAAGCTGAAGGCGGTGTGGCTGGTGCCGCCGGCCGAGCGCGAGAGCGACGGCCGCGCCGTCGGCGGCCACGACGAGCAGTTCCACGCGACGCTGGTGCGCGCCGCCGGCAACGACGAGATGGCCCGTGTGCACTGGGACGTGACCGAGCGCATCCGCATCATTCGCCGCCTCGACTTCACGCGGCCCGACCGCGTCGAGGCGACGTATGCCGAGCACGCCAAGATCCTGCGCGCCGTGATCCAGCGGAAGGCCGAGCAGGCCCAGCTGCTGCTGAAGACGCACATCGAGCAGAGCATGGCCGAAGTCAGGAAGATCACCCTGCACACCCTGCAGGTGGCGCGCGAGCGGGCGACCGGATAGCGTCGGCGGCACCGACGCTCGTAGCCAGAAACCCGGGGCCCGCCGCGCCGGGCCGGCACCTACGATGGCCCGGCGCCGCGTGGCGCGCCAGGGGAGCCCGAGATGCACGCCTTCTCCATGTTGTCTTTCGACGCCGCGCGGACCCACGGCGCGGTGCCGGTGGCCGAGCTCCAGGCCGTCGTGAAGCCAGCGCGATGACGCGCGCCGCCCTGTCTTCGAGTGTCCGCATGACGAGCTTTTCGCGCCGCCTCGCCCTCGCCGCGACATGTGCGATGTTGCTGGTGGCCGCCGCCGGCGCGGCCGCCCAGTCGGAGGCCGCCGGCTACCCGATGAAGCCGATCCGCATCGTCGTCACCTTCACTCCCGGTGGCGCGCCCGACATCCTGGCGCGGCTGATCGGCGAGCGGCTGGCGGCGTCGTGGGGCCAGCCGGTGCTCGTCGACAACAAGCCGGGCGCGGGCGGCAACATCGGCGCCGACTTCGTCGCCAAGTCGCCGGCCGACGGCTACACGGTCGTCGTCGGCACCGTCGGCACGCACTCGATCAACGGCGCGCTCTACGCGAAGATGCCCTACGACATGGTGCGCGACTTCGCGCCGGTGACGCTGCTGGCGACCACCCCGAACATGCTCGTCATCAACAACGACGTGCCGGCCAAGAACCTCAAGGAGTTCATCGCCCTCGGCAAGAGGGTCGGCAAGATGAGCTTCGCGTCGTCGGGCTCGGGCACCTCGATCCACGTCTCCGGCGAGCTGTTCAAGACGATGACCGGCATCGACATGGACCACATCCCGTACAAGGGCCGCGCCAGCGCGATTCCCGATCTGCTCGGCGGCCGCGTCACGATGATGTTCGACAACATGCCGTCGAGCCTGCCCCTGGTCCGGGAAGGCAAGCTGCGCGCCCTCGGCGTGACCAGCCTGCAGCGCTCGCCCGCCGCGCCCGAGATCCCGGCACTGGCCGAGCAGGGCCTCGCCGGCTTCGAGGCGGTGTCGTGGTTCGCGCTGTTCGCGCCGGCCGGCACGCCGCGGCCGGTGGTCGACAAGCTGCAGGGCGAGGTCAAGAAGATCCTCGCCTCGCCGGAGATCGCCAAGCGACTGACCGAGGCCGGGCTCGACGCCGTCGGCTCGTCGCCCGACGAACTCGCCGCCTTCCAGCGCAGCGAGATCGTCAAGTGGGCGAAGGTGGTGAAGGACTCGGGCGCGAAGGTCGAGTAGCGAACGCGGCCTGCGGTGCCTCGCCGAGCACGGTGCAGCGGCGCACGACGCGGCCTTGCGTCACCGGGTCGTACGGCGTCGCCCTGTGCATGACCGAGCGGTTGTCCCAGAGCAGCAGTTGCTGCGGCTGCCAGCGGTGGGCGTAGATCAGGTCGGGGTGGCTCACGGCGAGCGCGTTGACCTCTTCGATGAGGGCCCGGCCTTCGTCGTAGGGCATGCCGACGATGCTCTCGGCGTGGTCGCCGAGGTAGAGACAGGTGCGGCCGGTCTCCGGATGCAGCCGCACGACCGGCTGGTCGACCGGGGGCGCCGCGCGCTTCTGTGCCTCGGTCATGAGGTCGGTGCCGTGGCGGCGGGTGCGCGAAAAGTCGAGGTTGTGGATGGCGCGCAGGCCTCCGAGGCGCTCTTGCCACGCTTCGCTCAGGCGGTCCCAGGCGCCGGCCATGTCGGCGAAGTGGGTCTCGCCGCCGACCTCGGGCACGAGCTCGCCGTAGATGATCGTCGCCTGCCCGGTGACGCGCCGCCACGAGCCGTCGGTGTGCCAGACCAGCGTGCCCTTGTCGGGGTGCTTGCCGTTCGGCCGGCCGTCGGCGTCGAGGTTGGAGAGGCGGTACAGCTCGGGAAAGCCATCGGCGTGGTACATCGACATGACGTGCACCTGGACCTCGCCGAAGCGGCGCGCGAGCGCGACCTGCGCCGCCGGCGGCAGTTCGCGGGCCGGGAACAGCAGCACCTTGGCGTCGAGGAACACGCGGTAGAGCGCAGCGAAGACGGCACCGGTCATCGGCGCCGCGAGGTCGAGGCCGGAAATCTCGGCGCCGAGGCGAGGCGTCAGCGGGCGAACGGTGAATGGAGCGTGCGGCATCAGGGCGGGCAAATGTAGCCGCTGGCGCTCGGATTCTTGAAGCAGCCCACCGACTCCGGGATCACATGCTTCGGCAGCCACAGCACGACCTTCGGGAAGTAGATCGCGAAGGCGATGGTGCCGAGGAAGACGACGTAGATCGGCAGCGCCGCGCGCAGTGCCTGCGAGAAGCGCACGCCGACGAACTTCGACGCCATCAGGAGCACCAGTCCGTAGGGCGGCGTGATGAGGCCGAACGCCAGCGTCGCGATCAGGACCACGCCCATGTGCACCGGGTTGATGTTGCCGGCCTGCGTGAGCACGTTGACCAGCGGCATGAAGATGATGATCGTCGGCACCGGCTCGATGAAGTCACCGATGATGGTGAACAGCAGCACCATCATCAGCATGATGAGATGCGGGTCGCTGCCGGCGATGCTGGTGATCCACTCGGCGATCGTGATGGCGCCGCGCAGGTAGGCCAGCATCCAGCCGAACGCGTTGGCGGCGCCGATGGTGATGAGAGGCAGCGAGAAGATGAGGCCGGCGATGCAGAAGTCGTACGGCAGCTTCTTCAGGTGGCCGCGGTTCAGCAGCGGGATGACGACGGCAATGATCCAGACCACCGCGACCACGCCGGCCTCGGTCGGCGTGAACCAGCCGGTGAGGATGCCGCCGAGCAGGATGAACGGGATCATCAGTGGCAGCGACGCGTTCTTGAAGGCCGCCGCCACGGCGCGCATCGGCGCCCGCGGCCGCCGCATGCCGGTCGGCCCGAAGAAGTAGCAATAGATCATCAGGCCGAAGCCGATCATGAAGCCCGGCACCACGCCGGCCATGAAGAGGCCGGCGATCGAAACGTTGCCGACGGCGCCGTAGACCACCGCGGTGATGCTCGGCGGCACCAGCGCCGCGATCGTCGACGCGGCAGCGATGATCGCGGCGATGAAGGGCGGGCTGTAGCCCTCCTGCTTCATCGGGCCGCCGAGGGCGCGGCTGATCACGGCCACGTCGGCCGTCGTCGAGCCCGACATCTCGGAGAAGAACATGCTGAACACGGTCACGACCTGCGACAGGCCGCCGCGGATGTGGCCCACGAGCGCCAGCGACAGGTTGGTGATGCGGCTGACGACGTTGGCCGAGCTCATCAGCTCGCCCACGAGCAGGAAGAACGGGATCGCGAGCAGAGCTTCCGAGTCCATGCCGTCGAACATCTTCTGCACCAGCGCCGGGAAGGTCACGTCGGTGAAGGCGGCGCCGATGAAAACGCCGGCCATGAGCGAGAACGCGACCGGAACCCCGAGGTAGCCGAAGCCGAGGAAGAGCACCGTCATGATGCCCAGGATCACCGGCGCGCTCATGGCTTGCCCGACGCTGCGACGGATACGACGGGGGCGACCGGGACGATGCCGGCGAGATCGTCTTCGCGCGGCTCCGGATGGTCGAAGCCGTTCTGCCAGCCGTTGACCATCTGTTCGATGGTGAACAGGCCGATCAGCGCGCCGGCGATCGGGATCGCCGCGTAGAGCGACGCGATCGGCGTCATCGACGGCATCCGGAAGCTGCTGAAGCCACGCAGGAAGTTGAGCCAGCCGAACCAGACCAGGCAGCCGGCGACGCCGAGCACGACCAGGCGGATGACGATCTCCGCCACCAGTCGCGGCTTGCCGTGCAGCGCCTCGGAGACAGCCGTGAGGTAGAGGTGGTCGTTGCGCCGCGTCGCCACCGCGGCGCCGACGAAGATCGCGTAGATGAAGAAGGTCTGCGTGACCTCCTGCAGCCAGAGCCAGGGATGGCCGATGGTGCGGGTGACGATGTCGAACACCACCGTGCTCGAAAAGCCGAACAGGAGCACGCCGCACAGCACCATCAGCGCCAGCTCGAGCTTGTCGAGGGCGCGCCACTTCAAATGACGCTGGCGCTTGAGCACCAGCTTGTCGACGATCTCCATCCGCCGGCCCGCTACTTGACGGTGCCGATCAGGTCCTTGATCTTGACGGCGTGCGGGCCGAGGTCCTTGGCCAGCTTGTCGAGGTAGGGCGCCGCCGTGCGGATGAACCCCGATTTGTCGACGTCGGTCACCACCTTGACGCCGATCGCCTTCAGCTTGTCGCCCGACTGGTGCTCGAGGTCGATCGACTTCGCCGGCTGGGTGCGACCGACCTCGTCGGCGGCCGTCGTGACCCATTTCTTCTGCTCGGCGCTCAGGCTCTTCCAGAGCTTGTCGCTGATCCAGACGAAGTTGTTGTTGGCCTCGTGCTCGGTCATCGACAGGATCGGCGCCACTTCGTAGTGCTTGTTGACGAGGTAGACGTTGACGCCGTTCTCGGCGACATCGACCACGCCCGTCTGCAGCGACGTGTAGACGCTGCCGAACGGCATGTGCACGGTCTGGGCGCCGTAGGCCGGGAACATCGTGTCCTCGGTGGCGGTGGCCTGTACGCGCACCTTCAGTCCCTTCAGGTCCTCGAGCTTTCGGACCTCCTTCTTGCTGTACATGTTGCGCAACCCGAGCGTGATGACGGCGAGCACGTGGCCGCCCTGCACGGTGTCTTCGACCATGTCCTTCACGGCCTGCACGACCCGGGCGTCGGCGAGCGCGTTCTTCAGGTGGTCTTCGGAGCGGAACAGGAAGTGCAGCGACATCACGCCGGCCTGCGGCGACAGCGTCGCGGCGTTGGCGGCCGAGGTGATGCAGAACTCGATGTCGCCGGCCTTCATCAGCTGCAGCACCTGCGGTTCCTGGCCGAGCTGGCCGCCAGGGTACTGGTCGATCAGCATCGTGCCCTTGCTCAGCTCCTTGAGGCGCTCGGCGAAGATGTCGCCGGCGAGGCTGTAGCCGGTGTTGCGCGGCTGGTCGTAGGCGAAGCGATAGTGCTTGGCGTCCTGTGCGGCTACCGGCATGGCCCACGCGGCAGCGGCCATGGCCAATGCCACGGCCGCGAGCCATCGCAGCGATGCCGTCGAACTTTCTCCAGGACTGGTGCAGCGGGCCATGGTGTCTCCTCTGTTTTGGTGCAGGACGGACGTGTACCGGCAACCCGCCGGGAACGCAATTGCCGGATGCCCGGCGTTGTCCGGACAACCGTCGGCGACAGCCCGGCGGCAATGGCACATCTCTTGCACCAAGCCCTTGGTATACCGGCGCGTGCACCAGAGTCAGCCGGCGTGCCCGAAGACCTCTCTCAACAAGGAAGCACCATGACCGATCGCACCGACACCGGCCGCCGCCGCGCCCTCGCCCAGCTCTCCGCCGGATCGCTGGCCACGCTCGCACCCTGGGCGCTGGCGCAGGCCAAGCCATTGACTGTCGGCGTGATCTACGTCGGCCCGCGCGACGACTTCGGCTACAACCAGGCGCAGGCCCAGGCCACCGCCGAGCTGAAGAAGATGCCGGGCATCAAGGTCGTCGAGGAGGAGAACGTCCCCGAGACCACGGCGGTGCAGAAGACGATGACCGGCATGATCCAGCAGGACGGCGCCAAGGTCCTCTTCCCGACCTCGTTCGGCTACTTCGATCCGCACATGCTGGCGGTCGCGCCCAAGTTTCCCGACGTGCGCTTTTCGCACTGCGGGGGCCTGTGGACCGACAAGAACCCGAAGAACACCGGCAGCTATTTCGGCTATGTGGAGGAGTGCCAGTACCTCAACGGCGTCGTCGCCGGCCACATGAGCAAGAGCAAGAAGATCGGCTTCGTCGCCGCCAAGCCGATCCCGCAGGTCGTCAAGAACATCAACGCCTTCACGATGGGCGCACGCTCGGTCGACCCGAAGATCACCTGCACCGTGATCTTCACCGGAGAGTGGTCGATGCCGGTCAAGGAAGCGGAGGCGACGAACTCGCTCGCCGACCAGGGCTGCGATGTCTTCACCATGCACGTCGACGGCCCCAAGGTCGTGGTCGAAACCGCGGCCAAGCGCGGCAAACTGGTCTGCGGTTACCACGCCAGCCAGGCCAAGCTCGCACCGCAGGCCTACCTCACCGGCGCCGAATGGAACTGGCTCACCGCGTACAAGACGGTGATCGACGCTGCGCTCGCGGGCAAGCCGCATCCCAACTTCCTGCGCGGCGGCTTGAAGGAGGGCTACGTGAAGATGTCGCCTTACGGCCCGATGGTCACGGCGGCGGCGCAGAAGAACGCCGACGACGTCAAGGCGAAGATGCTGGCCGGCACCTTCGACATCTTCGCTGGCGGCAGCGGCGGCCTGAAGGACAACAAGGGCGCCGTCGTCATCCCCTCGGGCAAGGCGATCAAGCAGACCGACATCGAGCTGGAGAAGATGAACTACCTTGTCGAAGGGGTCGTCGGCTCCGTCTGATCTCGGCCCGGCCATGCGCCAGAAAGTCGCCGAAGCAGTTCTGCCCGTCGCCGCGCTGGCGGCAGCGCTGCTGCTCTTCGGCCTCTTCGTCTGGCTCGGTGGCGCCAGCCCTGTGGAGGCGTGGGAGATCCTTTTCAAGGGCGCTTT
This sequence comes from Rhizobacter sp., assembly GCA_043758495.1. Classification (GTDB taxonomy): domain Bacteria; phylum Pseudomonadota; class Gammaproteobacteria; order Burkholderiales; family Burkholderiaceae_C; genus Schlegelella_A. The sequence continues at coordinate 15,509 of JAYVNL010000279.1, forward strand.
CGGCGACTGGTTCTCCTGGCAGAACACGCTGCAGCGCGCCGCGCCGCTGATGCTCACGGCGCTCTGCGTCGCCGTGCCGGCGCGGGCCGGGCTCATCATCATCGGCGGCGAGGGTGCGGTGGTGATGGGCGGCCTCGCCGCGGCGGCGGTGCCGTATGCCGTCGGGCTGCCGGAGAACGCCTTCGGCACCACCGTCGTGTGCCTCGCCGGCATGGCGGCCGGCGCGCTCTGGATCATGGCCGCCGGCGCCCTGCGGCAGTACCGCGGTGTCAACGAGACGATCTCGAGCCTGCTGCTGGCCTACACAGGAGTCGCGCTCTTCAAGCAGATCGTCGAAGGGCCGCTGCGCGACCCGGCGACGCTCAACAAGCCGTCGACGCGCTCGCTCGCCGAGGGCTTGCGCATCGCCGGCATCGGCGGCTCCGACGTGCACTGGGGCCTGGTGTTCGGCGTCGTCGCCTGCTTGCTGATCGGCGCCTGGCTGGCCTACACGGCGAGCGGCTTCTCGGTGCGCGTGGTCGGCGGCAACCCGCGCACGGCTCAGCTCGTCGGCCTGCCGGCGACTCGCCTGATTCTCGTCGCCTGCGCCGTCGGCGGCGCCTGTGCGGGCCTGGCCGGCGCCGTCGAGGTGGCGGCGGTACACACCAACGCCAACGCCTCGCTGATCGCCGGCTACGGCTATGCCGGCATCCTGGTCGCGTTCATCGCGAGGCAGTCGCCGATCGCGATCATCCCCGTCGCGATCCTGTTCGGTGGCTTCGGCGCCGCCGGCAGCCTGCTCCAGCGCCGACTTGGATTGCCCGACGCCTCGGTGCAGGTGCTGCAGGGCATCGCCTTCGTGCTCATCCTCGCCAGCGAAGCGCTGCGCGGCATCGAGTGGCACGCGGTGCTGCCGAAGCTCGGCAAGCGATCAGGACCGGCGGCGCCGATCGCGATCCAGGAGAAGCTGGCATGAGTCGACGAGCGGTTCCCGAGGCGGATGCCGGAGCGCGCAGCGCCGAGGGTTCCGAATGAATGGGGACACGGCTGCAGCATTCGCGGCCGCCATCGTCGGCGGTGCCTTGCGGGTCGGCGTGCCCTTCCTGTTCGTGAGCCTCGGCGAATGCCTCACCGAGAAGTCGGGCCGCATCAACCTCGGCCTCGAAGGTGTGCTCGTGCTCTCGGCGATGGCGGCGTTCGGCGGCGCCTACCTGACGGGCTCGCCGTGGGCGGGCGTCGCGCTCGCCGCCGTCGCCGGCGCGGCGCTGGCGCTCCTGCACGGCGTGCTCTGCTCGCTGCGCAGAGTGAACGACGTCGCCACCGGCATCGCCCTGATGCTGCTCGGCACCGGCCTGGCCTTCTACCTCGGCAAGCCGCTGATCCAGCCGCAGGCAGCGCAGTTGCCGGCGATCGCGCTCGGCGGCTGGAGCGAGTCGTCGGTGGTGCAGGCGGCGCTGCAGGTCAACCCGCTGCTGCCCGTCGGCATCCTGCTCGCGTTCGCGATGCGCTGGGCCTTCGCGAAGACGCGAGCCGGCCTGCTCGTGCGACTGGCCGGCGACTCGGCGAGCGCGACCAGGGCGCTCGGCTATTCGGTCAACGGCATCCGCATCGCCGCGACGGTCCTGGGCGGTGCCATCGCCGGCCTCGGCGGCGCATCGCTCACGCTCTTCTATCCGGGCAGCTGGAACGAAGGCATCTCGAGCGGCCAGGGCCTGATCGCCGTCGCGCTCGTCATCTTCGCGCGCTGGAGCCCGCTGCGTTGCGTCGGCGCGGCGCTGCTGTTCGGCGGTGCCGGCGCCATCGGCCCGGCGCTGCAATCGATCGGCATCAGCCAGGGCTACTACCTCTTCAGCGCCGTGCCATATGTGCTGACGCTGGCCATCCTCGTCATCAGCTGCCGGCCCGGCAGCGTCGCCATCGGTAGCCCGGGCGAACTGTCGTCGGCGCGTTAATCAGGAGTCTTTCGACATGAGTGGTCTGGGTGGATTGAACAAGTCGCCGAACGGCGTCGTCATCGGCCTCGTGCAGCTGCAGCTGCCGATCGTCGACACGCCGGCGCAGCTGGCGGCGCAGGCCGATCGCATCGTCGCCATGGTCGCCAAGGCGCGGCGCAACAACGCCGGGCTGGACCTCGTCGTCTTTCCGGAATACGCGCTGCACGGGCTATCGATGAGCACCGCGCCGGCGCTGATGTGCCGGATGGACGGGCCCGAGGTCGCGGCGTTCAAGGCGGCCTGCGCGGAGCACAAGCTCTGGGGCTGCTTCTCGCTCATGGAGTTCAACCCGAACGGCAATCCCTACAACACCGGCATCGTCATCGACGACCACGGCGAGCTGAAGCTCTACTACCGCAAGCTTCATCCCTGGGTACCGGTCGAGGCATGGGAGCCGGGCAACGTCGGCATTCCGGTGATCGAAGGGCCGAAGGGATGCAAGCTCGCGCTGATCGTCTGCCACGATGGCATGTTCCCGGAGATGGCCCGCGAGTGTGCCTACAAGGGCGCCGAGGTGATGCTGCGCACGGCCGGCTACACGGCACCGATCCGCCACGCCTGGAAGATCACCAACCAGGCCAACGCCTTTCAGAACCTGATGGTCACGGCCAGCGTGTGTCTCTGCGGCAGCGACGGCAGCTTCGACTCGATGGGCGAAGGCATGTTCTGCAACTTCGACGGCACCGTGATGGCCGAAGGCGGCGGTCGCGTCGACGAGATCATCACCTGCGAAGTGCGACCGGACCTCGTCCGCGAAGCGCGCGCGCACTGGGCGGTGGAGAACAACCCCTACCAGCTCTGGCACCGTGGCTATTCAGCGGTAAAGGGCGGTGCGCAGGACTGCCCATACACCTTCATGCAGGATATGGTCGCGGGGACCTACCGGTTGCCTTGGCACGACGACATCGTGCATACCGACGGGACCTCGTGCGGGTTCGCGGCGCCGACGCGGATGCACGATCCGGAGAACATGGGTGGGGACGAGTCGTTGCCTTCTGTTCGGAAGGCGGCGTAGGTGGGGATCAGGTCGTCACGGGATCGGGTCGCTGGCGCGCTTCATTGCGATCATGTCCGCCGAGGCGCTGTCGCCTGAGTGGAACAACGATGCTCGTCCACGCCGACCCCTACCCCTGGCCCTACGACGGCGACCTGCGCGCCGCCAATACGGCCCTCGTCGTCATCGACATGCAGACCGACTTCTGCGGCGTTGGCGGCTACGTCGACAAGATGGGTTACGACCTCTCGCTCACACGCGCGCCGATCGAGCCCATCATGCGTTTGATGGCTGCGATGCGGGAGCTCGGCCACGCCGTGATCCACACCCGTGAAGGCCATCGACCCGATCTTTCCGACCTGCCCGCCAACAAGCGCTGGCGCTCGCGCCGGGCCGGCGTCGGTGGCCGCGGCATCGGCGACGACGGGCCGTGCGGCCGCATCCTCGTGCGCGGCGAACCGGGCTGGCAGATCATCGACGAGCTGGCGCCGGCGAACAGCGAAGTCGTGATCGACAAGCCCGGCAAAGGATCGTTCTTCGCCACCGACCTCGAGCTGATCCTGCGCACGCGCGGCATCACGAACCTGATGCTCGCCGGCATCACCACCGACGTCTGCGTCCACACCACGATGCGCGAGGCCAACGACCGCGGCTTCGAGTGCCTGCTGCTGTCGGATTGCACCGCGGCCACCGATGCCGGCAACCATGCCGCGGCGTTGAAGATGGTGACGATGCAGGGCGGCGTGTTCGGTGCTGTCGCATCGTCGGCGGCCGTGCTCGCCGCGCTGTCGGCGAAGGAAGTCGCATGACCGCGCCGCGCGCGCTCGCACTCGAGACCTTCGAGCTCAGCAAGCGCTTCGGGTCCTTCACCGCGATGGACCGCGTGACGATGAAGGTCGCGCGCGGCTCGGTGCATGCTCTGCTCGGCGAGAACGGCGCCGGCAAGAGCACGCTCGTGAAGTGCGTGGCCGGCTCGCAGCGGCCCGACGGCGGCGCCGTGCTGGTCGACGGCCGCGAGCACGACATCGCCACGCCGGTGGTGGCGCGCGCGCTCGGCATCGGCATGGTCTACCAGCACTTCACGCTGGCGCCGGGCATGAGCGTCGCCGAGAACCTGCTGCTTGCCGGCGGCCGCACCTCGGCCGTGATCGACTGGAAAAAGGAGCGCGCGGCGCTCGCCGCCTTCCTCGAGACAACGCCTTTCTTGCTCGACCTCGACGCCACGCCTTCGGGTCTCTCGGCCGGCGAGAAGCAGAAGCTCGAGCTCCTGAAGCAGCTCTACCTGAAGCCGCGCCTGCTCATCCTCGACGAGCCGACCTCGGTGCTGACGCCGCAGGAAGCCGACGAGGTGCTTGCCTTCGTGCGTGCCGTGGCGCGTCGCGGCGAGTGCACGGTGCTCATGATCACCCACAAGTTTCGCGAGGTCATGGCCTATGCCGACGAGGTGACGGTGCTGCGCCGCGGCCGAAAGGTGCACGGCGCCGCGGTGGCGGCAACGGCGCCGGCGCAACTGGCACAGGCCATGATCGGCGAGACCGGCGACGGCGACGGCGGAGCCCATCACCCGGCCGCGGTCGCGCCGGCCGACGTGCTCGCTGAAAGCCGCCCGCTCGCTCGCACGCCCACCGATGCGGCCGCGCCGGTCGCGCTCGAAGTGATCGGCCTGAGCGCGATGGGCGACCGCGGCACGCTGGCCGTGCGCTCGCTCGGCCTGGCCGTGCGGGCCGGCGAGATCCTCGGCATCGCCGGCGTGTCCGGCAACGGTCAGCGCGAGCTCGTCGAGGCCATCGTCGGCCAGCGGTCGCGCACGGCGGGCGAGGTCCGCGTTGCCGGCCAGCCTTATGCCGGCAGGCGCGAACAGAACCGGCGGCTGCAGCTGCGCGCGCTCACCGAGGAGCCGTTGAAGAGCGCCAGCGTCGGCGAGCTTAGCGTCGCCCACAACATGGCGCTCCGGGACTTCGACCAGCCGCCGTTGCAGGGCGGCAGCATCCCCGGCCTGACGTGGCTGCGCTACGGGGCCTGGCGCGAGCGGGCGCGCGCCTGGATCGCCGAGTACGGCATCAAGACGCGTGGCGAGACGGCGCCGATCGCCAGCCTCTCCGGCGGCAACGTGCAACGCGCCGTGCTGGCGCGCGAGCTGGCCGGCCGGATCAACGTTCTGATCGCTGCCAACCCGGTGTTCGGCCTCGACTTCGCCGCCGTCGCCGAGATCCACGCCCGCATCGTGCAGGTGCGCGCGCAGGGCGGTGCCGTGCTGCTGGTGAGCGAAGACCTCGACGAACTCATCGAGCTCAGCGACCGCATCGCCGTGATGAGCGAAGGTCGCATCGTGTACGAGACGCCGGCGGCATCGGCCGACCGCCGCACCATCGGTTCGCACATGGGCGGCCATGGCGAGGCGGCATGAGCAGCTCGCACGGTCATCCTGAGCAAGGCGAAGGATCTCATCGCGACGGCGAGACCTTTCAGCTCGCCCAGGGTGACATGGTGTCGGTAGCGGCCACGCCGTTTCCCTATTCGCTCGCCCCCGGCCGCACGGCGCTCGTCGTCATCGACATGCAGCGCGACTTCGTCGAGCCGGGCGGCTTCGGTGCCTCGCTCGGCAACGACGTCTCGCTGCTGCACGCCGCGATCGCGCCGATCGCAGCCCTGCTCGCGGCTTGGCGGGCGCGCGGCTGGCCCGTCGTGCACACCCGCGAAGTGCATCAGCCCGACCTCTCCGACTGCCCGCCGAGCAAGCGGCTGCGCGGCTCGCCGAGCCTGCGCATCGGCGACGCCGGGCCGATGGGCCGGGTCCTCATCGCCGGCGAGCCGGGCGCCGACATCATCCCGGCACTCGCGCCGGCCGCCGGCGAGATCGTGATCGACAAACCAGGCAAGGGGATGTTTTGGGCAACCGGTCTGCACGAGCGGCTGCAGGCGCTCGCCATCACTCACCTCGTCTTCACCGGCGTGACCACCGAGGTCTGCGTGCAGACGTCGATGCGCGAGGCCAACGATCGCGGCTACGAATGCCTGCTGGTCGAAGACGGCACCGAGAGCTACTTCCCCGAGTTCAAGGCACAGGCGCTGGTGATGATCGCGGCGCAGGGCGCCATCGTCGGCTGGCATGCGCCGTCGTCAGCCGTGCTGGCCGGTCTGGCGGCCGGAGAAAAAACGGCACCCTAGACTCCGGCTCGAAGGAACGCATGCAGGTTGGCGCAGGAGCGCGCAGACTTCGCCTTTGCTCGTTCGACAGACCGCGAGGATGCGATGACCGACTCGGAGTTCGCGGCAGCACTGCAGTCGCTGGGCTCGCAGATGGCAACGGCAGCGATCGATCGCCGTGCCTATTACCCCACTCTCGCCCGGATACTGCACGCGCGCTTTCGAACCTCGCGCGTCAATATCTGGCGATTCGGGCCCGCGCCCGGATCGAGCGCCCGGATCCTCGAGTGCGTGGCCGAATACGACCCGGCTCCGCTGCAGGCTCCGGGACGCGGCAGCCTCTCGGAAAAGGAATTCGCGCCCTACCTCGCGGTGCTGGCGCGCCAGGGCGTCTACGTCAGCAACGACACGATGTCCGATCCGAACCTCGAGCCGATGCGCGCCAGCTACCTCGTGCCCGGCCTCGTCGAGGCACTGATGGACGCAGCCATCACCATCAACGGGGTCGTCGTCGGCGTCGTCTGCTGCGAGGAGATCGGCCGCCGCCGCATCTGGATGCAGCTCGAGGCGACGGCAATGATGCGCAGCATCGCCACCGTCAACGTCCACCTGGCGCGCCTGCAGGCCGACGACGACCGGGCCAGCCTGCCCTTCTCGGACTGACCTCTACTCCAGCAGGCTGCGCAGCATCCAGGCCGTCTGCTCGTGGACGGTGAGGCGCTGGGTCAGCAGGTCGCCGGTCGGCTCGTCGCCAGCCTTGTCGGCGAGGGGAAAGACGGCGCGTGCCGTGCGGGCGACGGCCTCGTGGCCCTCCACCAGGATCGCCACCATCTCGAGCGCCTTCGGCGGCGATTCCGGGGCATCCTTGATCGAGCTCAGGCGACCGAACTGCGCGTACGAACCCGGGGCCGGATGGCCAAGCGAGCGAATGCGCTCGGCGACGGGGTCGACAGCGTTCCAGAGCTCGGTGTACTGCGCCATGAACATTTGATGCAGCGTGTTGAACATCGGCCCGGTCACGTTCCAGTGGAAGTTGTGGGTCGTGAGGTAGAGCGTGTAGGTGTCGGCAAGCAGCCTCGAGAGGCCACCGGCGATCGCCGCCCGGTCTTCTTCGCCGATGCCGATGTTGATGAAGGGTTTGGCCATGGGTCGATGTCCTGGTGCGTACTTTGGGGAGATCGAAGACTACCCACAATCAATAGCCATGGCAAATCGATTTAGACTACTCGATTGATAGAACGGTTTCTCGGGCCGTCTGGACACCGCTCTCAAAGCCGGCCCGCAATCAATCGCAGGCCACGGCTCTGATCGAGCAGCGCGTCGACCTCGGCGGCTGGCCTCGGCGTGCTGAGAAGATATCCCTGGGCCTGACTGCAGCCGAGCTGCTTCAGCAGCTCGAGCTGCTCCGGATGCTCGACGCCTTCTGCGGTGACGTTCATGGCCAGGCTCGTTCCGAGCGAGACGATCGCGCTGACGATCGCCGCGGCGTCCCGGCTGCTGCAGATTTCGCGCACGAACGAGCGGTCGATCTTCAGTGTCTTGAATGGGAACGAGCGGAGATAGCTGAGCGATGAATAGCCGACGCCGAAGTCGTCGAGGCAGATGCGAACGCCCTGTTCGCGCAAGGCATGCAGGGTGGCCAGGTTCGAGGAGTCTTCGGCCAGGCGCACCGACTCCGTGATCTCGAGTTCGACCCGCTTCGGATCGATCCCCGAATCGCGCAGGGCCGCGGCGACGATGGCGGGCAGCGTGCCGCTGCGGAACTGGACCGGCGACAGATTCACCGCCACGGCCACGTGCGCCGGCCAGCCGCTTGCCTGCCGCATGGCGGCGGCCACGACCCAGGCCCCCAGCGACTCGATCAGCCCGGTCTCCTCAGCCAGTGGAATGAAGCTGTCGGGCATCACCAGGCCGCGACCGGGATGGCGCCAGCGCAGCAGCGCCTCCATGCAGACGATCCGCCGCGTCGCGATGTCGACGATGGGCTGGTAGTGCAGCTCCATCTCGCCGCGCGACTCGGCTCCGCGCAGGTCGATCTCGAGGGCGCGGCGGCCCTTGGCATGCTCGACCATCTGCGGCCTGAAAAAGCTGTAAGTGCCGCGCCCCGCTGCCTTCGCGTCGTAGAGCGCGAGGTCGGCCTTCTTCAAAAGCTCGTCGGGGTCGCGGCCTTCGTCGCGCGACAGCGACACGCCGACGCTCGCGCCCACCAGGACCTGATGCCCGTCGACCTCGAACGGCACCGCGAGCTCGCGAACCAGGCGCGCGGCGAGCGAGCGCGCCGCGGCGGGTTGCATGGCATCGGTCTGCACGATCGCGAACTCGTCGCCACCGAGGCGGGCCACCAGATCCTTCTGCCGCACGCAGCTGGTCAGGCGCGCAGCCGCGGCGCGCAGGAGCTGGTCGCCGACGGGATGGCCGAGGGTGTCGTTCACCGACTTGAACCGGTCCAGATCGATCAGCAGCACGGCGGTCGATTCGTCGTCGGCGCCGGCCAGCTGCAGGGCACTCAGGCGCTCGCGGAACTGGACGCGGTTGGCGAGCCCGGTCAGGGCATCGCAGCGCGCCATCCGCTCGATCTGCGCCGCCGAACGGCTGCGCTCGGTGACGTCTTCGTGCGTCGCGACCCAGCCGCCGTCGGGCATCGGCTGGTGCTGGATGGCGACGACGCGGCCGTTCTTCAGCGTCATCACCGTGTCCGAGGTCATGGCGATGATCGAGATCGAGACCCGCCAGGCCATGTACTCGGCCGGCGTCATGTCGGGGAAGCTGCCGGCAGCGTAGCGGGCATCGACGATCTCGCGCAGGGTCGTGCCGGGCTTCATCAGCGCCGGCGACAGCGAATAGATCTCGGCATAACGCTCGTTGCAGACGATCAGCCGCTGCTGGCCGTCGAAGAAGCACAGGCCCTGCGAGATCTTGTTGATGGCGGTGTCGAAGCGCAGGCTTTCGTCGGCCTGGGCGGAAAGCAGCGCGTCGAGGTGGCCGAGCAGCCGCTTGCGCAGCGCGGCGCCGAGGCCGATCGCCAGGAGGCCGCCCGTGATCGCGGCCGCGCCGAAGGTGCCGGCCGACGGCGGCTGCAGTGCCCACGCGAGCAGCAGCCCGGTGATGGCCAGTGAAGGCAGGGCGGCGGCGCCGACGCCGACGAGGGTCCGCCACGAGCTGCCAGGCATGATTTCCTCGAGACAGAGCGCAGGCGGCGCCCGGCTCTTTATCGGCCGCGGCGTGCGCGACTTGAGGTGCCGGCCGCGGCGCAGCTCAGGACAGCCGAGTCACGCCCTCCAGCGCGCAGGCGTAGATGGCATTGCGCAGCGCCGCGATCGCCTCGTAGCGCGTGAAGCTGCGCCGCCACGCGAGGACGACTCGGCGCGTCGGCGCCGGCTTCGAGAACGGCACGTAGGCGATGTGCAGCTGCTTCTCGGCAGGCACCGAGAGCTGCGGCACGACCGTCACGCCCATGCCCGACGAGACCATGTATTTGATGGTCTCGAGCGACGAGCCTTCGAAGGTCTTCCTCATCCCTTCCGCATCGCCCGACGTGAACTGCGCGTACTCCGGGCAGACCTCGAGGACGTGGTCGCGAAAGCAGTGGCCTGTGCCGAGCAGCAGCATCTTCTCCTGCTTGAGCTCGTCGGCGCTGATGCTCTTGCGCTTGGCGAGCGGATGCGCCTTGGGCACGGCGACCATGAAGGGCTCGTCGTAGAGCGGCGCGATCGCCAGGCCGGTATCCGGAAAAGGCTCGGCCATGATGGCGCAGTCGAGCTCGCCGGAGCGAAGCAGCTCGAGCAGCTTGGCGGTGAAGTTCTCCTGCAGCATGAGCGGCATCTGCGGCACCCGCTCGATCGCCTGGCGAACGAGGTCGGGCAGCAGGTACGGCCCGATGGTGTAGATCACGCCGAGCGAGAGCGGGCCGCTGAGCGGGTCCTTCCTGCGCTTGGCGGTCTCGCGGATTTCGGCGGCGCCCTCGATCACTACCTGCGCCTGGCGCACGATCTCCTCGCCGATCGGCGTGACGCTCACCTCGTTGGCGCCGCGCTCGAAGAGGCGCACGTCGAGCTCTTCCTCGAGCTTCTTGATCGAGACCGAGAGCGTCGGCTGCGAAACGAAGCAGCTCTCCGCCGCCCGCCCGAAGTGCTTCTCGCGGGCGACCGCGACGACGTAACGCAGTTCGGTGAGGGTCACGGTGCCGCCACGCTCCCTGCGATCACTGCCCCGCACGGGAGCGCGGCCGGCGCAGCTTCGAGCAACATCAAGTGGCAGGCTTGTCGCTGAGGGCCTTCATGTTGTCGATGAGCTTCTTGAAGGCCGGGTCGTCCTCGCGGATCATGATCGCGTAGGGTTCGACCTGAATCGGCTCGCCGACGACCGCGAGCTCGGCCGGGTTCTGCGAGCTCGCTTTCAGGCCATAGAGGAGGATGTCGTCCATCGCGAAGGCAACGGCGCGGCTCCCGGAGCGAAGGTCGTTGGACGAAAGCCGCGAGGGATAGCGGCGTGCTCACTTGGCGGCGCGCTTGGTCGACTCGATCCGCCCGAAGTCGACGCCCGCGATCACCTTCTTCAGCGCCGCCATGTCGACGCGCGTGCCGTCGGCCTCGACAACGACGCCGTTGGCGAGGATCACCGTCAGCTCGCCGCGGCTGCCGTCCTTTTGATACTCCTCGTGGATCGTGCGGGCGCCTTCCTTGTAGATTTTCTCGATCTTGCCGTCGGCGTCCTTGTCCATCGTCATGTTGGCCCAGCCGGCCACCGCAGCCAGGCCGGCGAGGCCGCCGGTATCGGTGATCGAAAGCTCGACGCGACGCTCGCCGGCCGCGTAGGTGGCCTTCGCCGTCGAGCCGCCGAGGCCGATCGCCTGGCCGCTCTGCGCCTCGATGCCGGTGCGCGGCAGGTCGCCGAGCGACTCGGGCAGCATCGACTTCAGATCGGCCGAGGCGATCGGCGTGCTGTTGTTGTTGCCGGTGACCGCGCCGAGGATGTCGCCCATCGCCTTGCCGGCCGCGGCTGGGTCGCCTGACTTCTGCGCCGCTTCCATGCGCTTGCCGGCTTCTTCCATCCGCTTGGCCAGGTCGGTCATGGCGCCGCCGTTGATCGTCACGGCGCTGCCGTCGGCGCCCTTGATCGTCACATCGCCCATCGGCGCAGCGCTGCCGGCGGCGCCCAGGCCCATCGGCCCGCGGCTGAGGAAGAGGCCGGTCACGGCACCGATGACGATGCCGGCGACGAGGCCGCAGACAACGACGACCGCGGTATAGGCGCCGGCCTTGTCGGCGGGGGTCCGCATCAGGACCGGCAGACCCGTGTAGAGCAGGTAGACGACCCAGACCACGCCGATCAGCGCACCGAGCGCGCCCAGGGCCGGCATCAGGCCGAGGACGCCGGCAACCCACAGCGCTGTCATCGAATAGGCGACCACCTTCACGGCGGCGAGGCGGTCCTTGGTGCCGCCGAAGGTCGGGGCCAACGCGTCGACGATGAGCGACAGGACGAACACCAGCACCAGCGTGAGCAGGTATCCGACGATGAGGTTGAGGATCGCGGAGACGATGCCGATTCGGACGGTGACGCCGAAGCCGCCGATGCCGAACACCGTCATGCCGATGAAGTTGGCGATCGCCGGGATGGCCGCCAGGATCATCACGTATTTGGTGAAGACGCCGGCAACGTCGCCGCCCTCGGCGGCAATCACGGGCCAGGTCGCCTTGGGCTTGAGCAGAATGGCTTGCACGCGGCCGATCAGTGACATCCGATGCTCCCTTGGAATTGTTGAACCTCGCAAAACCGAATGGTAAGCCGCGGGCCTTGCGGAGGGTACGGTTCAGGCATTGAGGTAGTGGGCGCGGCCGCCGAGCCAGCGCTCGATGTGGCGTTCGGCGGCGGTGTGGTCGGTGTCGAGCAGGACTTCGGCAGCGCTGCGGGCGGCGAGCAGCAAGGCAACGTCTTCCTGCGGATCGGCGAAGCGCAGCAGCGCTGCGCCCGACTGACGCGCGCCGAGGAATTCGCCGGGGCCGCGGATGGCGAGGTCGCGTCGTGCGATCTCGAAGCCGTCGCTGGTCTCGAGCATCGCCTTGAGGCGTGCCTTCGCGGTGTCCGAGAGTGGTGCCGTGAAGAGCAGCACGCACACGCTCGCCGCCGTGCCGCGGCCGACGCGGCCGCGCAGCTGGTGCAGTTGCGAGAGGCCGAAGCGCTCGGCATGTTCGACGACCATGAGAGATGCGTTGGCGACGTCGACGCCGACCTCGATCACCGTCGTCGCCACGAGCACTGCGATCTGGCCGCCGGTGAAGAGCGCCATCGCCGCTGTCTTCTCGGCCGCCGCCATGCGGCCGTGCAGCAGCCCGATCATGTGACCGGGCAGGGCGGCGCAGAGCTGCTGGTGCGTGGCGGTGGCGTTCTGCAGGTCGAGCGTGGCCGACTCGTCGACGAGCGGGCAGACCCAGTAGATCTGACGGCCGTTGGCGGCCTCGTCGCGGATCCGGGCGATGACCTCGTCGCGCTTGCTGTCGGCGAACAACTTGGTCACGACGGGCGTGCGGCCGGGCGGCAGCGTTTCGATGGTGCTGACGTCGATGTCGGCGAAGAGCGTCATCGCCAGCGTGCGCGGGATCGGCGTCGCGCTCATCATCAGGAAATGAGGCTCGAGCTGCGCTCGATCCTCATCCCCTTCGGGACAGGGTGGCCCAACCCCCGCCCCGCTCCCGCTCGCAGGGGAGGGCCCCGAGCCATCCCGCAGCTTGGC
>JAYVNL010000280.1:0-10461 GCA_043758495.1 Rhizobacter sp.
AGGAGATTCATGAACACCACCCCTTTTCTGTCGGCGCAGGCGCCAGCAGCGAGCGCTCTCGCCACGCGTTACGCGCATATTCGCGGTGCCAGCCTGGCACTCGCGGCGCCGCTCTCGCCGGAAGACTGCCAGGTGCAGTCGATGGCCGATGCCAGCCCCACCAAGTGGCATCTCGCCCACATCACTTGGTTCTTCGAGACCTTCGTGCTCGAGCGTTACGCGGCGGGCTTTCGGCCTTTCGATCCGGCTTTCCGCGTGCTCTTCAACAGCTACTACCAGGGCGTCGGCCAGCAATTTCCTCGCGCCCACCGCGGCCTGGTGACGCGGCCGACGCTGGCGCAAGTGCGGCACTACCGCGCCCACGTCGACGACGCCGTTCTCGCCCTGCTCGCCAGCCGTGCCGGCCACGATGACTTCGCCGAGATCGAGGCGCTCGTCGGCCTCGGGCTGCAGCACGAGCAGCAGCACCAGGAATTGCTGCTGACCGACATCAAGCATGCCCTGTCGTGCAACCCGGCGGCGTCGGCCTATGCGCGGCGCTGGCCGATGGCGCGCGTCGGGCCACAGCCGCTTTGCTGGTTCGGGCACGCCGGCGGCCTCGTCGAGATGGGCCACCTGCCGGCGAGCGACGGTGCTTTCTGCTTCGACAACGAGACGCCTCGCCACCGCGCCTGGGCCGAGCCGTTCGAGATCGCGTCGCGGCCGGCGACCTATGGCGACTACCTCGCCTTCATGGACGACGGCGGCTACACGCGGCCCGAGCTTTGGTTGTCGATGGGCTGGGACTGGGTCCAGGCCGGCGCCCGCACCGCCCCGCTCTACTGGATTCGCGACGGCGATCGCTGGCGTTGCCACACGCTGCAAGGCAGCGTCGAGATCGACACGCGCACGCCGGTCTGCCACCTCAGTTTCTTCGAGGCGGATGCGTTCGCGCGCTGGTCCGGCGCGCGCCTGCCGACCGAGCTTGAATGGGAGCTCGCAGCGCGCAGCCTGCGTGCTGCGACTGCCGGCAACTTTGCCGATCGCGGCGCCTTCCATCCCATGCCGCAGGCCACGCCCGTGACCGACGAGCCGGTGCAGATGTTCGGCGACGTGTGGGAATGGACGGCATCGGCCTACCTGCCTTACCCCGGATACCGGCCGCTACCCGGTGCCGTCGGCGAGTACAACGGCAAGTTCATGTGCAACCAGTTCGTGCTGCGCGGCGGCTCCTGTGCCACGCCGGCGGGCCACGTGCGTGCCAGCTACCGCAACTTCTTTCCGCCCGACGCGCAATGGCAGTTCAGCGGTGTGCGTCTGGCTCGGTAGCCAGTGCCCCCAACGCTTTCTGAGTTCGTTGCCCCCCGAGGGGGTGCGGCCGGGCTCGGGGCGGTCCGGCGCCGGGCGGGCCGCGACTAGGCCGTCAGCACCGCGAGCACATCGGAGCGGAACTCGCGCTGGTAGAGGATGTAGACGACCCCCGCCGTGGCCGCCGCGAACAGCAGCGGCGAGAAAAACCAGCCGATCGCGGCGAACGAGAAGTAGTAGGCGCGCAGGCCGTCGTTGAAGGTCTCGGCAGCCATGCCGACGACACGCCCGGCCTTGTCGGCGAAGGCTTCGCGCGAGAGGCCTTCGTCGAGGAAGCGCGTTGCTTCAGGAGCCGCCCCCACCAGAAGAGCGCCAAAGGTGTATTGCCGCATCGACCATGTGAAGCGGAAGAACGCGTACACGAAGATGCCGCGCAACAGCAACACCTTCGTGTCGAACACGATCGCGGTCGTGCGTGCGGCGAAAGGCAGCTCGCGGGCGAACTCGGTCGCCTTGTCGGCTGTGCCGAGCACGGCGAGCAGGCCGCCGATGATCAGGATCGTCGTCGAGGCGAAGAACTGCGGGCTGCTCGACAGGTTCTGGATGACGACGCCGTCGACGACACGGACTTCGCGGAAGGTGGCCTGCAGCATCCACTGCCGCCGCACCGTGTTCATCGCCGCAAGCAGTGATGGCTGGCGGCCGATGCGCCGGTTCGCAAACATCGCGTAGCCGCTCCAGGCCGGGAAGAACACCAGCAGCGCCAACCAGTCCGCCCAGGGCATCAGCCGCAACAGGTTCAGAGCCGTATTCACCTTCAGACTGTAACAAGCGGCCAGCGGCTGCTGCGCGATCAGGCGAGGTCGAAGACGAGCACCTCGGCGGCGATGCCATGGACCAGTTCGAGGCGGCCCTCGTGCTCGAAGCGCAGCGCGTCGCCGGCGCCGAGGCGTCGGCCATTGACCTCGACGCTGCCGCGAACGACCTGCACGTAGGCCTTGCGCGCCGGGTCGAGGTCGCGCTCGACGTGCTCGTCGCCGTCGAGCAGCGCCGCCGAGATCGCGGCATCGGCATGCAGCGTCACCGAACTGTCGCGGCCATCGGGCGAGGCGACGAGGCGAAGGCGACCGCGCTTGGAATCGGCGTCGAAGTGCTTCTGCTCGTAGCTCGGCGCGATGCCGCGCACGTTGGGCTCGATCCAGATCTGCAGGAAATGCGTCGTCCGGTCGGTGGCGTGGTTGAACTCGCTGTGCATGACGCCGCGGCCGGCACTCATCCGCTGCACGTCGCCGGGCCGGATAACGCCGTCGGGACCCTGGCCCGAGCCCGTGCCCAGGCTGTCCTGGTGGGCGAGCTCGCCGTCGAGCACGTAGCTCACGATCTCCATGTCGCGGTGGCCGTGGCGGCCGAAGCCCTTGCCGGCGGCGACGCAGTCTTCGTTGATGACGCGCAGGTTACCGAAGCCCATGTGCGCCGGGTCGTGGTAGTCGGCGAAGGAAAAGCTATGGCTGCTCTGCAGCCAGCCGTGGTCGGCGAAGCCGCGGTCCGATGCCTTGCGAAGGGTGATCATGTTGTCGTCTCCTCGACGCTCAATGTAGGCCTGCCAACGCTGCTCCGGGCCCAGCCGCCGTGAAGCGCCCGTTCAAATAAGATGAAGCCGGGACCACCATGACCGAGCCACGCAACGCCCTCACTCCCGAAGCGCTGACGATGATGGACGCGATCGCGCAGAGCGGCAGCTTCGCGGCAGCGGCGCGTCAGCTCGGCAAAGTGCCGTCGGCGCTGACCTACAGCGTGCGCCAGCTCGAAGACGCGCTCGACGTGCTGCTCTTCGACCGTCGTTCGCGCCAGGCCACGCTCACCGCCGCCGGACGGGAGCTGCTCGACGAAGGCCGGCGACTGCTGGAGCAGATCGATGCGGTGGCCAACCGCGTCAAGCGCGTCGCCACCGGCTGGGAAACGCAGCTCACCATCGCCGTCGACGACGCCATCTCGAGGCCGACGATCCTCGAGCTGTGCGAGGCGTTCTACGAACCGTCGCCGCCGACCCGACTGCGCATCCGCGCGGAGGTGCTGTCGGGCACGTGGGAAGCGCTCGTCGCCGGCCACGCCGACCTCGCGATCGGCGTCGGCAGCGAACGCGAGCCGCCGAGCGGCCTGGCCATGAACGAGCTCGGCACGCTCGACTTCGTGTTCGCGGTCGCACCGCAACATGCCCTGGCCGGCCACTCCGAACCGATCGATGATGCCGAACTGATGCGCCACCGCGCCATCGCCGTCGCCGACTCTGCGCAGCGGCTGACGCCGATGACCGTGAACCTGCTGCCGGGCCAGGACGTCTTCACCGTCGATTCGATCCACGCCAAGATCGACGCCCTGTTGCGCGGACTCGGCTGCGGATTCGTGCCCGAGCCGATGGTGCACGACCACCTCGCGGCCGGTCGCCTGGTCACGAAGGCGGTGCATCGATGGCGCACAGCGGCGCCGCTCGGCTATGCCTGGCGCCTGCCTGCCGGTGGCCGCGGCGGCACACGGGCGAAGTCGCAGCCCGGATCGGCGTTGCGCTGGTGGCTCGATGCATTGGAGCGACCGGCAACGCGGCGAGCTCTGCTCGAGCGCCATGGCAGCCGCATCGGCGGCGCCGTCGAACCCATCAGCGGCCGCTGAAGTTCGTGGCAGCGGTGTCCTACGTCGGTCGCTTCGCGCCGACGCCGTCGGGACCGTTGCATACCGGTTCGCTGGTCGCCGCGCTCGCGTCGTGGCTGGACGCACGTGCCCATGACGGCCGCTGGCTCGTTCGCATCGAAGACCTCGATGCGCCGCGCAACATCGAGGGCGCGGCCGAGTCCATCCTCGGTCAGCTCGATCGATGCGGTCTCGTGCCCGATGGCGAGGTGAGGGTCCAGTCGCAGCACACGGCGCTCTACGAAGCGGCGCTGCGGAGCCTCGTCGAGCAGGGCGACGCATTTGCGTGCGCGTGCAGCCGGCGAGAACGCGTCTACCCCGGCACGTGCCGCGGCGGGCTCGGCGGCAGGCCGGCCCGGGCATGGCGGCTGCGCACCCAGCGCGGCGACGAGGCCAGCCGCGATACGCCCGTCGAGATCGAATGGCTCGACCGTCGCCTCGGGCCGCAACGCCAGGACGTCGCCCACGAAGTCGGCGACTTCGTGCTGAAGCGGGCCGACGGCATCTGCGCGTATCAACTCGCCGTCGTCGTCGACGATGCGTTGCAGCGCGTCACCGACGTCGTCCGCGGCGAAGACCTCGCGAGCAACACGGCGCGCCAGATCCTGCTGCAGCGCCGTCTCGGCGTGTCGACGCCGCGCTATCTGCACGCGCCGCTGGTGCTCGGCGCCGATGGCGAGAAGCTGTCGAAGCAGAACGGGGCGCTGCCGCTCGATCTCGGCTCGCCGCTGACGGCCCTGCGCGAGGCCGGCCGCGTTCTTGGCGTGCAGGTCGACGGCACGGCAGTTGCTGACTGGCTGGCCGCGGCGGTTGCGCACTGGCGCACGACCACGCGCATGTAAGGCCACAGCCGGCGCGACGTGCGCCGCTGGCATCATCGCGGCTCCCCATCACTCGGCTCCCAAGGATCTTCATGCAAAGCACCGCCTCCGGGCTCCAGTTCGAAGACACCGTCGTCGGCAGCGGCGCCGTCGCCAGCGCCGGCCGCAGCGTGTCGGTTCACTACACCGGCTGGCTCTACAACGACGGCGTCAAGGGCGCGAAGTTCGATTCGAGCAAGGACCGCAACGACCCGTTCGAGTTCGACCTCGGCGCGGGCGCGGTGATCCGGGGCTGGGACGAAGGCGTGCAGGGCATGAAGGAAGGCGGCAGCCGCGTCCTGGTCATCCCGCCCGAGCTCGGCTACGGCGCCCGCGGCGCCGGTGGCGCCATCCCGCCGAACGCGACGCTGATGTTCGAAGTCGAGTTGCTGCGCGCCTGAGTCGACCCCCGTGCCCGTTCGCTACGACATCACGCACACGACGGTCTATCGCTATCGGCAGCCGGTGCGGTTCGGCGAACACCGCGTCATGTTCCGGCCGCGCGACAGTCACGACCTGCGCGTGCTCGCGACCGATCTCGACGTCAGCCCGAAGTCGTTGGTGCGTCTCATCCAGGACCCGCTTTCCAACTCGGTGGCGCTCGTGCAGCCGCAAAGCCGCGCCGACACGCTGGAGATCGTGTGCAGCTTTCGTATCGAGCACGCGAGCAGCCAGAACCTTGAGCTGCCGCTGCTGCCGAGCGCCGAAACCTACCCGTTCTCGTACACGCTCGATGAGCGCTACGACCTCGAGCACTATCTGCGCCCCTACCACGACGACCCTGACGGCGAGCTCACCGCATGGGCACGACAGTTCGTGCGCGTCGACGGCCCGACCGGCACGCGCGAACTGCTGGTCGCGATGACGCAGCACATCCGCGACAACTTCCGCTACCGCTCGCGCGACGAAGAAGGAACGCAGAAGCCGCACGAGACCATCGAGCGCGGCAGCGGCTCGTGCCGCGACTTCGCGCTTCTGATGATGGAAGCGGCCCGCCGGCTCGGCTTCGCGACCCGATTCGTCTCGGGCTATTTGTACGACCCGGCGCTCGACGGCCGCGGCGCCGTTGATCCTGCGGTCGCCGGCGTGCTGGGCGCCGGCTATACCCATGCGTGGCTACAGGCCTACCTGCCAGGCGCCGGCTGGGTCCCGTTCGATCCGACCAACAACCTGCTGGGCGGCACCTCGCTGATCCGCGTCGGCGTCGCCCGCGATCCGTCGCAGGCGGCGCCGATTTCGGGCAGCTGGTTCGGCGAGACCGGCGATTACCTCGGCATGACGGTCAACGTGACCGTGCAACGCCGCTGAGCCGACGCGGCCGCGTCGCCGCGCGCGTCAGCGAGCGAAGCCGCCCGGGCGCCCGCTCTTCGGCTTCGGCCGGCCCTTGAAGGCGGCCGGGCCGGGCCTTCGAGCCGGAGCACCGCGATCGTCGCGCGCCGGCAAGGCACGGTCGAATGGGTTGCCACGCGGCGCAAATTCGCGACGGGCGTCGGCGCGTGGCGCGAACTCGCGGCGCTCGCCGGGGCGAGGACCATCGTGGCGCGGGCCGCGGCCGGCCGGCGCGTGGCCCGGCGCGGGCGAGAACATCTTCGGCGCTGCCGTCTTCGGCTCGAGGCCGGCGATGGTGGCGACCGGCATCGACTGCGTCGTGAACTGCTGGATGCGGCGGATCATGCCGGTGTCCATGCGCTCGGCGAGCGTTACCGCCAGGCCGTTGCGGCCTGCGCGGCCGGTGCGGCCGATGCGGTGCAGATAATCTTCCGGCTTCATCGGCAGGCCGTAGTTCACGACGTGGCTGATGGTCGGGACGTCGATGCCGCGGGCGGCGACGTCGGTGGCGACGAGGATGCGCAGCTGCTTCGAGCGCAGGCCCTGCAGCACACGGTTGCGGCGACCCTGCGGCATGCCGCCATGCAGCGAAGCAACAGCGTGGCCGAGCTCGGCCAGACGATCGGCGAGGCGGTCGGCGTCGATCTGCGTGCTCGTGAAGACGAGCGCCTGCTCGACCTCGCGCTGGGTCAGGATGTGATCCAGCAAGGCGTTCTTGTGAGCGAAGTTGTCGGCCCAGTGCAGGCGTTGCTCGATGTTGGCGTGGGTGTCGGTGTGCGACGCCACTTCAACGCGCTTCGGATCGCGCAGCAGGTTCTGGGCGAGGCGGGCGACGTGGCCCATGAAGGTGGCGCTGTACATCACCGTCTGACGCGCCTTCGGCACGTGATCGGCGATGGTCGTGATGTCGTCGATGAAGCCCATGTCGAGCATCCGGTCGGCTTCGTCGAGAACGAGCATCTCGACGTGCTCCAGCACCGCCTTGCCGGTCTGCAGGTGGTCGAGCAGCCGCCCCGGCGTGGAGATGAGGATGTCGAGCGGGCCGCGCAGCGCCTTCAGCTGCGCCGGATAGGGCACGCCGCCGACGACGGTAGCCACGCGCAGGCCAGGCACGTAGCGGCCATAGGTGGTCGCGGCCTTGGCGATCTGCATCGCGAGTTCGCGCGTCGGCGTGAGCACGAGGATGCGAGGGCCGTACACGGCGCCCTTGTCACGCCGCGTCGTGGTGTCGGCGCGGGCCGCCAGCACGCGCAGCAGCGCTGGAATGATGAAGGACGCGGTCTTGCCGCTGCCCGTGGCTGCGGCGACCATCAGATCGGTGCCGGCGATCGCTGGCGGAATGGCGGCGGTCTGCACGTCGGTGGGTGCGGCATAGCCGGCATCGGCGACGGCGCGGAGCAGGGGCTCGGGCAGGCCGAGGGATTCGAAAGTCGTGGTCATGGGGTCGTGGCACTCGAGACCGCACAGCCGCTCGCGCGCAGCTGTGCGTTGCCCTCGCCGGAGCGAAGGACTGTCGGTCGCATGAAGAAGGGGCCCGATGGCGCTCCCGGAGGAGCCTGAAGAAACTGGGCCTTCAGCGACGGCATCGCCGCCGACCATTCCGCGCTGGGATCAGGGTCGCATCGAATGCGGCCCAAGGCGGTCGAAGGGGATGAACGAATCGCCACGTCGTGAATTTTTCATTCGCGCTGCGGCAAGCCGATGATTCTACATCGCCGCAGTCGCTTCTGCTAAACCTGGCGACGGCGCGATCAGGAAATGCTCGCGGTAGTAGGCAAGCTCGTCGATCGACTCCTGGATGTCGGCGAGCGCCGTGTGTGCCTGCGCCTTCCTGAAGCCGGCGAGCAGCTCCGGGCGCCAGCGTCGAGCCAGCTCCTTGAGCGTGCTGACGTCGAGATTGCGATAGTGGAAGAACGACTCGAGCGCAGGCATCGTGGCGGCGAGGAAGCGGCGGTCCTGACAGATGCTGTTACCGCACATCGGCGAGGCGCCTTTTTTCACGTAGCGCTGCAGGAATTCGATCACCTGACGCTCGGCGCCGGCTTCGTCGACTGTCGATGCCCGCACCCGGTCGGTGAGGCCGCTGCGGCCGTGGGTGCCGGTGTTCCAGGCGTCCATGCCGGCGAGGACGGCGTCGCTCTGGTGAACGGCCAGCACCGGCCCTTCGGTGCGGTGACCGAGCTGGGCGTCGGTGACGACGACCGCGATCTCGATGATGCGGTCGCGGTCGGGGAAGAGGCCGGTCATTTCGAGGTCGATCCAGACCAGGTTGTGGTCGTCGGCGATCAGTGCGGTGTCGGTCATCGGTCGTGCTCCTAAGGGCAAATTCTCGCAGCACGCCGCCGGCAGGACGCGCGCCTACACTGGGAAAGATGTCTTCGCTACTCTGGACTGGCCTGTTCGCCGCCGCGCTCATGGCCTCGCTCGCCACGCGCGCATGGCTGGCGATGCGACAGGTTCGCCACGTCGCCCGCCATCGCGGCGAGGTGCCGGCGTCTTTCGCCGCGGCCATGACGCTCGCGGCCCACCAAAAAGCCGCCGACTACACGCTCGCCCGGTCGCGGCTCGGCCAGTGGCAGATGGCGTTCGGCGCCCTGGTCCTGCTCGGCTGGACGATGTTCGGAGGTCTCGACGCGCTCAACGTTGCCGTCCGCGATGCCACCGCTGCACGCTGGGGTGGCCTCGCGTACTGCGTCGCCCTGGTCGCTGCGTTCACGGTTGTCGGCAGCGTCCTCGAATTGCCGTTCGAGCTCTACTCGACGTTCCGCCTCGAGGAGCGCTTCGGCTTCAACCGCGTCACCTGGAAGCTCTGGCTTGCCGACGCCGCCAAGAGTCTCGCGATCGGCCTCGTCGTTGGCCTGCCTCTGCTTGCCCTGGTCCTCTGGATCATGGCCGCCGCCGGCCGCTTCTGGTGGCTGGGCGCATGGGCGGTCTGGATGGCGATCGTGCTCGCCGCGCAGGTGTTGGTGCCGACCTGGATCGCGCCGCTCTTCAATCGCTTCGAGGAGCTGAAAGATGCGTCGCTCGCCGAGCGCATCCGTGCCCTCATGGCGCGCGCCGGTCTCGCCACCAGCGGTTTCTTCGTGATGGACGGCAGCCGCCGCTCGGCCCACGCCAACGCGTACTTCACGGGCTTCGGCAAGGCCCGCCGCGTCGTCTTCTTCGACACCCTGCTCGCGCGCCTGGCGCCGGCCGAGGTGGAGGCCGTGCTGGCGCACGAGCTCGGCCACTTCAAGCTGTTCCACGTGGGCAAGAGGGTCGCCGCCATGGCTGCGTTTACGCTGGTCTTCTTCGCGCTGCTCGGCTGGCTGTCGACGCGGACCTGGTTCTTCTCCGGCCTCGGCGTCGGCCCCAATCTCGGCGCCCCCAACGACGCGCTCGCCCTTCTGCTCATGCTGCTGGTAACGCCGGTGTTCGCCGTGTTCGCGACGCCGCTGTTCTCGCGCTGGTCGCGCCGCGACGAGTTCGAGGCCGACGCCTATGCCTGCGCCGAGGCCAGCGGCAGCGACCTCGCCTCGGCCCTCTTGAAGCTCCACGAAGACAACGCCTCGACGCTCACGCCCGACCCGGTCTACGCCCGCTTCTATTACTCGCATCCCCCGGCGGTCGAGCGTCTCGCCGCCCTCACCCGCCACGCTTCTCCCACCACCGCGACATGACGAACCTCCTCGAACAGAAGTGCAGCCAGCGCGCCACCGCCATGAGCCCTGACGCCATCCGCGATCACCTTGCGCAGTCGAGCGGCTGGCGCGAGGTCGAAGGCGCGGTCGAGAAGACCTTCGCCTTCAAGGGCTGGCTCGAAACCGTCGCCTTCGTCGGTGCGCTTGCCTGGGTCTGCCACGTCGAGGACCACCATCCCGACCTGCGCGTGAGCTTCGACCGCTGCGCGGTTCGCTTCTCCACGCACTCGGCCGGCGGCATCTCGCAAAACGACTTCATCTGCGCCGCCAAGACCGATGCCCTCGTCGCCTTCGTCGGCTGAGGCGCCCGGGCGAGTCGTTTCCGGGCACGGCCGGCACGTCGTCGTCGAGACCGTCGATGGCGAACGGGTGCTCTGCCACACGCGCGCCAAGAAGAGCGATTGCGTGGTCGGCGACCTCGTCGCCTGGCAACGCAGCGGCGACGAGGGCGTGGTCGACAGCGCCCTGCCGCGGCGAAGCCTGCTGCATCGGCAGGACGCCTGGAAGACCAAGGCCTTCGCCGCCAACATCGACCAGATGCTGGTCGTCGTCGCCGCCGAACCGGTGTTTAGCGAGTCGCAGCTGGCGCGCGCCCTGATTGCCGCCGAGGCCGCCGCCAT
>JAYVNL010000281.1:0-3339 GCA_043758495.1 Rhizobacter sp.
CGCGGTCGACGACGTGAACGACGTCGTCACCGAGGCGGCGGGCGCGGGAACGGATCTGGTTCAGGCGGGCGTCACGTACACGCTCGCGACCAACGTCGAAAATCTCACCCTGACCGGCGCGGCCGCCATCAACGGCACCGGCAACGCGATGAACAACGCCCTCACCGGCAATGGCGCCGACAACGTTCTCGACGGCAGCAGCGGTGCCGACACGATGACCGGCGGCCTCGGCAACGATACGTACTTCGTCGACAACGTTGCCGACGTCGTCACCGAAGTCGCCTCGGCCGGGACCGACCTCGTGCAGGCCGGCGTGACCTATACCCTCGCCGCCAACACCGAAAATCTTACCCTCATCGGATCTACGGCGATCAACGGCACGGGCAACACCAGCGACAACCGCCTGACCGGAAATGCAGGAGCCAACGTGCTCACCGGCCTTGCAGGAAACGACTGGCTCGACGGCGGCCTCGGCATCGACACGCTGATCGGTGGGAACGGCAACGACACCTACGTCATGGGGCGTGGCTACGCGGCGGAGCTCGTCCAGGAAAACGACGCGACAGTCGGCAACACCGACGTGATGAGTTTCCTCTCGGGCATCACGAGCGACCAGATCTGGTTCAGGCACGTCGGCAACGATCTCGAGGTCAGCATCATCGGCACGAGCGACAAGGCGTTGATCCAGAACTGGTACGTGGGAAGTCAGTACCACGTCGAGCAGTTCCACACTTCGGACGGCAAGACGCTCATCGATTCGAAGGTTCAGGATCTCGTCAGTGCCATGGCCTCGTTCGCCCCGCCCGCGCTCGGCCAGACGACGCTTCCGGCGAACTATCAAACAGCGCTGCTGCCGGTCATCGTCAGCGACTGGGGATGATCGGCCGTATTGCGAAGGTCGGATGACCGCGGCACCATCGCGGTGATGAATCAACCTTCCCTCCCCGGCCAACGCGTCGGCGTCATCGGCCTCGGCGCCATGGGCGCCGGCATGGCCGGCTCCCTCCGCCGCGCCGGCTGCGACGTCCACGTCTGCGACGTGCGCGAAGGCGTCGCGGCGGCCTTCGCGAGCCAGGGCGGCGTCGCCTGCGCCACGCCGGCCGAGCTGGCGGCGTGTTGCGAGGTCGTCGTCTCGGTGGTCGTCAATGCGGTGCAGACCGAGGCCGTGCTGTTCGGCGATGGCGGCGTCGCCGCGGCGATGCGCCTGGGCAGCGTCTTCGTCATGTGCTCTACCGTCGACCCGAATGTCTCCATCGCCTTCGAGCGTCGCCTCGAAGCGATGGGCCTGATGTACGTCGATTCCCCGATCTCCGGCGGCGCGGCCAAGGCCGCCTCGGGCGAGATGACGGTGATGGCTGCGGCCAGGCCCGCCGCCTGGGCCAAAGCGGAGCCCTTCCTGCACGCGATGGCCGCCAAACTCTACAAGCTCGGCGAGAGCGCAGGCAATGGCAGCAAGGTGAAGATCATCAATCAGCTCCTGGCCGGCGTGCACATTGCCGCGGCTGCCGAGGCGATGGCGCTCGGCCTGCGTGAAGGGGTCGACGCGGCGGCGCTCTACGAGGTCATCACGCACAGCGCGGGCAATAGCTGGATGTTCGAGAACCGCATGGCGCACGTGCTGGCCGGCGACTACACGCCGCTCTCGGCTGTCGACATCTTCGTCAAGGACCTCGGCCTGGTGCTCGACACGGCGCGCGCCACCAAGTTTCCGCTGCCGCTGGCGAGCACGGCGCACCAGATGTTCATGCAGGCCTCCACCGCCGGCTATGCGAAGGAAGACGACTCGGCGGTGATCAAGATCTTTCCCGGCATCGAGCTTCCGGCAGGCAAGCCATGACGCTGCGGCTCGGCTGCATCGCCGACGACTTCACCGGCGCCACCGACCTCGCCAACAACCTCGTGCGCGCCGGCATGCGCGCGGTGCAGACGATCGGCGTGCCGCAAGGCGGCGCGGCGGCCATCGACGATGACGTCGACGCCATCGTTGTCGCCCTCAAGTCGCGCACCGCGCCGCCGGAGGTCGCGGTCGCGCAGTCGCTCGCCGCGTGCCGCTGGCTCAAGGCCGGCGGCGCCACGCAGATCTACTTCAAGGTCTGCTCGACCTTCGACTCCACGCCGCGCGGCAACATCGGCCCCGTGCTCGAAGCGCTGATGAGCGAGCTGGGCTGCCGCTTCACGATCGCCACGCCGGCCTTTCCAGACAACGGCCGCACCGTCTTCAAGGGCCACCTCTTCGTCGGCGACGTGCTGCTCTCGGAAAGCGGCATGCGCCACCATCCGCTCACGCCGATGACCGACGCCAACCTCGTGCGTGTGCTGCAGGCGCAGCTAGCGACGGCCGGTGCGAACGGTGCTGCGGGCCGGCGCGTCGGGCTGCTCGAGCATCGCGTCACGGGCGCCACGGCCGCGGCGATAGGCGCACGCATCGCGGCTCTGCAGGCCGAGGGCGTCTCGATCGCCATCGCTGATGCAGTCGACAACGAGGACCTGATTCGCCTCGGGCAGGCCGCCAAGGATTTGCCGCTCGTCTGCGCCGGGTCCGGGCTCGCCATCGGGCTGCCTTCCAACTTCGGCATCGTTTCGTCGAGCACCGCCGCTTCGTTGCCCGCGGTTCGAAGCGGCCCGTGCGCTGTCGTCTCGGGGAGCTGCTCGGAAGCGACGAATGCGCAGGTGGCGCGGTTCAAGCAAGACGGCGGCGCGGCGTGGCAGGTCGATCCGCGTGAGCTGCGCGAAGGATCCGACAGCGAGCTCGTCGCCGGCGTCGTGCGGTGGGCCGAGACCGAGTGGGCGAAGTCCCCTGCCCGGCCCGTGCTCGTCTACAGCACGGCGGCCCCGGAGGCCGTCACGGCGGCGCAGTCGAAGGCCGGCGTGCACGACGTCGGCGCGCGCGTCGAGGCGTTGCTCGCGGCGGTGGCGCGTGCGCTCGTCGAGCATGGCGCGCGTCGCCTTGTAATCGCCGGCGGCGAAACCTCGGGCGCATGCGTGCAGGCGCTCGGCGTCGAGCGCCTTCGCATCGGCGCGCAGATCGATCCGGGCGTGCCCTGGTGCCACGCGGCGCCTTCGCTCGCCGGCGACGGGTTGTTGCTGGCGTTGAAGTCGGGCAACTTCGGCGGCGTCGATTTCTTCGAGCGAGCGTTCGCGGTCGCGCCATGAACGAGGCCGCGCTGCGTGTCGAGCTCTGCCGCGTCGGCCAGTCGCTGCATGCCCGCGGCTACGCGCACGGCACCACCGGCAATCTCAGCGCGCGCCTGAGCGACGGCTTTCTCGTCACCGCGACCGACGCGTGTCTCGGCGATCTGCAGCCCGATGCGCTGGTCAAGGTCGACGGCTCCGGGACGC
>JAYVNL010000282.1:0-3337 GCA_043758495.1 Rhizobacter sp.
GTGGCCCGGGTTGCCGAAGCGGCGGTCGCAGGGCGGCCGGCGCGCATCGTCGTCAAGATCAATGCGCTGACCGACGTGCCGCTCATCGAAGCCCTCGTCAAGGCCGCGCAGGCCGGCGCCGAGATCGATCTCGTCGTCCGCGGCGCCTGCATGCTGCGGCCGGGCATCGCTGGCGCCACCGACCGCATCCGCGTGCGCTCGGTGGTCGGCCGTTTCCTCGAGCACTCGCGCGTCGCCTACTTCCGCTGGGGCGACGGCGCCGACGACGAAGCGGTGTTCCTCTCGAGCGCCGACTGGATGAGCCGCAACATGTTCGGCCGCATCGAGGTGGCGTGGCCGATCCTCGATCGCGCGCTCCGGCAACGCGTCATCGACGAGTGTCTGGTGCCTTACCTGCTCGACGACCAGGACGCCTGGCTGCTCGACGCCGACGGCCACTACCGGCGGGCCGAGGGCGACGGTGCCTCGGCACAGAAGGCGCTGATGCGCCGCTACGGTGCCTGAGGCGGCAGCAGCGATGGACCTGATCCTTTGGCGCCACGCTGAAGCCGTGTTCGAAGACGAGGCCGAGGAAGACCTCGAACGCGCGCTCACTGCCAAGGGCGAGCGCCAGGCCGAGCGCATGGCCGAGTGGCTGAACCGCCGGATCGCCCACTCCACGCGTGTGCTGGCGAGCCCGGCACGGCGCTGCCAGCAGACGGCGTCGGCGCTCGGCCGGAAGTTCAAGACAGTGGCTTCCCTGGCGCCCGGTGCGAGCCCCGGAGACATCGTCGCCGCGGCCCGCTGGCCCGATGCGGCCGAGGCGGTCCTCGTCGTCGGCCACCAGCCCGCGATCGGCATGGCCGCGGCGCTCTTGCTGACGGGCGCGGCAGCGCCATGGCCCGTGAAGAAGGGCGCGGTCTGGTGGCTGCGCGAGCGCTCGCGCGACGGCGGTAACCAGGTCGTGCTGCAGGCGATGCAGTCGCCCGAGTGCCTCTGACGAAGCTGGCGGTCAGTCGATCGACAACCGTGGCGCCAGCACGTTGCCCTTGCTCCAGGCCTCGACCTCCTCGCGGAGGAGATGGAGCGCGCGCGGATGGCTGTCGGCCCAATCGGGCGCAAGGCGAACCAGCGGCCCGCTGCTGTCGACGCGCAGCGTGATCGCTCCCGGCGCGACTTCGTCGCGTGCGTGGCAGACGATCACGGCCAGCCGCAGGCACAGCAGGTAGAGCGCGAACGCCGGTTCGCGCAATCGCGACTCGACCTTGCGCAGGCCGCCGCGCTGGCCGAGCACGAGGTCGCCGAGGCGGCGCAGCTGGCTCTGCGAGAAGCCGGGTGCGTCGACGTGCGAGAGCAGGTAGGCGCTGTGCCGGTGGTGGTCGTGGTGCGAGATCATCATGCCGGCCTCGTGCAGGTCGGCCGCCCAGCGCAGCTCGCGGCGCGCTTCGTCGGGCACCTCGCTGCCGCTGTCCGTGAGCAGCGCCAGCGCCACGGTGGCGACGCGCCCGGCCTGCGCCGCGTCGACGCCGAAACGGCGCTGCAGCTCGGCCACTGAGACTTCGCGAAGATCGCCGCCACCGGCCAGCCGCTCGGCGTCGCCGCGCTCGGCCAGGTCGAAGATCACGCCCTGGCGCAGCGCGCCGCGCGCCGGCAGCAGTTCGGCAATGCCGAAATGCGTCGCTAGCGTGTAGAGGATCGAGAGGCCGCCGGCGATGACGGCCCGGCGGTCGTCGCGCAGGCCGGCGAGGTCGAGGCGGTCGGCGCTGCCGGCCTCGAGGCAGCGCTCCATCAGCCAGCGCAGGCCGGCCGGCGTGACGCGACCGTCGCTGACGCCGCTCGCCGCCAGCACCTGCGACACCGCGCCGACGGTGCCCGACGAGCCGAGCGCCTCTTTCCAGTGGCGAGGCGCGAAGGGCTCGAGCGCTTCCTCGAGCTCTGCGCCGGCGGCGACCTGGGCGTTGCGAAAGGCGCGCTCGCTGAAGCGGCCGTCGGCGAAGTACTTCATCGACAGGCTGACGCTGCCGACCTGGAACGACTCGGCGCGCTCCGGCTTGAGGCCGCGGCCGACGATCATCTCGGTCGATCGGCCACCGATGTCGATGACCAGGCGTGGCACCGCCGACGGCTGCAATCGCGCCACGCCGGCGTAGATGAGGCGCGCTTCCTCGCGGCCCGAGATGATCTCGATGGTGTGGCCGAGCACGGCCTCGGCGCGGGCCAGGAAGTCGTTGCGGTTCTTCGCCTCGCGCAAGGTCTGCGTCGCGACGGCGCGCACCTGTGCAGGCGCGAAGCCCTCGAGACGGCGAGCGAAGCGCGCCAGGCAGTCGAGTCCGCGCACGGCAGCTTCCTCGCCGAGCACGCCGGCTGCGTCGAGGCCGGCGCCGAGGCGGACGGTCTCCTTCAGATAGTCGACGCGGCGATAGCGCTCGCCCGCGAGCTGGCCGATCTCGAGCCGGAAGCTGTTCGAGCCCATGTCGATGGCGGCGAGCTGGCCGGGCCAGCGGCCATCGGACTCGGAGCGTGGCGCGGGCGGGAGGTCCATCGCGCCATTGTCGAGGCTCGGAAGCTTCCTAGAATCGCCGGTCCCTTGCATCCCGGAGTCTTCCCATGGCGACGCTGGCCTGGATCGTCGTCGCCACCGGCATCGGCGGCGTGCTGTCGGTCGCAATCGCGGCCTCGCTCACGGTCGGCCTGCTGATGCGCATCGTCCACCACCTCGTGAGCCTTTCGGCCGGCGTGCTGCTGGCGACGGCGCTGCTCGACGTGCTGCCCGAGGCGTTTTCCGGCAAGGCCAGCCCGCAGGCGCTGTTCGCGACGCTGCTCGGCGGCCTGATGTTCTTCTTCCTGCTCGAGAAGGCCGAGCTGTACCGGCACAGCCACCACCACGAAGGCGACGACCACCATCACCACCACGGCTTCGACCGCCAGCAGGCCGGGCGCGGCGGCTGGAGCGTGATCATGGGCGACAGCATCCACAACTTCTGCGACGGCATCATCATCGCCGCCGCCTTCCTCACCGACACGCGGCTCGGCGTGGTCACCTCGCTGGCGATCATCGCGCACGAGATTCCGCAGGAGGTCGGCGACTACATCGTGCTGCTCAATGCCGGCTTCTCGCGCGGTCGGGCGCTGTTCTTCAACGCCGTCTCGGGCCTGGCGGCGGTGGTCGGCGGCGTTGTCGGCTACGTCATCGTCGGGCCGTGGCAGGCGCTTTTTCCGTACCTGCTCGTGATCGCTTCGAGCAGCTTCATCTACGTCGCCGTCGCCGACCTCATTCCGCAACTCCAGCACCGGCTGACTCTGAAGGAGACGGTCTCGCAGCTGTCGTGGCTGGCGGCGGGGATCGGCATCGTATTGC
>JAYVNL010000283.1:0-10329 GCA_043758495.1 Rhizobacter sp.
GCGATTCTTGCACTTGCGTCGTGTCAGCAACACGACAAAGCCCGGGCGGAAAGCAACTGGGTCACGCTTGCCCGCGTGTTCGCCGCCGCGCCCGGCGCACCGGCTCGTGGCCGCCAGGTGGCCTCGTAGAATTCGCCGATGCCTCTCGCTCGTGATGAATTGCTCGAAGCGCTGCGCGCGGCGATCGCCGAAGTGAGTCCGGGCAACCTCCTCACCGCCGCATTCGAAACACCGCGCCAGGCCGCCCACGGCGACCTCGCGGTCACCGCGGCGATGCCGCTCGCCAAAGTCCAGAAGCGCAATCCGCGCGAGGTCGCGGCCGAGCTCATCGCGGCGCTGCGGGCGAAATCGGCCGTCGCGCGCTGGGTCGAAGCGATCGACGTCGCCGGCCCCGGCTTCATCAACCTGCGCCTGCGCGCCGCCGCCCGCCAGCGCATCGTCGCCGACGTGCTCGTCGCCGGCGCTGCCTTCGGCACCCGCGCTGTCGGCGGCGAGCCGGTCATCGTCGAGTTCGTGTCGGCCAACCCGACCGGGCCGCTCCACGTCGGCCACGCCCGCCAGGCCGCGCTCGGCGACGCCATCTGCAACCTGCTCGAGACGCAGGGGCGAAAGGTGTCGCGCGAGTTCTACTACAACGACGCCGGCGTCCAGATCGCGACGCTGGCGGCTTCCGTGAAGGCCCGGCTCGACGGCCTGAAGCCCGGCGACGCCGGCTGGCCCGCGGCCGCCTACAACGGCGACTACATCGCCGACATCGCCGCCGACTTCGTCGCGAAGAAGACCGTAACGGCCGACGATCGCGCGTTCACCGCCTCGGGCGACGGCGCCGACATCGACGCCATTCGCCAGTTCGCCGTCGCCTACCTGCGTCATGAGCAGGACCTCGACCTCGCTGCATTCGGCGTTCGTTTCGATCACTACTACCTCGAGTCGAGCCTTTATTCGAGCGGCCGCGTCGAGCGCGCCGTCGAGCGCCTGGTGGCCTCGGGCCAGACCTACGAAGAAGGCGGCGCGCTCTGGCTGCGCACCACGGCCTACGGCGACGACAAGGACCGCGTCATGCGCAAGTCCGACGGCACGTTCACGTATTTCGTGCCCGATGTCGCGTATCACCTCGCCAAGGTCGAGCGCGGCTTCCTGAAGGCGATCAACGTCCAGGGCACCGACCACCACGGCACGATCGCGCGCGTGCGCGCCGGCCTGCAGGCGGCCGACCCGTCGGTGCCGAAGGACTACCCCGACTACGTTCTCAACACCATGGTGCGCGTCGAGCGCGGCGGCCAGGAAGTGAAGATCTCGAAGCGCGCCGGCGCCTACGTGACGCTGCGCGACCTCGTCGACTGGACCGGCCGCGACGCGGTCCGCTTCTTCATGCTGAGCCGCAAGGCCGACACCGAGTTCACCTTCGACGTCGACCTCGCCCTGAAGCAGAGCGACGAGAACCCGGTTTTCTACATCCAGTACGCGCACGCCCGCATCTGCTCGGTGCTCGAGCAGTTCACGGCCCGCCACGGCGCCGCAGGCGGCGAAGACAGCGCCGCGACCGCCGACCTCGCGCGCCTCGATGCACCGAGCGAGGCGCTGCTGATGAACCGGCTTGCCGACTACCCCGACCTGCTCGCCACCGCGGCCACCGCCCTGGCGCCGCACGAGGTGGCCTTCTATCTGCGCGACCTCGCGGCCGCGTTTCA
Source organism: Rhizobacter sp. (assembly GCA_043758495.1). Classification (GTDB taxonomy): domain Bacteria; phylum Pseudomonadota; class Gammaproteobacteria; order Burkholderiales; family Burkholderiaceae_C; genus Schlegelella_A. Next base: position 1,692 of record JAYVNL010000283.1, read on the forward strand.
CAGCTACTACGCCGCCGAGCGCTTCATCGTCGACGACGATCTCGGTCTGGCGCGGGCCCGGCTGGCGCTGCTGGCCGCGACCCGGCAGGTCCTCGCCAACGGCCTCGGGGTCCTCGGCGTGAGCGCGCCGCAACGCATGACGAGAGAGGCGGACACCACGGCATGAGCGACTTCCATTCGCGGGCACGACAGCGCGGCGGCTTCCTGATCGGCCTCGTCGTCGGCCTGCTCATCGGGCTGGCGCTGGCGCTCGGCGTCGCCCTCTACGTCACCAAGGCGCCGAACCCGTTCGTCAACAAGGTGCCGGCTCGCGCCGTGGGCCAGGACGCGGCGGAAGCGGAGAAAAACCGCAACTGGGATCCGAACAGTGCGCTGGCCGGCCGCAATCCGGCGCCGAGCGGCTCGTCGGCGGCGCCCCGCGGCACCGCCGGCAGCGACATCGCCGGCACCGTCGCCCGGCCGACCCTGGTCGCGCCGACGGTGATCGATCCCCTGGTGCCCGGCGCCGCGAGTGCTGCCAGCGCGACGCGGCCGGCCCGCTTGGCGGCATCGGCGGCGAGCGCACCGGCGCTGGCCGCGAACCGCGCTTCGCAGCCGGCCGCGGCCGGCACGGTGGGAGCCGGCGGCGCCTTCCTGTACTTCGTGCAGGCGGGCGCGTATGCCCGCAACGAGGACGCCGAACAGCAGCGGGCCAAGCTGGCGATGATGGGCGTGGAGAGCCGGCTCACCGAGCGTGAACAGGGCGGCAGGATGGTCTATCGCGTACGGGTCGGGCCGTTCGATCGCCGCGAGGATGCCGAGGGTGCGAAAGACAAGCTCGGTGAATCGGGTGTCGACTCGGCGCTCGTCGCAGTGCAGAAGTGAACTGGCAGGTTCTGCCTGTGTGAGGCAGGTGTCGCATAGAATTACCAGCAAGATTCATGCCGCTGCCGGGTCTGCGGACCGGTCCCCACTCTCCTCGTTTCCTGCCTTGCCTTTGCTGCCCCGCCTGTTCTTTGGCCCCGCCGTTGCGTTCGCCGTTGCTTTCCTCGGCCCGTTTGCGCCCGGCGCACGAGCGGAGAAGGCCGACCGCTTCAAGCCGCTCAACGTCGAGGCCGACGGCAGTGGCGGCAACGGCCTGCCTGGCAAGATCGATCTGCTGAACCAGGTCGTGGTCTTCAACGGCAACGTCGTCGTCACCAAGGGGACGATGGTGATCCGAGCGGCGCGCATCGAGGTTCGCGAGCTGCCCGACGGCTATCACACCGCGGTCGCCTTCGGCTCGCCTGGCCAGCACGCGACCTTCCGGCAGAAGCGCGACGTGGCCGACGAGTTCATCGCCGGCGACGCCGAGCGGCTCGAGTACGACGGCAAGTCCGACGTGATCCGCTTCGTCAACAACGCGTCGGTCCGGCGCCTGCGCGGCAGCGAAACCAGCGACGAGATCTCCGGCAACCTCGTCACCTACGACAGCACGACCGAGGTCTTCAACGTCACCGGCGGCGCACCGGCGACGGCCTCGAACCCCGGTGGCCGCGTGCGGGCGACGCTGACGCCGAAGGAAGGCAGCGCCGCCGCCGAAGCCGCGCGCGCCGCGGCCAGCGCCGCCGGCAATGCGTCGCCGCCGGCCGGCCTGCGGACAGCGCCAGCGCTGCCGGCCAAGCCATGACGGTCGCGGCCGCTGCCACGGCAGTCGACGCCGGCCACCGCCTCGAAGCGCACGGACTGCGCAAGTCGTACGGCTCGCGTACGGTCGTCGACGGCGTTCGCCTGGCCGTGAAGAGCGGCGAAGTCGTCGGCCTGCTCGGCCCGAACGGCGCCGGCAAGACGACGAGCTTCTACATGATCGTCGGCCTGGTGCGTGCCGACGGCGGCGAGATCACGATCGAGGGCCGCCGCATCGAGCGCCTGGCCGTGCACCAGCGCTCGCGGCTCGGCCTGTCGTACCTGCCGCAGGAGCCGTCGATCTTTCGCCGCCTGAACGTCGAGGACAACATCCGCGCCGTCCTCGAGCTGCAAATCGGCAGCGACGGCAGGCCGCTGAAGAAAGCGGCCATCGACGACAAGCTCGAGGGCCTGCTGCGCGATCTCTCGATCGAAAAGCTGCGGCTGTCGCCAGCGCCGGCACTGTCGGGCGGCGAGCGCCGCCGCGTCGAGATCGCGCGCGCCCTGGCGACGCAGCCGCGCTTCATCCTCCTCGACGAGCCGTTCGCCGGCATCGACCCGATCGCGGTGATCGAGATCCAGCGAATCATCGGTTTCCTCAAGGGCCGCGGCATCGGCGTGCTGATCACCGATCACAACGTGCGCGAGACGCTCGGCATCTGCGACCGCGCCTACATCATCAGCGACGGCCGCGTCCTCGCCGAAGGCACGCCGGCCGAGATCGTCGTCAACGCCGACGTTCGCAAGGTCTATCTGGGCGAAAACTTTCGCATGTAGGCCTGATGGTGCCCCCAAGCTCTCTCCGTTCGCTGCCCCCCACGGGGGCTACGGCTCGCCTTGGGGCGGCCCGGCGGCGGCCCGACCACGTGCTCGCAGACTGTCACTCGTGAAGCAGACACTACAAGTCCGTCTCTCGCAGCATCTGGCGCTGACGCCGCAGCTGCAGCAGTCGATCCGGCTACTGCAACTCTCGACGCTCGAGCTGCACCAGGAAGTCGAGCAGATGCTCGAGCAAAACCCGTTCCTCGAGGCCGAGGAAGAGCAGGCACCCGCGTTCGAGCCACTCACCGAACGCACCAGCAGCGCCGAGCGCGCCGGCGAGCGCGAGAGCGAGCGCGCTGCCGAGACCGGTAGCGACAACGGCAGCGACGGTGGCGGTGAGGAGGTCGCGGCCATCGACGGCAGCGCCGACTTCGGCGGCACCGAGCGCGAGGACTGGGAGAACGGCACCGAGCGCGAGGACTTCGACGGCATCCGCGAGACGCCGGGCAAGTCGCGCAACAGCAGCGACGGCGAAGACTTCGACGACAGCGATCGCGACAGCCCCACCGTCAGCCTGCAGGACCACCTGCGCAGCCAGCTGCGCGGCATGCGGCTGTCGCCGGCCGACGCCGCCGCCGTGCTCGTGCTCATCGACTCGCTCGGTGACGACGGCTACCTCGCCGACTCGCTGGAGGACATCGCCGAGCGCCTTCGCGAAGGCGGCGGCGCCGAGGCCGCCGACTGGATCGACGCGGCGGCTCTGGGCGGCAACGGCAACGCCACCGGCGACGACGGCGACGCCACCGACCCGCTGCTCGCCCACCTGCGCTGCGCCCTGCGCTTCCTGCAGAGCATGGACCCGACGGGCGTCGGCGCCCGCGACCTCGCCGACTGCCTGACGCTGCAGCTGCGCACGAAAGAGCGCTCGCAGGCGCAGGCGATCGCGATCATCGTCTGCAAGAACCATCTCGCCTTGCTCGCGCGCCGCGACCTCAAGAAGCTGATGGCAGTGACCGGTGCCGACGAGCAGATGCTGCGCGACGCGCAGGCCCTGATCGTCTCGCTCGAGCCGAAGCCGGCGCGACCGTTCGCTCGAGCCGAGGCCAACATCGTCGTGCCCGACGTCATCGTCCTGAAGTCGGGTCGCAACTGGAAGGTGCAGCTCAACCCCGACGTGATGCCCAAGCTGCGCATCAACGATCTTTATGCCAGCGCGATTCGCCAGCACCGCGGCAGCGGTGCCCTCAACGGTGCCGGCCCCGGCCTCAACTCGCGCCTGCAGGAAGCGCGCTGGTTCGTGAAGAACATCCTGCAGCGCTTCGACACCATCCAGCGCGTCTCGCAGGCCATCGTCGAGCGCCAGAAGAGCTTCTTCACGCACGGCGCCATCGCCATGAAGCCGCTGGTGCTGCGCGAGATCGCCGACGAGCTCGGCCTGCACGAATCGACGATCTCCCGGGTGACCACGGCGAAGTACATGTCGACGCCGTTCGGCACCTTCGAGCTCAAGTACTTCTTCGGCTCCTCGCTCAACACCGACTCCGGCGGCAATGCCTCGAGCACCGCGGTGCGGGCGCTGATCCGACAAATCGTGAATGCCGAGGACCCGGCTCGGCCGCTCTCCGACAGCCAGATCTCGCAGATGCTAGACGAGCAGGGCATCCACGTTGCCCGCCGCACCGTCGCCAAGTACCGCGACGCGCTGAAGATCGCGCCGACGCAGCTCAGGAAGGCGATGTAGTCAGCGCGGCGCCGGCGCTGCCGATCCGGCGAACGCGATCGCCGTCGCCGTGATGTCGACCAGCGGCCCGAGCTCCCCGACGTTGCGATAGGTGTAGTCGTAGAGCGCCACGTAGGTCGGCAGATTGAGCGAAGCGCGCGGCAACTTCGACGGGAACTGATCTTCGGCGCCGCTGAAGAACTCGGCTTCAGAGACGCGGCGCTGGGCGCGATGGCGGATCGCGTCGCTCGCCACGCGGAGCCAGGCCTCCTCGTCGATCGCCGGGGTTGACGATGGGTGCTTGCGGAGCTCGGTACAACCTGTGCCGAAGCCCACCAGGTCGTCAGGAGCGCAATGAACGAGACTGCGAGTCTTGCGGTCGACGATGCCATGGCGTTCTCGCTCGAATGTCCAGGCACGACGCCCTTTACTTGACCGTTGTTCCCGTCCTCGCCGTTGACCTTCGGCCAGCCCGTCGACCCAGCTTCCGATCCCACCATGCCTTTGCCCCTGTTCCTGCCGTGCGCTGCCGGTGTCGAGTCGTACCTCGACGAGGAGGTGCGACGCCTGATGCCCGAGGCCGACGTGCGCAGCATGCGCGGCGGCGTCGCCCTCGACGGCGAACCGCGCGACGTGATGCGGCTCAACCTCGAAAGCCGGCTGGCGCAGCGCGTGCTCATCGAGGTCGCCGAAGGCGCCTACCGCGACGAGAACGATCTCTACGCTCTCGCCCACGGCGTCGACTGGTCCGACTGGATGACGCCGCAGCAGACCTTGCGCGTCGACACCACGTCGCAACGCAGCCCGCTCCGAAGCCTCAACTTCGCGGCGCTGCGCGTCAAGGACGGACTCTGCGACCGCATGCGCGACCAGCACGGCGAGCGGCCGAGCGTGGACACCGCGCGGCCCGACCTGCAGCTGGTGCTGCACGCCGGCGCCGAGCGCGCCGCGATCTACGTCGACAGCTCGGGCGAGTCGCTCTTCAAGCGCGGCTGGCGCGAAGACAAGGGCGACGCGCCGCTGAAGGAAACGCTGGCCGCGGCGATGCTGGCGGCCGCCGGATGGCGCGGCACGGCGGCCGCGGCCGGCGCGCTGCACGACCCGTGCTGCGGCTCGGGCACGATCGCCATCGAGGCAGCGCAGATCGCGATGGGCATCGCGCCCGGTGCCTTGCGACGATTCGCGTTCGAGAAGCTGGGGCCGTTCACCAGCGTGGCGATGCGCGGCGAGATGCAGCGCCTGAAGTCGAAGGCGGCCGAGCGCGTGCGGCCGTCGGCGGTGCCGATCTTCGCCAGCGATGTCTCGTTCCGGATGGTCGACTTCGCGCGCCGCAACGCCGAGCGCGCCGGAGTCGCCAATGCGATCGTCTTCAACGGCGGCGATGCGCTCGAGCGGTCGGCGCCGTCGCTGCCCGCCGACCTGCCCGGCACGCTGATGGTGAATCCGCCGTACGGCGAGCGCATCGACGTTGCCGGCAAGGCCGCCGCTGCGCCCTCGCCCGACCGCGATGCCCCGAGCGACTTCTTTCCAAGACTTGCCGCCCACTGGAAGCGCGCCTACACGTCACACCCTGCTGGCTGGACGGCGTGGATCCTGAGCCCCGACATGAAGCTGCCGACGGCGATGCGGCTGAAGGAATCGCGCCGCGTGCCGATGTGGAACGGCCCGATCGAGTGCCGCCTGTTCCGCTTCGACCTCGTCGCCGGTTCGGCGCGCAAGAGCCGCGACTAGACCGCGGGTCGAGCCGGCATCGCGCGCCTTCGCGCGATCCTGAACCAGGCCAGCACGCCGGCGATGATCGCGACCGGCACGAGCGAGCCCACGTTGAGCAGCGTCCAGCCCTGCGTCGTCACCAGTGCGCCGGAGCTGAACGAGGTGATCGTCATGGTCGAGAACACGAGCGTGTCCAGCGCCGCCTGTGCCGTCGTCTTCTCCTCGGGGCGGTAGGCCGCCGTGAAGAGCGAGGTGCCGCCGATGAAGAGGAAGTTCCAGCCGACGCCGAGCGCGAAGAGCGCGATCAGGAAGCGTTCCAGCTCCACGCCCGAGAGCGCCACGCCGATGCAGACGACGTTGAGGACGACGCCCACCGCCATCACCCGCACGGCGCCGAAGCGCTTGATGAGGCTGCCGGTGAAGAAGCTCGGCACGAACATGCCCAGCACGTGCCACTCGAGGACGAGCGCGGTGCTGGCGAACGGATGCGGGCACATCGCCATCGCGATCGGCGTCGCCGCCATCAGCAGGTTCATGACGCCGTAGCCGAGCGCGCAAGCGATGACGGCGACGATGAAGACCGGCTGCGCCGCGATCTCGCGCAGTGGCCGGCCAGGTGCCGCCGCCGTCGGCACGGACAGCTTCGGGAAGCGGATGAACAACATCGTCGCCAGCGAGCAGAGAGCGACGACGGCGAGCGCGGCATAGGCGCCGGCGAACTCGACCGGCAACGCGTTGCGCGTGGCCAGTGCCAGGTTCGGCCCGGCGACGGCGCCGATGATGCCGCCGGCCAGCACCCACGAGATGGCGCGGTCCTTGAACGCCGGCGCCACGATCTCGGTGGCGGCGAAGCGGTAGAGGCCGGCGTTGGCGTTGTAGTAGCCGGCCAGCGTCGCGCCGACCACGAGCAGCCAGAACTCGCGGTGCAGCGCCGCCCAGGCGCAGAGCGCGGTAGTGGCGATGGCGACCGCGAGGCCGACCTGGAAGGCGCGCTGCCGGCCCCAGGCGCGCTGGTGCCGCGCCACCAGCCCGGCGAACATGGCGCCGCCGGCGACGTAGGCGGTGACCGGCAGTGTCGCCATCCACGCGTTCGGCGCCAGCGCCAGGCCGACCAGGCCGTTGATGGCGATGAAGGTCACGTTGTTGGTGAGAAAGAAGCCCTGGCAGAGCGCCAGCAGCAACAGCGCACGGTTCACGTGGACACCCTCGCCGCAGCGAGGCCGAGCCAGGCCAGCAGCGCCAGCGGCGCGGTGTCGGCGCGCAGCACGCGCGGTCCGAGGCCGACGCGGATGAAGCGGCGCTCGACGGCCGCTGCTTCCTCTGCTGCGGTGAGGCCGCCCTCGGGGCCGCTCAGCACGAGGAGGCCCGCACGTTCGCCGCTGCGAACGGTCGCCGCAGAGACGACCTCGGCGAGCGACGCGACGGGCGCGGCATCGGCCGCGAAGCTGAGCACGATGCGGTGGTAGCCATCGATGGTGACCGTGTCGTCGAGCCAGTCGTCAAGCCTTCGCATCGCCGCTACCGAAGCGACGCGTGCTCTCCCGCACTGCTCGCTCGCCGACGAAGCGATGCCGCTCCAATGCCGCCGCTTGGCCTCGGCGCGCTCGCCGCTCAGGCGCAGCACGGAGCGCTCGCACAGCAACGGCTGGATCGCAGCGGCGCCGAGCTCGCACGCCTTCTCGACGAAGGCGTCCATGCGGTCGTTGGCCGGCGCGCCGACCGCGAGGGTGACGGCGCACGACAGCTCGCGGTCGACGACGTGTGACGCCTCGAGACGAACCTCGACCTCGGCCTTCGTCATCCGCGACACCGACGCCGACCACTCGGCACCGTCGTCGCCGTTGAAGAGCAGCAGCGGCGAGCCGGGCTGCAGCCGCAATACTCGCACGTGTCGAGCGGCCGCCTCGGGCAGCACGAGGGCGGCCCCGGCGGCGAAAGCGGTGGCGACGTGAAGGCGGGGCGGCATGGCAGGGTCGATGGCAGCCGTCAGGAATGCAGGCGCCGGCGCCAGAGCCGCCAGGCCCGGCGCATCGCCGCGGCGCCGCGCCAGAGCCGCGACTCGCGCACGACTGTCATGACGCGCTCCCTGGTCGCGCGCCACCAGACGAGAACGCGCGCGAACCAGGCGAACTGCTGCAGCTGCGGCTCGACGAGGACGAAGAGGCGGCCGACCAGCGCCGTGCCGAGCACCTTGGCGACCACGATCACAACGATGCCGACCGTCGTGCGGCCTTCCCCGATCAACCACAGCGCGGCCAACTTGACGGGCACCAGCATCACCGCCGGCGCCAGAAAGAGCACCAGTGCGATTCGCGGCGGAGCCGCCACGACCGTTGCTTCGAGCCGGGCGATCGGCGGCCAGCGGGCGATGCGGGCCGCCAGCGCCGAGAGCGGCCGCCAGCCCCACTCCTCGATGAAGATGACCAGCGCGGCAACGCCGAGCAGGAGGGCGCGCGCGACGCGCCAGACACCGCCGAAGCGCTTCATTCGCGAACGCCGCAGCGACAGCGGCAACAAGCGCGGCGCGCCACGGACCGTCAGCTGCCGTAGAGCGTTCTTCTCGCTTCCAGCTCAGCCGCCTCGCCTTTGCGATCGCGAATCTGGTCGAGCGTGCGCTTGGCCACGTTCTGCAGCTCCTCGATGGTGCCGGCCTTTTCGACCGCGAGCGTGAGCGTGAAGCCACGAAGGCCGAGCTGGGCGGAGATCAGGCGCGTCAACGCGGCAGTGAACTGGCCGTAGTCGAGCGGTGCCTCGGCGAGCGACTGCGGCACCGTCGGCCGCGACGCTTCGACATTCACC
>JAYVNL010000284.1:0-10312 GCA_043758495.1 Rhizobacter sp.
TTCGGGGTAGCGCACAGGCGCTCGATGTAGACCGAGGCGACGTTGCCGGCCTCGGCGACAAGTGCGATGGAGCCCGCTGCCCAATCGAATGTTGCGGGGTCGACGTTGACTGCCCAGCTCGAGTGGTAGCCGGCGGCAGGGTTGTCGTTGTTGAGAACCGCCTGGTTGGCCACGATCCAGCCCCGAGCGAATTCGGCCCCGCGATCGGCTACCGACGTGGCGTTCTCCTTGAACGCCACGTTGCCGGCGATCGACAGGCCGACGCCCATCTGCCGCATCATCGCCAGCCCGGCCAGCGTCATCGCGATCAGCACGATGAGGGCCACGAACAGCACGATGCCGTGCTGGCCGCGAGCGGACCCGAGACGGGGCTCGAAGCGGTGCGTCATGGCAGCGCCCACAACATGTTCTTGAGCGGAATGATCCGTTCGTACACGCGGTACCTGTAGAACCGCCAGTTGTTCGGGTCGGGCGTGTTGACCGCGCCCGCCGTGAAGGTATCGGCGCCGCCGTCGACGTTGGTCATCACGAACGGGCCTCCGAAGTAGGTCGGGTTCGCCAGCGTCACCGCGGCCGGCGCGTTGGTTGCCGAGTCGCGGCCGCGCTCGAACTGCCGGCCGCGCACGAGAAGCGCCACCCGGACGGCGAGCACCTGTTTCCAGTTCGCCCCGACAGGAATGGCAGGCAGCCACTCGCCGGCATCGACAAGGGTGTTGTTGTTCACGTCGACGAAGAACTCCGCCTTCAGGTTGACGACACCATCGGCAACCGTAACCGGCGTGGCGGCGTCGAAGAGGAAGTCGGTCTTCGTCAGGGAGCGGTTGTTGGCGATCTTCCAGCTCACGACCTGCGGGCGAGGCCCGAGGTTGAACAAGGAGCCACCGACGTACGTGAAGACAGGCAGCGCCTGGGCGACATCGAATCGCGATGCCAGCGGGGCGCCGGCACCGTACGGCGTATAGCTGCCGTTCGGAGCGTGGCTGACCGTCAGCATGTCGGGATCGGTGTCGTCGGTGATCTCGCCGAGCTTGCAGGTCGCCGAGCCCGGCAGCGCCCCGCCGGCATCCGCGACGACGACGAGGTCGCCGGTCTTGAAGCCGCCCCGACGCCGCAGGGTCTTGGTCGTCGGCGTCGAGCTCAGGAAGTCCTGGCCTTCGACGAAGAACGAAGAGCTGCCCGAAACAACACGGATCTCATCGGGCGCGCCGGCAGCGCCAACGACGATGTCGATCGGCCGCAGCGGAAAGCTGAAGGTACCGCGGCCGGTGTTGTCGAAAACGTTGACCGTACAACCCATCACCGGCAACGGTGCTTCGCCGTAGCCATGCCCTGCCTGCTTGAAGTCGCGTTCGATGTTGAACAGCGCCAGCGTACCGGCGACCTGGGCATCACTGCCGGACGATGTGGTCTGGGTGTGGCGGTCCCAGATCGCCAGAGTCTGGAAAATCGCGAGGATGCCGATGAGCCCGATCGCCACGCCGACCAGGACCTCGATGAGCGAAAACCCCCGCTGCGAACGCGGTACGACGAGCGGAAAGCGCGCGTTCAAATCGAGCCCCCGTTGACGTAGGTCACGTAGGTATGCCGGCGCCAGGCGCCGTTGTCGTTGGCCGCGCTCCAGCACAACGTGATCTCGATACGGTTGAAGGTACCGACCGCGTTCTGCACCCTGATCTGCTGCTGCTGCGGCGTTGCTCCCGGCAAAGCCGCGGCCCGGTCGATCAACGCCTGCACCGTCGCGTTGGTCGTATCGGCGCCGTTGACGAAGACGCAGTCGGAGTCCGTCTCACGGTGACTGAATTGCGGCAGCGACGCGGCGATGTTCGCGCCGTTGAGCGTGCGGTCGACGTTGACCGCGATCTCGCCCGCGATCGCATCGGCCAAGCCGCTCGCCTCGGTCCGATACTGGGCGTCGGACTGGGCACCGACGGCCTGGCCGCCGAGCGCGACGAGGCCCAGGATGCCGAGCGAGAAGATGAGGATGGCGACCAGCGCCTCGATCAGCACGACACCTTGCTGGTGGCAGACGGGTTTCATGGGCTCAGCACGCACGGCTGTCACTCGCCACGGCGACCTGGGGATCGCAGGCAGTGATCTGACCGCCCGCGGAGACGTTGATGCGCTTGCAGCGAGCCGGGCCTCCAGGGAAGCACGCACCCAGCGCGGGGTTCGTGACGTCGATGGAATACGGATTCGCGGTCGGGGCGCCGAAGCTGTTGAAGGTGATGCGGCCGTCGAATCCCACCGGCGCGATCAAGACGTTGATGGCGATCGCCTGGGTCGTGCCTCCTTCACCGTCGAGACCGGTCTTCTGGTCGATCAGCACCGGCACAGCGGGCAGAGGCGGGATCGCTCTCACGACCCAGTTGCGCCCGGTGATCGAGGGCGCCGCGCCGACGCCGGTGGCGGCAGTCAACACGAACTCGACGGGCAGATTGCTGCGGATTGCCTCGGCGCGAGCCACCTGCAGGCCGGCGTAGTAGTCGCTTGCCGCGCTCTTGATCTTGTTGTTCTGGATGAAGGTGCTCATCGCAGGCACGCCGAGCGCCATCAGCAGCGCCACCAGGGTGATGCTGACCAGCACCTCGATCAACGTGAAGCCACCCAGGGTGCGGCGGCTCAGCACGACCCGTCCTTCTTCGTCACCCAGCAGAGGTTGCCGGTCCCGACCCAACCGCTTGGAAGGCCGGTGGTCACACGCGCGTTGCCCTGGTCCATCGTGTAGATGAAGCCGTCCACGGAGCCGACACCGGTCGCGGTGATGAGGTAGAGGGACGGGACCACCCCCACTGCCGAAGGCGTGCACACGTAGGTAAAGTTCACCGACACCGGCGGCGGCGCCACCGTACCGGCCGCGCACGTGCCTGCGTAGGTGCGGTTGTCCTGGAAGAACTGCTCCATCTTGACCCGCTGCGACGACAGCGTCGACAGTCCCTCGGTCAGCCGGCCACGGCGCACGTAGTCCGAATACGACGGCAACGCGATAGCGGCCAGGATCGCAATGATCGCGATCGTGATCATCAGTTCGATGAGGGTGAATCCGCGGGTTTGACGCATGGTGGGCCTTAGGGAGCGAAGTGTAGAAAGTCCTCTTTGCAGCGCGAGCGCCGGCCGACGAGCGGAACCGCCCGCCGCGTGAACGGCGTCATGGCGGCATCGACCCGGCAATCCTAGGCGCGCTCCGAGGTCGCTTGGAGCGTTTCGGCAACGCGCCCGGGCTCGACGGCGCGAAGCAGCGCCCGACCCGGGCCATCGAGCACGATGAAGCGAAGCTGGCCGCCATCGGCCTTCTTGTCGACGCGCATCAGGTCGAGATAACGCTCCACGCCGAGGGCGGGCGCCTTCACGGGCAGGCCGGCGCGGGCGATGACTGCCGCGATACGGTCGGCCTGGGTGCGCTGCAGGAGGCCGAGACGAACCGACAGGTCGGCGGCCATGACCATGCCGCAGCCCACAGCCTCGCCGTGCAGCCAGGCACCGTGGCCGAGGCCGGTCTCGATCGCGTGCCCAAAGGTGTGGCCGAAGTTCAGCGTGGCGCGAACGCCCGATTCACGCTCGTCGGCAGCGACGATCGCCGCCTTGATCTCGCAGGAGCGCTTGACGACGTGGGCGAGCGCGGACCGGTCGAACGACAGCAGCTCGCTCATGTGCGCGTCGACCCAGTCGAGGAAGGCGTCGTCGGCGATGGCGCCGTACTTGATGACCTCGGCGAGGCCGGCCACGAGCTCGCGCTTGGGCAGCGTTTGCAGGGTATCGACGTCGGCGACGACGAGCATCGGCTGGTGAAAGGCACCGATCATGTTCTTGCCGAGCGCGTGATTGATCGCGGTCTTGCCGCCGACCGCCGAATCGACCTGGGCGAGCAGTGTCGTCGGCACCTGCACGTAGCGAACGCCGCGCATGTAGCAGGCCGCGGCGAAGCCCGCAAGATCGCCGATCACGCCGCCACCGAGCGCGAACACGGTGACCGAGCGGTCGCATCTGGACTCGAGCAGGGCGCTGAAGATGCGCTGCAGAGCGGGCCAGTCCTTGTGGATTTCGCCGTCGGGCAGGACGACGACCTCGATGTGGCCGAACTGGCCACGCAGGGTCGCCGCCAGCCGTTCGACATAGAGCGGAGCGACGGTGTCGTTGGTGACGATGGCGCAAGCCGTGCCGGCGCCGAGCTGGCCGAACAACGCGCGGTCGTCGAGCAGCCCGGAGCCGATCCGGACCGCATAGCTGCGCGGTCCGAGCTCGACGTGGACGTCGACCGGCGAGACGGTCACGAGACCGCCCCAGCCGTGCCGCGGCCTGCCGCAGCGTTCATGCCCGACACGATCGTTGCCAGCAAGCGCTCGAATGGCATGGCCCGGGCTTCGACGACAAGGCAAGCAGCGTCGCGATAGAGCGGATCGCGTTCCACGCTCAGTTCGATAAGGCGCCGTTGCGGATCGGCGACCTGCAGCAAGGGTCGTTTCGCGTCGCCGTTCAGCCGTCGCCGCAGATCCTCCGGCGTCGCGTGGAGATAGACGCAGAAGGTGCGGGTCCGCAGGAGCTCTCGATTGGCGGGCCGCATGACGATGCCGCCGCCGGTGGCGACGACAGCGTCGGTTCCAGTGGACAGCTCGGCCAGCAGTTCGGCTTCAGCATCGCGGAATCGCGCTTCGCCGTCGACCTCGAAAACGGTTCGGATCGGCATGCCGAAGCGAGCCTCGAGCAGCGCATCGCAATCATGGAGCGGCAGCCGAAGCCGCTGCGCGAGGCGCCGCCCGATCGTCGACTTGCCGACCCCGGGCAAGCCGATCAGGCTGATGAGCACGGCCTCTTTCTCGGCAAGGCAGGAGACGCCGACGCGGAGATCACCCGCGCGGCGTCGTCAGCCAGGAGTCGTGCATCCGTTGACGCCGAACGGACTGGTCGTGCCGGCCGGCGGATTCGCCGAGTTGTTGAAGTCGGAAGCAACGCCGGGCGGGAAGAAGACCGTGTCGGTCGACGACTCGGTGCCGGACACGATGGCCTGCGCGACCAGCCTGATCTGCACCCACGGGACGTAGCTCTCAGCATAAAGCAGGGTAATCGTCGCCCGGCCGCCGGCATCGGTTCGGGCGATGCCCGAGGCGCCCGGCGTCGCCGACACCGCGGTCGTCACCGAGATCACGTTGCCCGGCTGGAGCCGGCCGTCGCCGTTGAGATCCTCGCCAGCGTCGAGCACGCCGTTGTAGTTCAGATCCTCGTTGGCGCAGGTCACGACACCTGGCGCATAGACCCAGCCGGCTGCGGTCGCGTCGTAGATCAGCGTGCCCTTGCGATAGAGCGTCGGCAGGGCCTTGATCGTGAGGTTCACGTTCGGCACCGGAACACCGTTCGAATCGGTGACGTAGACCGTGTAGTTCTTGCGGTACGTCTCCGGATCGAGGTTGTCGATGGTGTTGCCAGTCCCGAGCGCGATGAAGAGCGCGCTCTGGTTGACGGTGAGCGCGGCGTCGTGGCTGCAGCCGACCGATGCAGCAGCACAGGTCGACACCGCCGAGCCAACGACCGCGGCACGGATCTGGACACCGTTGCTCGCCGTTGCGTTGGCGCCGGAGATGTACTGCACCGTCGATTGGCCATTGGCGTCGGTCGTCTGCGACGGTTGAGACAGGCTGCCGCCGCTCGGGTCGACGACGCGGGTGAAGCTGACGATGGCTCCGGACACCGGATTGCCGGCGGCGTCGCGCACGGTCGCGAGCACCTGGGCTTGCTGCGTCACCGAGCCGGCGGAATTGGGCGCCAGCGCCGTCGGCGAGGCCTGCACGATGACCGCGCTCGGCACCGTGGCCACGAAGGTGATGGGAACGGTGGCCTGCACCGCCGCACCTTGCACCGTCGCCTGCACGACCGCCGGGCTGGCCGTAGCCGACGAGATGTTCACCGTCGCCCGACCGGTCGCATCGGTCAAGGCCGTGTTGGCCGAAAGGGTCCCGGCGGTGGTCGAGAAGTTGATCGTCCGGCCTGCTTGCGGCGCACCGCTCACGAGGTAGCGCACCGTCACTGCACTCGAGGTCGCGACGTTGATCCGGCTGCTCACCGCCGGCGATTCGAAGGCAAAGCTGGCCGCGCTGACCTGGATCGTCGGCGTTACCGACGCGCCGACTCCGGCGAACTTGACCATGTCGGCACCGGCGTTGGTCGCGGTGTAGTCGAGGGTGGCGACGCCGAGCGCGTTGGTCGTGACCGTCGTGGCGGACAGGCCGTTGTTGAGGGTGCTGGTCACGGCCAGCGACTGGCCGGCGATCGGATTGCCGCGCGCATCGACGACGGTGACCGGCAAGGGCGCGGTGCCGCCCAGCGGGATCGTGGTCGCACCGTTGAACGTGATCTTGGTGCCGATGACGTCGAGCGAAACCATGCCCGAAGCCGGGCCCGCGGTGACGGAGACGGTGACGGTCCGGTTGCTGCGGTTCGAACCGGTCGTGAAGACCGCCGTGGCTGTGCCGGTCGCATCGGTGGTTCTGGCCACGCTCGTGAGGTTGCCGGAGTCGGCGGAAAAGCCGACGGCCGCTCCCGACAGGCCGACGTTGCCCGCACCCTTGACGACGGCGGTGATCGTGACCGTGTCGCCGCCGCTGTTGATGGTGGTGGCGCTCGTCAGCACGTCGACCGAGGTCGCGGTTGCGGCGATACATGTCGACGTCGCACCGACCCCAGACGCAGACGGTGCCGACGACGGAGCCGCGCACGTCGAGTCGGTCGATCCGGTACCGAACGGTGACGTACCTGCGTTGCCGCCGCCGCCGCCGCAGGCAACCAGGAGTGAGACGAGCAGCGCCGTCGCGATGGATTTCAAGCTGTTCATACGCTCTCGATCGAATGGGATAGTGATGCGCTGGTCAGCGCGCGGCAGTACGGTCGGTCACGATCTTCGGCGTCAGGAAGATGAGCAACTCGGTCTTCGACGAGGTCGTTGTCTTGGTCTTGAACAGGTTGCCGAGGTAGGGCACGTCGCCGAGGAAAGGCACCTTGGTGATGTCTTCGCGATCGTTCTGCTCGAAGATGCCGCCGATGACGACGGTGCCACCGTTCTCGACCAGCACCTGGGTCTTGACGTGCTTGGTGTTGATGGCGAAGCCGGCTGCCGTGGCGCGGCCGACGCTGTCCTTGGTGACATCGACGTCGAGGATGACGTTGCCTTCGGGCGTGACCTGCGGCGTGACCTCGAGCTTGAGGTTGGCCTTCCTGAACTGCAGCGAGGTGGCGCCGCTCGAGGTCGCAACCTGGTAGGGCAGTTCCTCGCCCTGCTCGATCAGCGCCTTCTGCTGGTCGGCGGTGACGACGCGCGGGCTCGACACGACCTTGCCCTTGCCGTCGGCCTCGAGTGCCGAGATCTCGAGGTTGAGGAAGCGGTTGGCCGAGGCGCCGAACAGCGACAGCGCGAAGGTGGCCGGATTGAAGCCGTTCTGCCCGGTGGCCGGCAGGTTCAGGAAGTTGGTGTCGGCCTGGGCGACGCCGGTCGAGCCGTTCTGCAGCGTCTGCGAGGCGACAGCGTTGAGGTTGCCACCGGCGGAGACCCGCGTGTCGCCGCCGACGCCGTAGCCCGGAATGCCACCGCGCACGCCGCGCAGGTCGGCAGCGCCAAGCCGCACGCCGAGCGAGCGGCCGAACGAATCGTCGGCGATGACGATGCGCGACTCGATCAGCACCTGGCGAACGGCGATGTCGATCTTCGCGATCAGGGCCTGAACTTCTTCGAGCTTCGAGGGGATGTCGCTCACGAACAGCTGGTTGGTGCGCACCTCGAAGACGACGCTACCGCGAGGCGACAGGATTCGAGAGGCCGTACCCGAGCCCGAGCCCGAGCTGCCGCCCGTCAACTGGCCGGTCAGGCCATTGGCGATGTCCTGCGCCTTGGCGTAGTTCAGCTGGAACGATTGCGTGCGTACCGGCTCGAGGGCTGCGATCTGCTGCTTGGCCTCGAGCTCGATCTTCTCCTTGGCATTGAGCTCGTCCTTCGGGGCGATCAGGATCACGTTGCCCGACTTGCGCAGGCCGAGGTTCTTGGCCTGCAGGATGATGTCGAGGGCCTGGTCCCAGGGCACGTCTTTCAAGCGCAGGGTCACGTTGCCGGTGACGGTGTCGCTGGTAACGACGTTGAAATTGGTGAAGTCGGCGATGACCTGAAGCAGCGCCCGCACCTCGATGTTCTGGAAGTTCAGCGACAGCTTTTCGCCCGCGTAGCCCACGCCCTGCACGAGCTTGTTCGGGTCGACCTTCTGGGCCCGCACCTCGAGAACGAACTGGTTGTCGCTTTGATAGGCGCTGTGCTCCCAGACGCCGCGCGGCTCGATCGTCATGCGGACGCGATCGCCTTGCTGCGTCGTGGTGATGCTTTGCACCGGCGTGCCGAAGTCAGTGACGTCGAGGCGTCGACGCAGGTTATCGGGCAGGCTCGAGCGCAGGAACTCGACGATGAGGCCGGTGCCCTGCTGACGGATGTCGACGCCGACCTGATTGTTGGGCAACTCGACGACGACGCGCCCGGCGCCGTCGGCACCGCGGCGGAAGTCGATGTCGCGCAGCGACAGCTGGTTGCGGTTCGTGCCCTCGGCAAAGCGCGTCGGCGCGGGTTGGCCGCTGGAACTGGCCAGGGTCGCGGGCGCGTTGTTGTCGAGCGAGATGATGAGGACCTTGCCATCGATGACGGCGCGATAGCCCGCCGGCGCCTTCAGGTTGAGGACGAGGCGCACGCGCTCGCCCGCCTGGGCCACGCTCACCGAGCGCAGGTTGCCCTGGTTGATCTCGACGTTCGACTTGCCGAGGCCGTTGGTCACGCCGGGCAGATCGATCGCGATGCGAGGCGGCGTCTGCACCGTGAAGCCTGCCGGCAGCGTTGTCAGCGGCTCCGTCATCTCGATGCGGATGACCTCCGAGCCGGCTTGCTGCGAACTGTTGATCGACTGGATCGCGTTTTGCGCCCAGGCCGGAGCCGCCATCGCCATCACCGAGGCCACAGCGAAAAATCGCGAGCGCCAACCTGTCATCGGTTTCTCCCAAATGCTTTTCATCGCGCCTTCTCCTGTAGCTGGAGGGCGCTGCTGCGCTCGATCCATTCACCCGCCGCGTCCTGCACGATTTCTCGATAGGCCACGTCGGTCTCCGAGATCTTGGTGATCTTTCCGTAGTTCTGGCCGAGGTAGTCGCCTTGCTTCACCTGATAAAGCAGGTTGTCGACCCGCAGCAGCGCATACGGGCGGCCGCCGCGCGTGACACTGCCGACCATCGACATGCTGTCGACCGGGTAGGCCTCGAGCGGCTCCTTGCGGCGGTTGATCTCTGACGCGAGCAGGGAATTCGGTTGCTTCGCCTCCTGCTTGAGCGCGACCGTCAGCTTCTGCGTGCTGAAGGGTTCGACGGCGCCGAGCGCGGCATAGGGCTCCGGATTGAACTTCTTTGGCGCCGTCATCGGCTCCACGCTCGGCTTGACCTCGCGTTTTTCCTGTTCCATCCACAGCTGCAGTTCGTCTTGATCGACGCCACAGGCGGTGAGCATGAAGGCCGACCCGAGCAACGTCGCGACGAAGCCGGAGAAACGAAGGCGGGCCGTCATGGCTTGGCTCCCGGCTTGGGCTTGACCGCGGCGCGACGGATCTCGTCGAGCTCGGCCTGGTCGAGATAACGGTAAGTGCGCGCGGTGGCTTCCATCAGGAGCGGCCCGGCCGGATCCTTGCCGCTGGCGATGTTGAGGTTGTGCAAGGTGACGATGCGCGAGAGGTTGGCGATGTCGGCGGCGAAGGACCCGATGTCGTGGTAACGGCCGGCGACGCGGATGGCAATCGGCAGCTCGGCGTAGTAGTCCTTGATCACCACCTGCCCCGGGCGGAACAGCTCGATCTGCAGGCCGCGGCCGAGAACGGCCTGATTGATATCGGACAGCAGTGCGTCCATTTCGGCCTTGCCCGGCAACTGCTTGACGAGCTGCGTGACGTATTCCTCGACCTGCAGCTTCTGCTTGCGCAGCTCGCCCAGGTTCACCGCCTGGGACAGCTTGTTCTTGTAGTCGGCCTTGAGGACCGGCTCCTTGTTGCGCTCGGTGTCGAGCTCGTCGTGCGCGGTGGACAGCAGCAGGAACCAGCCAACCACGACCATTGCGGCAGCGACAGCGGCGAAGGTCAGCGCCTTCGGCAGCATCGGCCATTGGCCCGGCTCGTTCGGATTCAGGCCGCGAAACTGCGACGCTGCGCCCTCGAAGACCGAGTTCAGGTCGACGGTGGCTGTTTTGCTCTTGGTTGCCATGGCGCGATCAGGTCTTCTTGGGCAGCGGCGCCGGTGCCGATGCCGGCAACTTGGCGGT
>JAYVNL010000285.1:0-3327 GCA_043758495.1 Rhizobacter sp.
CTTCTTCAAGGGCAACTACCTGTTTCGCCTGTGGACCGATGCCTCGTCGATCATCGACTACCTCGTCTATGCGCGGAACTACATCGCCGAGTGCGAAGAGAAGCACGGGCTGCAGGCGGTGGAAGACATGCTCGACAGCTGCCATGCGCTGCAGAGCTACGGAGTCGATCGCTACCATCGGCCGAGCAAGATCTCGCTGGCCGAAGAACTGCAGCGAAAGAGCGAACGCCTGGCCTACGCGCAAGCCCAGGTCAACGACATCTGGCGCACCCTGCCGCGCCGCGCCGACAAGGCCGACGACAGCGGCGACCAGAAGCGCTTCCCGGCCGAGCCGCAGGAAAACCTGCTCTACTTCATCGAGAAGAATGCGCCGCTGCTCGAGCCCTGGCAGCGCGAGGTCGTGCGCATCGTGCGCAAGGTCGCGCAGTATTTCTACCCGCAGCGGCAAACGCAGGTGATGAACGAAGGCTGGGCGACGTTCTGGCATCACACGCTGCTCAACACCCTCTACGACGAAGGCCACCTGACCGACGGCGTGATGATCGAGTGGCTGAAGTCGCACACCAACGTGATCTTCCAGCCGCCGGTCGGCCACCGCGGCTACAGCGGTCTCAACCCTTACGCGCTCGGCTTTGCGATGTACACCGACATCAAGCGCATCTGCGAGAGCCCGACCGACGAAGACCGCGAGTGGTTCCCCAACCTCGCCGGCACGCCGTGGCTGCCGGCCCTGCACCACGCGATGCGCAACTTCAAGGACGAGAGCTTCATCGGCCAGTACCTGTCGCCGAAGGTGATCCGCGACCTGCGCCTGTTCGCCATCGTCGACGACGAGCACGAGGACCACCTACAGGTCGCGGCGATCCACGACACGGCGGGCTATCGCCACGTGCGCGAGGCGCTCTCGAAACAGTACGACCTCGGCTCGCGCGAGCCCGACATCCAGATCTGGAGCGTCAACCTGCGCGGCGACCGCTTATTGACGTTGCGCCACACGCGGCACAACAACCGGCCGTTGCACGAGGGTGCCCAAGAGGTGCTGAAGCACGTCGCCAGGCTGTGGGGCTTCGGCGTCAATCTCGAAAGCGTCGATTCGCATGGCGACATCACGACACACTGGTCGGTGACCGCATCGGAGATGGCCCACCTTTGAGCCGGCGGCGGATCTTCGCGCTACAGCGCGAAGATCTTGCCCGGGTTCATGATGTTCTTGGGGTCCAGCGCCCGCTTGACGGACCGCATCATCTCGATGGCACCGGTACCGGCTTCGGCGACGAGGAAGGCCATCTTGTGCAAGCCGACGCCATGCTCGCCGCTGCAGGTGCCGTCGGCAGCCAGCGCGCGCATGACGACGCCTTCGTTCAAGCGCTCCGCGGTCTCGCGCTCCGAGGGGATGTTCGGGTCGACGAGGTAGGCGATGTGGAAGTTGCCGTCGCCGACATGGCCGACGATGTAGTGCATGAGCCCTGCAGCCTCGGCTTCCTCCGATGCCTTCACCACCGATTCGGCGAGGCGCGAGATCGGCACGCAGGTGTCGGTCGTCACCGTACGGCAGCCGGGCTTCATCTGCAAACCAGCGAAGTAGGCGCGATGGCGCGCGGTCCAGAGCTTCTTTCGCGCCTCGGGCGTCGTCGCCCAGTCGAAGCCCTCGCCGCCGTGCTCGCTGGCAATCTCCTGCACCGTCGCCGCCTGCTCGGCGACGCTCGCCTCGCTGCCGTGGAACTCCATCAGCAGCATCGGCGCTTCGGTCAGGTTCAGATGGTCGTGCTTGTTGACGGCGCGCACCGCGTGGCGGTCGAGCAGCTCGCAGCGCGCGATCGGGATGCCCATCTGGATGATCTGGATGGTGGTGCGCACCGCCGCGTCGATCGACGGGAAGGTGCAGGTTGCGGCCGACATCGCCTCGGGCAGTGGATAGACCTTGAGCGTGATCTCGGTCATGACGCCGAGCGTGCCTTCGCTGCCGATCATGAGCCGCGTCAGGTCATAGCCGGCCGACGATTTGCGGGCGCGGGTGCCGGTGTGGATCACCTCGCCCTGGGGTGTGACGACGGTCAGGCCGAGCACGTTCTCGCGCATCGTGCCGTAACGGACCGCGTTGGTGCCGCTCGCCCGCGTCGCGCTCATGCCGCCGATCGAGGCGTCGGCGCCGGGATCGATCGGGAAGAAGAGGCCGGTGTGGCGGATCTCCTCGTTGAGCTGCATGCGGGTGACGCCGGCCTGCACCGTGACCGTCAGGTCTTCGGGGTTGACGGCGATCACCTTGTTCATGCGGGAGAGATCGATCGAGACGCCGCCCTGCACCGCGAGCAGGTGGCCTTCGAGCGACGAGCCGACGCCGAACGGAATCACCGGCGCAGCGTGGTGATCAGCCAGCTTGACCACGAAGGCGACGTCGTCGGTGCTTTCGCAGAACACCACGGCGGCCGGCGGCGGTGCGTCGATCGGCGACTCGTCGCGGCCGTGCTGCTCGCGCACGGCGAGCGCGGTCGAGCAGCGTTCGCCGAAGTGCGCTTTCAGCGCTTCGATCATGGCCGCGGCGACCGCGCGCGGCTCCAGGCGTGGCAGCAGGTGGGCGGGAAGCGGTGCGTTCATGGCAGTGACCTCAGCGCGAATGCGTAGCGCATTGTAGGAAGCCAAGCACCGCCGCAACTGCGCGGGCCACGCTGCTAGGATGGCTGGCGCCATGGCCAACCGTCTCACCCAGATCGCGACCCGCACCGGCGACGACGGCACCACCGGCCTCGGCGACGGCACGCGCGTAGCGAAGAGCCACCTGCGGGTCGTTGCGATGGGCGAAGTCGACGAGCTCAATTCGAACCTCGGCGTGCTCCTCGCGGAGCCGCTGCCGGGCGACGTCCGCGAGCTGCTCGTCATCGTCCAGCACGAGCTCTTCAACCTCGGCGGCGAGCTATCGATTCCGGGCTTCGAGCTGCTCAAGATGGCGGCAGTGGTGCACCTCGACGAGGCCCTCGCCCACTACAACGCCGGCCTGCCGCGCCTGAAGGAATTCATCCTGCCCGCCGGCACGCGCAGTGCAGCGCTGGCGCATGTGGGCCGCACGGTGGCGCGCCGCGCCGAACGTGCGGTCGTCACGCTCGCCGGCATCGAGCCGGTGCGTGCCGAGCCGCGCCAGTACCTCAACCGCCTGAGCGACCTGCTGTTCGTGCTCGCCCGCGTGCTCAATCGCGCCAACCTCGACGGTCTGGGCGGCGACGACGTCTACTGGAAAAGCGAGAAGCTCGCCCGCGACGCCGATGTTTGACCCAGCGCGGTCAGGCGACCACCAGCGTGCGCTCGCACAGCCACGTCACTCCTGAATCTGCC
>JAYVNL010000286.1:0-10296 GCA_043758495.1 Rhizobacter sp.
CTGAAGACGGTCAACGTCCTCGAAGACCAGGAGATCCGCCAAGGCATCAAGGGCTACTCCGACTGGCCGACCATCCCGCAGCTCTACGTCAACGGCGAGTTCGTCGGCGGCTCGGACATCATGACCGAGATGTACGAGGCCGGCGAGCTGCAGCAGGCACTCGGCGTCGCCGCCTGAGCACGGCCGAAACCGGCCGGCGGATCGTCGTTGGCGTCACCGGCGCCACCGGCGCGATCTACGCCGTACGCTTGCTCGAACGGCTGCGCGAATGCGGTAGTGAAAGCCATCTCGTCGCCACGTCGGCCGGCCTTCTCAACGCCCACCACGAACTGGGCCTCGATCGCAAGGCGCTCGAGGCGCTGGCCGACGTCGCCTACAACCCGGCCGACATCGGCGCCGCGATCGCGAGCGGGTCGTTTGCGGCTGCGGCGATGGTCGTCGCACCCTGCTCGATGAAGTCGCTGGCGGCCATCGCGAACGGCCTCTCCGACAACCTGCTCACTCGAGCTGCCGACGTCACGTTGAAGGAGCGCCGCCGCCTGATCCTGATGGTGCGCGAGACGCCGTTCAACCTCGCGCACCTGCGCAACATGACCGCCGCCACCGAGATGGGCGCGATCGTCTTCCCGCCGCTGCCGGCGTTCTATCACCGGCCGACGACGATTGCCGAGCTGGTCGACGACACCGTCGAGCGGGTGCTCGGCCTGCTCGGCGTCGACGGCTCGGCGCCGAAATCCTGGGCCGGTCTATAGGTCGACGCCATCAGGCCGTGGCGCTGTCCCAGCCGCGCCGCGCGCCGAACACCGCATTCGGATATTCCGGCCGGCCGCGGCTGCCGTTGTAGCGGCCGAGCGCGAGGTAGAGATCGCCGCGCTCGAGGTTCAGGTAGTGGCGCAGGATGACGCAACCGAAGCGCAGGTTGGTCTGCATGTGGAACAGCCGGGCGACGTCGCCGTCGCCGATCAACCGGGCCCAGAACGGCATGACCTGCGTGTAGCCGCGCGCGCCGACGACACTGATCGCGTAGCGGCGAAAACCGCTCTCGACCTGAACGAGCCCCAGCATCAGCGACGGCTCGAGGCCGGCCCGCTTGCTCTCGTACCAGAGCGTCTGCAGGAACTCGACGCGCGTCACCAGCTCGGCCTTCTGCTTGTGCAGCCGCTCGCTCATGGCGCCGAGCCAGCGCAGGTAGGCCAGCCGTTCCTCGATGCCGGTGAAGCTCGGTTTCGGCGGCGCCCGTTCGGCGATGGCCGCCGACAGTGCGCCTCGCACTGCGTCGGCCAAAGGTTCTTCGACCTGCGATCCGGCTTGCGACAAGTCCGGCCAGGTCGCCAACGGCCCGAGCGCCGCGGCCGCCACGAGGCGACGCCGTACTCCCCCACCCGGGGAGAGCGCGCCGCTCATGCCGCCAGCTTGGCCTTCATGAACGCCATCGCGTCGACATGCGGCAGCACCATCGCCTTCTCGTCGCGCCGGCCCTGGTACTCGATCTCACCGACCTTGAGGCCACGGTCGGAGAGGACGAAGCGATGCGGCACACCGATCAACTCCCAGTCGGCGAACATCGCGCCCGGGCGCTCGCCGCGGTCGTCGAGAAGCGCGTCGACGCCGGCCGCGATGAGTTCGTCGTGGAGCGCGTCGGCAGCGGCCTTGACCGCTTCCGAGCGGTCGTAGCCGATCGGACAGACGACCACGGTAAAAGGTGCGAGTGCCTCGGACCAGATCATTCCGCGCGCGTCGTGGTTCTGCTCGACCGCGGCACCGAGGATGCGCGTGATGCCAATGCCGTAGCAGCCCATCTGCAGCAGTTGCGGCTTGCCGGACTCGTCGAGATAGGTCGCGTCCATCGCCTTGCTGTAGTGGGCGCCGAGAAGGAAGACGTGGCCGACCTCGATGCCGCGCTGGACGAGCAGCGTGCCCTTGCCGTCGGGGGAGGCATCGCCTGCGACGACGTTGCGGATGTCGGCCACGAGCATCGGCTCGGGCAGGTCGCGGTCCCAGTTGACGCCGGTGTAGTGGAAGTCCTCGGAGTTGGCGCCGCAAACGAAGTCGCTCATCGCCGCAACCGTGCGGTCGGCGACGACGCGGACCGGCAGCGTCGTGCCGATCGGGCCGAGGTAGCCCGGCTTGCAACCGAAGTGCGCTCCGATCTCGGCGACGGTGGCAAAGCGAAAGCCGGCGTCGAGCCCCGGCAGCTTGCCGGCTTTGATCTCGTTGAGCGAATGGTCGCCTCGCACCAGCAGCAGCCAGATCGTCGTCTTCGGCGGCGCGCCGTCCATGGCCACGTCGGTCGCGAGCACCAGCGACTTCACGGTGCGCTGAAGCGGCAAGCCGAGCAGCGCAGCGACGTCTTCGCAGGTGCTGGCGGCCGGCGTCGCCGTCTTCTCGAGGCTTTGTTGCGGCGCTGCCCGGGGCGTCGCCGGCGCCACCGCTTCTGCGAGCTCCATGTTGGCTGCGTAGTGGGAGTCGGTGCTGTAGACGACGCTGTCTTCGCCGGTCGCGGCGATGACCTGGAACTCGTGAGAGCGGATGCCGCCGATGCTGCCGTTGTCGGCGACGACGGCGCGAAATACGAGAGCCATGCGCTCGAAGATCTTCACGTAAGCCGCGAACATGCGGTCGTAGCTCAGGCCAGCAGCGTCGAGGTCCCGATCGAACGAGTACGCATCCTTCATCGTGAACTCGCGGCTGCGCATGACGCCGAATCGCGGCCGCCGCTCGTCGCGGAACTTGGTCTGGATGTGATAAAAATTCTTGGGCAGGGCGCGGTAGCTGCGCAGTTCCTGGCGGGCGATGTCGGTCACGACTTCCTCGCTCGTCGGCTGGATGATGAAGTCGCGCTCGTGGCGATCCTTCACGCGCATGAGCTCGGGGCCGTACTTCTGGAAACGCCCCGATTCCTGCCAGAGCTCGGCCGGCTGCACGACTGGCATCAGCAGCTCGATGGCACCGGCGGTGTTCATCTCCTCGCGCACGATGTTCTCGATCCTGCGAATGACGCGCAGACCCATCGGCATGTACGTGTAGATGCCGGCGGAGAGCCGCTTGACGAAGCCGGCGCGCAGCATGAGCTGATGGCTCGCCACTTCGGCGTCGGCCGGAGCTTCCTTCAGAGTGGATACGAAGAACTGGCTGGCTTTCATCGGCGCGGCGTCGTCGATGCGGCGGGTGCGGCGCGCTTCAGCGCGAGGGTTGGATCTGCGTCATGCCGGTGCAATAATCGGGCAACGCAAGAATCGAGGTTGATTATGCTCGACCGTGATGGGTTCAGACCCAACGTCGGCATCGTCCTGCTCAACCAGAAGAACCAGGTGTTTTGGGGTAAGCGGATAAGAACCCATTCCTGGCAGTTCCCGCAAGGGGGCATCAATTTCGGCGAGACGCCCGAGCAGGCGATGTTCCGCGAACTCCACGAGGAAGTGGGGCTGCTGCAAGACCATGTGCGCGTCGTTGCCCGCACGCGCGACTGGCTGCGCTACGAAGTGCCGATGCATTTCATCCGCCGCGATGCCCGCGGTCACTACAAGGGCCAGAAGCAGATCTGGTTCCTCTTGCAGCTGACTGGCCGCGACTGCGACATGAACCTGCGTGCCACCGACCATCCCGAGTTCGACGCCTGGCGCTGGAACGATTACTGGATTCCGCTCGATGTCGTGATCGAGTTCAAGCGCGACGTCTATCAGATGGCGCTCACCGAGCTCGCCCGCTTCTTGCCGCGCGGCAGCCAGCACAACCGCTATCTGCGCTCGGGCATGCGGCCACATCACCGAGACGACGGTGCGGTGGATCGCTACCGTCGCGGCGACGACCAGGACTCGACGCTGCCCGGCGCGCTCGACACCGCAGGGGCGCCGCTTGATGCTGCACCCCCGCCGGTCGCCACTGCCCAAGCCGGCCTGCAAGCGCAGGCTCAAGTGCAAGCGAAGGATCCGATGGCGTAGGTCCCGTGCCGATTCAGGCGAGCACGAAGTTGTCGCGGTGGATGAGCTCGGGCTCGCCGAGAAAGCCGAGCAGATGCTCGAATTCCGACGACGACTTCCTGGCGATGAGGCGGGCCTCGCTGCTGCTGTAGTTGCTGAGGCCGCGGCCGATCTCGGCGCCGCCACCGCGCCGCACCGCGATGACATCACCGCGATGGAAATCGCCCTCGACGCCTGTGACGCCGATCGGCAGCAGGCTCTTGCCGCCGCGCTGGATCTTCGCCGCGGCGCCGTCATCCACGGTCACCGAGCCGCGCAGCTGCAGGTGGTCGCTCATCCACTGCTTGCGAGCCGCGACCTTGGCGGTGGCTGCGACGAGCGCGGTGCCGATGCTCTCGCCGGCAGCCAGCCGCAGCAGCACATCGGGCTCCCTGCCGTAGGCGATGACAGTGCTGGCGCCACTGCGCGCAGCACGTCGCGCTGCCAGAACCTTGGTCAGCATGCCGCCACGGCCGATCGCCGAGCCGGCACCGCCGGCCATGCGCTCGAGCTCCGGGTCTCCGGCTCGCGCCTCGTCGATCAGGCGGGCACCGGGCTCCTTGCGCGGATCGGCCGAATAGAGGCCGCGCTGATCGGTGAGGATAACGAGCGCGTCAGCGTCGAGCAAATTGGTCACGAGCGCGCCCAAGGTGTCGTTGTCGCCGAACTTGATTTCGTCGTTGACGACAGTGTCGTTCTCGTTCACGACCGGGACGACGCCGAGGCCGAGCAGCGTCATCAGCGTCGAGCGCGCATTGAGATAGCGCTCGCGATCGGCGAGATCGGCGTGCGTCAGCAGAACTTGGGCGCTGCCGATGCCGTGCGCGCGCAAGGCCTGTTCGTAGCACTGTGCCAAGCCCATCTGCCCGACCGCGGCAGCGGCTTGAAGCTCATGGATGGCGTGCGGCCGCGTTGACCAGCCGAGCCGGCGCATGCCTTCGGCGATCGCGCCGCTCGAGACCATCACCAGCTCGCGCTTTTCCCGCACCAGCGTCGCGAGTTGCCGGCACCAGTCGCCGACCGCCACGGCGTCGATGCCGCGACCTTCATCGGTGACCAGACTCGAGCCGACCTTAACGACGATGCGCCGAGCCCGGCGCAACGCCTCCGTCACATACGCCCCCGCACGTGGCGAACGTCCCGACGGCTCATCGCACGACTTCTGAGGGGAGATCGTCAAAGCGGGGATCGCGCTCTTCCGGCGCGACCTCGGCGTACTTCGCGACGTGCTCGTAGATGGCACGGACCAGGACCTCGCAGCCCTCGCGCGTGAGCGCCGAGATCTCGAACACCGGCCCTTTCCAGCGCAGCTTCTTCACGAAGGCGCGGACCCGTTCGGCGCGCTCTTCGGCGGGCACCATGTCGAGCTTGTTGAGGACGAGCCAGCGCGGCTTGGCGGCCAGCGACGCATCGTATTTCTCGAGCTCGCCGACGATCGCTCGCACTTGCGCGACCGGATCGACGGCATCGTCGAAAGGCGCGAAGTCGACGAGATGCAACAGCAGGCGGGTGCGCTGCAGGTGGCGCAGAAAAAGGTGGCCGAGGCCGGCCCCTTCGGCCGCACCTTCGATCAGGCCGGGCAAGTCGGCGACGACGAAGCTCTGCTCCGGCGCGACGCGAACGACACCGAGGTTGGGATGCAGCGTCGTGAACGGGTAATCGGCGATCTTCGGGCGGGCGTTCGACACCGCGGTGATCAGCGTCGATTTGCCGGCGTTGGGCATGCCGAGCAGGCCGACGTCGGCGAGCACGCGAAGCTCGAGCTTCAGCTTGCGATGCTCGCCGGGCCAGCCCGGCGTTTTCTGCCGTGGTGCGCGGTTCGTACTGCTCTTGAAATGCAGGTTGCCGAAGCCGCCGTCGCCGCCCTTGACGATCAGCACTTTCTCGTCGGGTTCGAGCAGCTCGGCCAGGCGCTCGCCAGTCTCAGCGTCGGCGACGATGGTGCCGACCGGCATGCGCAGCACGATGTCGGCCGCAGCGGCGCCGTACTGGTCGGAGCCTCGGCCGTTCTCGCCGCTGCGGGCCTCATGGCGGCGCGCATAGCGAAAGTCGATCAAGGTGTTGAGATTGCGATCGCCGACAGCAAAGACGCTGCCACCGCGGCCACCATCGCCGCCGTTGGGGCCACCAAACGGGATGAACTTCTCGCGACGAAAGCTCATGCAGCCGTTGCCACCATCGCCGGCGACAACCTCGATCGTCGCTTCGTCGACGAACTTCATGGCCTTCGATCGGACTCGCGCGTTGCGGTGATCTCAGCGGCGCCGGGAGCCGCCCGGCGGCTGCCGCGTGCCGGTCGCAGGATCGACCAGACCCCGAGCGCGATGAGGAAGACCGGCCACCACTGATGCAGCCATCCCCACTGCAACAGGTTGAAGTTATTGGCCAGCAGAAGGACGCCGGCGATGACGAGGATGATGCCGCTCCAGCTCATGCGAACCTTGCTCGGATGGGTCGGGAAAATGTCATGGTAGTTCAGGTCCGGACAAGAAAAAGCCCCGGCGGTCCGGGGCTTCGTCTTCAGGCGGCAGGCGCCGGGCTGGGAAGTCAGGCCGACGTGACGGCGACGGTCTGCCGGTTGCGCGGGCCTTTGACTGCGTAGCTCACCACGCCGTCGACCAGCGAAAACAAGGTGTGATCGCGACCGATACCGACGTTCGGGCCGGCATGGAACTTGGTGCCGCGCTGGCGCACGATGATCGAGCCAGCCGGGATGACCTGACCGCCAAACACCTTGACGCCAAGCATCTTCGGTTGGGAGTCGCGGCCGTTGCGAGTCGAGCCGCCGCCTTTTTTCTGTGCCATGGAAAGCTCCGTGAAAGACGCGGTCGCGTCAGGCCGCGTTGACCGCGCTGATGCGGATTTCGGTGTACGACTGCCGGTGGCCCTGTCGCTTCTGGTAGTGCTTGCGCTTCTTCATCTTGAAGATGCGCACTTTTTCGTGACGACCGTGCGAGACAACGCTGGCAATGACACTAGCGCCGGCCACCAGCGGCGCGCCGGTGACCAGGTCGGCGCCTGCCCCGATGGCAAGTACCTGATCGAGCGTCACGTCCTGGCCCACATCGGCGATCAGCCGCTCGACCTTCAAGGTCTCGCCGGCAACGACCTTGTACTGCTTGCCGCCGGTTTTGATGACCGCGTACATCGGGAACCCTTTGACTGTGTTCTAACGTTGCCTCCGGCTTGCGAGTCGTCTCGAAAGCTGTAGCGGATTCACCGCCCGGAAAAGCCCAAGACTATACCATGGCCGCCGGGCGTAGCGCGACCGGCCTCGTGCGGCCACGCTCTTCTGGTCGCCTCGCGGTCGATCCGCCGGGCGGCGCCGTATCGCCTTTCTATAATCGCGTTCTCAACTGAGCCTGTCGTGTCCCCCACGCTTTCACCGCCCGCCCCTTCCCACGCTGCCAAGCCCGGCGGCCTGCCTGCGCTGATGGCCGACGACATGCGCCAGGTCGATGCCGTCATCCAGCGCCGGCTCGCCTCGCAGGTCGTCCTCATCGACCAGATCGCGCACTACATCATCAGCGCCGGCGGCAAGCGCATCCGGCCCATGCTGGTGCTGCTTTTCTCGAGCGCGCTCGGGTTCGTCGGCCGCGAACGGTTCGAACTGGCGGCGACAGTCGAGTTCATCCATACCGCCACGCTCCTTCACGACGATGTCGTCGACGAATCTGGCCTGCGACGCGGCCGCCGTACGGCAAATGCGCTTTTCGGCAACGCCGCAAGCGTCCTGGTCGGCGACTTTGTCTATTCGCGCGCCTTCCAGATGATGGTTTCGGTGAATCGGATGCGCGTTCTCGAGATCCTGGCAGACGCCACCAATGTCATCGCCGAGGGCGAGGTTTTGCAGCTCATGAACATGCACGATCCCGACATCGCCGTCGACGACTATCTGCGCGTCATCCGCTTCAAGACGGCCAAGCTGTTCGAGGCGAGCGCCCGACTCGGTGCCGTCCTCGCCGACGCCGACGCAGCCACGGAGGAGGCTTGCGCTGACTACGGCCGCTCGCTCGGCACTGCCTTCCAGCTTGTCGACGACCTGCTCGACTACGAAGGCGCCACTCAACAGCTCGGCAAGAACGTCGGCGACGACCTCCGCGAAGGTAAGCCGACGCTGCCCCTGCTGATCGCGATGGAGCGCGGCTCGCCCAGCGAGCGCGAACTCGTGCGCCACGCCATCAAGCACGGCGAGGTGGCGCGACTTGCCGACATCGTCGCCATCGTCCGCTCGACGGGCGCGCTCAGCGCCACGCGCGACTCCGCACGGACAGAAGCCGACAAGGCCGGCAAGGCGCTCGATCGCCTGCCGCCGACCCCGTACCGCGACGCTCTGCTAGACTTCGCAGGGCAATCCGTCGAGCGTTCTTCCTGACGAAAACCGGTGCCCAACCGGTAGCGAACAGGGGCCGAACCAAGCCGTCGTGAGCCGCGCAAAAAACGAAAATCGGGGTGTAGCTTAGCCTGGTAGAGCGCTACGTTCGGGACGTAGAGGCCGGAGGTTCGAATCCTCTCACCCCGACCAATTCATGATCAGCCGCCGTTCGCTCGACAGCTGCCCTCTGCAGGGCGGCGAACGCCACGTGAATTGTTGGCGATGGCCGCTCTGGCGCGGCGTTTACAGCCCGAGATGAATCGGCGATGATCGTCCGTTGTTACAAGCATTGATCGGGCTCTCACAGGTTGGATACCCTCGCTGAAGCGCCACACTCCGCCCTCTCCGGCGTGGCGAGGGTGCTGGTTCACGCCGGCAAGCTGAACCCGAAGAGCGCCGAAGAGCTCGTTCGCAGCTCGCGTGACAAGCGCACCAGCTTCGTCGCTTCAGTCATCGCTGCCGGCGCCGTCTCTCCCGCGGACCTCGCCCACACGCTGGCGGCCGCGCTGGCACTGCCGTTGCTCGATCTGTCGTCGATCGACCCCGTCAAGTTGCCGAAGAACGTCATCGACAACAAGCTGGCTGCGCAGTACCAGGTCGTTGTTCTCGGCAAGCGCGGCAACCGGCTCTTCATCGGTGGCGCGGATCCCACCGATCAGGAAGCCGCGGAACGCATCAAGTTCGCAACGCAGCTGTCGCCCGAGTGGGTCATCGTCGAGCACGACAAGCTCACCAAGATGCTCGAGGGCTCGGGCGCCAGCGCCAACGAGACGATGGAGGCGCTGGCGTCGGGCGACTTCGAGTTCGACGTCACCGACGACGTCACGACCAAGCCCGACGAAGAAGTCTCGACCGACGTCGAAGACGCGCCGGTCGTGCGCTTCCTGCAGAAGATGTTGATCGACGCCATCAACCTGCGCGCCTCCGACCTGCACTTCGAGCCCTACGAGTACCACTACCGCGTCCGCTTTCGCGTCGACGGCGAATTGCGCGAGATCACGCAGCCGCCCCTGGCCATCAAGGAAAAGCTGTCGGCACGCATCAAGGTCATCTCCCGGCTCGACATCTCCGAAAAGCGCGTGCCACAAGACGGCCGCATGAAGCTCAAGTTCGGCAACAAGGCGATCGATTTCCGGGTCAGCACGCTGCCCACGCTGTTCGGCGAAAAGATCGTGATCCGGATCCTCGACCCGTCGAGTGCGAAGGTCGGCATCGAGGCACTCGGCTACGAGAAGATCGAGAAGGATCGCCTGATGAAGGCCATCCAGCGGCCTTATGGAATGGTGCTCGTCACCGGGCCGACAGGCAGCGGCAAGACGGTGTCGCTCTACACCTGCCTGAACATCCTCAATCAGCCCGGCGTCAACATCGCGACCGTCGAGGACCCGGCGGAAATCAACCTGCCCGGCGTCAATCAGGTCAACGTCAACGACAAGGCAGGACTCACCTTCTCGACAGCGCTGAAGTCGTTCCTGCGCCAGGATCCCGACATCATCATGGTCGGCGAGATCCGCGACCTCGAGACCGCCGACATCGCCATCAAGGCCGCGCAAACCGGCCACATGGTGATGTCGACGCTGCACACCAACGACGCTCCGACCACACTCACGCGGCTCTCGAACATGGGCGTGATGCCGTTCAACATCGCTGCCTCCGTGCTGCTGATCACGGCGCAGCGGCTGGCGAGGAAGCTGTGCGAGAACTGCAAGACGATGGCGGACTATCCTCGCGACGCGATGATCAAGGCAGGCTTCAAGCCGGAAGATCTCGACGGCAACTGGAAGCCGTTCAAGGCGGTTGGCTGTTCCATGTGCAACAACGGTTACAAAGGTCGGGTCGGCATCTACCAGGTCATGCCAATCAGCGAGGAAATCCAGAAGATCATCCTGAATGCAGGTTCGGCGACGGACATCGCCGTACAGGCCGCGCGTGAGGGCGTTCGCGACCTGCGCATGGCGGGGC
>JAYVNL010000287.1:0-3325 GCA_043758495.1 Rhizobacter sp.
TCGAGGCGGTCGCGGATCTGGCGGCTAGTGATGAACTTGCCTTCGCGGCCGGCCAGCGGCGAGTTGTTGACGCAGAAGTTCATCGTCAGCGTCGGCTCGTCGACGACGAGCATCGGCAGCGGCTTCGGATCGTCGAGGCTCGTCAGCGTGACGCCGACGCCGATGCCCTCGATCCCGTTCACCAGCACGATGTCGCCCGGGCCGGCCTCGGTCGCCTGCTGGCGCTCGAGCCCTTCGAACTTCAGCACCTGGTTGACGCGAGCCTTGATCGGCAGCGAGTCGGGCCCCGAATAGAGCGCGACGTCCTGCATCGGTTTCAGAGTGCCCTGATTGATGCGGCCGATGCCGATCCGGCCCACGTAGGTCGAGTAGTCGAGCGAACAGATCTGCAGTTGCAGCGGATCGTCGGGCGAGCCGGCGTGCGCCGGCACGTGTTCGAGGATGGCGTCGAAGAGCGGCGCCAGATCAGTTCCGGTCACGCCCTTGGCGAGCGTCGCCCAGCCGTTCAGACCGGAGGCGAAGATGACCGGGAAGTCGAGCTGCTCTTCGGTCGCGCCGAGCTTGTCGAACAGGTCGAAGGTCGCGTTGATCACATAGTCTTCGCGCGCGCCCGGCCGGTCGACCTTGTTGACGACGACGATCGGTTTCAGCCCGAGCGCGAGCGCCTTCTTGGTGACAAAACGGGTCTGCGGCATCGGCCCCTCGACGGCGTCGACCAGCAGCAGCACCGAGTCGACCATCGACAGCACCCGCTCGACCTCGCCGCCGAAGTCGGCGTGGCCCGGCGTGTCGACAATGTTGACGTGGGTGCCTTTCCACTCCACGGCGCAGTTCTTGGCCAGGATGGTGATGCCGCGTTCTCTCTCGAGGTCGTTCGAATCCATGATCCGCTCGGCCACCTTCTCGTTGGCGCGGAAGGTGCCGCTCTGGCGCAGCAGTTGGTCGACCAGCGTGGTCTTGCCGTGGTCGACGTGGGCAATGATGGCGACGTTGCGGATCTGGCGGGTCATGGCGACTGGCTTTCGAGTTCTTGATGGGGGCGCAATGCGGTGGCGCTGGCGGCGATGGCAGCGACTTCGGCGGGGCTGAGGAGACGCGCAGGAATGAGCTCGCCACCGACAACGTGGCCGCTGCCGAGGAAGCCGGCGCCGGGGCCATAAACGCGCACGGCCGGCGCGTCTTTCAGGGCCAGCCTTCGGCGGACGCCGGAGAGGAAGCGGCCGGCATCGTCGGCGGAAAGTACCACTCGTGGCCAGTCGGCGAGCAGTGCGTCGGCGGGCAACAGCAGGGCTTCGAGCTCGTCGGGGTCGAGCTCGTCGAGAGCAGCCTGCGTGGTCGCGTTCGCGACCGAGAGACTGCCGCTGCCGGTGCGGCGCAGCCCGGCCAGATGCGCGCCGCAACCGAGCTGCTCGCCGATGCTCTCGGCGAGCGTGCGGATGTAGGTGCCCTTGCTGCACGACACGTCGATCGTCCAGTGGTCGCCCTCGCCTGCCACGACGTCGATGGCATGCAGCGTGACCTGGCGCGGCTCGCGTTCGATCTCGACGCCGGCTCGAGCGTAGTCGTAGAGCGGCCGGCCTTTGTGCTTGAGCGCCGAATGCATCGGCGGAAGTTGCAGGATGCTGCCGAGGAACGCGCGGCATGCAGCTTCCAGCGCAGCCCGATCGACGCTCACGGTGCGCCGCTGCACGACCTCCCCTTCGCCATCAGCCGTGGTCGTCGTCACGCCGAGCTGCAGCGTCGCGAGGTAGCGCTTGTCGGCATCGAGGCTCAACTGGGCGAACTTGGTGGCGGCACCGAAGCAGAGTGGCAAGAGGCCGCTCGCCAGCGGGTCAAGCGTGCCCGTGTGCCCGGTCTTTTCGGCGCGGAACAGACGCTTGGCCTGCTGCAGCGCGCCGTTGCTGGTGACGCCGAGCGCCTTGTCGAGCAGCAGCACGCCGTGGACCGGACGGCGCACGACCTTCGGGCGCGAGTGGAAAGACATGCGGTCCATCTCAGTCTTCGAGCGCCCGGGTCGCGTTCGCCTTGGCGATCAGCGCCGTCAGTTCGGCAGCGCGTTCGGTCGTGCGGTCGAACTTGAAGTGGAGCGTGGGCACGGTATGGATCTGCAGGCGCTTGAACAGGCCGTTGCGAATGAAGCCGGCAGCTTCGTTGAGCGCCGTCTCGCACTCGGCGGTGTCGCCGATCAACACCGAGAAGAAGACGGTGGCGTGGGCATAGTCCGGCGTCACCTCGACGGCGTGGACCGTGACCATGCCGATGCGCGGATCCTTGAGGTCGCGGATCAGCTCGGCGACGTCGCGCTGGATCTGGTCGGCGACGCGAAAACCGCGGTTGGGGATGGATCTCTTGTGACGCATGATGTTTTTCGCCGGCCACCAAAGAAGAACCCCGCCGTCGTTTCGGAGGGCGGGGTTCGGATGAAGCCAAGACCGCCTACAGCGTTCGCGCGACTTCCTTCACCTCGAAGAACTCGAGCTGGTCGCCTTCCTTGATGTCGTTGTAGTTCTTCAGCTTGATGCCGCACTCGAAGCCGGTGGCGACTTCGCGCACGTCGTCCTTCATGCGACGGACCGACTCGATCTCGCCGGTATAGATGACCGTGTTCTCGCGCAAGAGGCGGAAGCGCGCGCCGCGGCGGACGACGCCGGCGGTGACCATCGAGCCGGCCACCGTGCCGATCTTCGAGGCCACGAACACGGTGCGGATCTCCGCCGTGCCGATCGTCTCTTCGCGCTGCTCGGGTGCAAGCATGCCGGTCATCGCCGCCTTGATCTCGTCGACCGCGTCGTAGATGATGTTGTAGTAGCGGATGTCGACGCCGTTGTTCTCGGCGAGCTTTCGCGAGCCTGCGTCGGCGCGCACGTTGAAGCCGATGATCACGGCCTTCGAGGCGATCGCGAGGTTGATGTCACTCTCGCTGATGCCGCCGACCGCCGCGTGCACGATCTGCACCTTGACCTCGTCGGTCGAGAGCTTGAGCAGCGACTGCGCCAGCGCTTCCTGCGAGCCCTGCACGTCTGACTTGATGATGAGAGGAAGCACCTGCTTGGCGCCCTGCCCCATCTGATCCATCATGCTTTCGAGGTTGGCGGCCTGACGACGCGCCAGCTTCACGTCGCGGTACTTGCCTTGGCGGAAGGTCGCGATCTCCCGCGCACGGCGCTCGTCGCCGAGGACCATGAACTCGTCTCCGGCCTGCGGCACTTCGGTCAGGCCCTGGATCTCGACCGGGATCGACGGCCCGGCTTCGATCACCGGCTTGCCGTTCTCGTCGAGCATGGCGCGGACGCGGCCGAAGCTCGAGCCGGCGAGGACGACGTCG
>JAYVNL010000288.1:0-10241 GCA_043758495.1 Rhizobacter sp.
GCGCGTCAGCGACTCGCGCAGCTCGGCGTGCGGGTGCACGAACGCCGCGCCCGGCACGTGCAGGCCCATCGCCTCGAGCAGCATCTGGTTGCTGTTGGCGGTGCCGTAGAAGGTGCAGGTGCCGGGGCTGTGGTACGACGCCGACTCCGCCGCCATCAGCGCGGCGCGGCCGACCTGGCCGAGCGCGAACTGCTCGCGCACCTTCGTCTTCTCGTCGTTGGCGAGGCCGCTCGCCATCGGGCCACCGGGCACGAACACGCATGGCAGGTGGCCGAAATGGAGTGCGCCGATCAGCAGGCCGGGCACGATCTTGTCGCAGATGCCCAGTAGGAGAGCAGCGTCGAAAACGTCGTGTGAAAGTGCGATCGCGGTGCCCATGGCGATGGTGTCGCGCGAGAACAGGCTCATCTCCATGCCCGGCCGGCCCTGGGTGACGCCGTCGCACATCGCCGGCACGCCGCCCGCCACCTGGGCGGTGGCGCCGAGGGCATGGGCGGCGCTGCGGATCACGGTCGGAAAACCTTCGTACGGCTGGTGTGCCGACAGCATGTCGTTGTAGGCGGTGACGACGCCGATGTTCGGCGCCCGCTCAACGACGATGCGCAGCTTGTCGGCGGCCGGCATCGCGGCGACGGCATGGGCGACGTTGGAGCAGCCGAGCCGGTCGCGGCCGCGCGGCCGCGCCAGCATCGCGTCGATGCGGGCCAGGTAGGCGCGCCGGCCGGCGGCGCTGCGCTCGCGGATTCTCTCGGTGACCTCGACGACCGCCTGTTTCATCCCGAATGATCGTGCCAGGGGTTGCCGACCGGTCTCAGTGCAGGGACATCGTCACGAGTTCGCCATCGAAGTGGTGAAGCGTGCCGGGCGGCATCTCGATGATCTCGACCTGCATCGCCTCGGACTTGATGCCGTTCGATTCGAGGGCATGGCGAACGGCAGATGCGCGACTTTTGCTGAGCGCGAGAGCGGCTGCCTGGTTCGGGCCGTTGACGTACTTGGCCGTCGTCCGCACGAGGCCGCCGGCGGCGCGCGCCCGCTCGGCGAACTTGGCGATCTGCTCCGCCGCTTCGGCCGGCAGCCGGTCGGAACCGACGGCGAAGAGAACTTCGTTGGGCTTGGGCGTCGGCGCAACCTCCTCCTGCGGCGTTGCCACAGGAAGATTCGCGAGCGCCGGCTCGGGCAGCGCCGCCGCCGTGCCCGGCACGGGCGAAGCGGTGCGACGACCGGCAAGCACGATTCCTGCAATGGCAATGACGATGAGCACCACCACCAGGGCGATGATCGCGGTTCGCGACGGATTGCGCTGCTCCGGACCCGCGACCACGGGCTTGTCGATTTGTTCCATGACGAATTCTAGTTGGCGATGACAGTCGATCACCCTGCCCTGAGCGGCACGCGCGACCCGAAGCGTCTGCTCGATCGCACTCTGGCGAGTCGGGCCGGCGGCGGTGATTTCTGGGTGTTTGGCTACGCCTCGCTGATCTGGCGGCCCGAGTTCGAATCGGTCGAGGACCGTCCGGCCACCGTCTACGGCTGGCACCGCGCCCTGGCGATGCGCTCGCGCGTCAATCGCGGCACGCCCGAGCGCCCGGGCCTGGTGTTCGCGCTCGTGCCGGGCGGCTCTTGCCGAGGCCGCGCCTACCGGATCGAAGCCTCACGTGTCGAGGCCGAGCTGCCGCGGCTCTGGAACCGGGAGATGCCGAACGGCGTCTACGACCCGAAATGGCTCGCCTGCCGCACGCCGCTCGGCGGCGTGCGCGGCCTCGCCTTCACGCTCAGTCGCAAGAGCCCGGCCCATACCGGCGCCCTGCCCGACGCGCAGATCGTCGAGATCCTGCGCGACGCCCAGGGCCGCTACGGCAGCACCCTCGCCTACCTCGTGGAGACGGCGCAATGCCTGCGCAGCTGCGGCATCCGCGACCGCGACGTCGAGCGCCTGGTGGCACTCGCCCGCTGCCACGCCCTCACCGCCTGACGGCGCCGGCCTCGTCCGGCAGCGCTGCCGCGACAGCGCGCCGGACCTGGTCGAGGTCGGCGGCGGTATCGATATCGACCAGGATGCCGGGGTCGTCGCGCTCGACGCCGTAGGCCGGGTAGCGGGCGATGACGCGGCGGGCACCTTCGTCGCCGCTCAGCGCTGCCAGCTCGGAGTAGAGCTCGGCAGCGAAGCCGACGGGGTGGCCGCGGCGGCCGTGGTGCTGGGCGAACACGACGGGGTGCTCGTCGAGAGCGCGCGCCACCGCCTGCAGCGTGGCCGGCCTCACGAGCGGCATGTCGCCGGGAAGCACCAGCCAGCCCGCCGCTTCCGGCCGGGCCCGGATGCCGGCGGCGATCGATACGCCCATGCCGAACGGCCCGGCGCCGGCCGAGCCGACGTCGGCCAGGACGACGACGTCGCGGGCGGCGACGCTGCTGCGGGCCGCGGCGGCGAAGCGCTCGGTCGTGACGACGACGACGTGGAGGTGGCTGGCGATCGCGTTGGCGAGCGTCGCTGTGAGCACGCTGTCATCGCCGAGCGGCTGTGCGAGCTTGTGCCCGGCCGACAGGAAGCGCGAGCCCCTGCCGGCTGCGAGAACGACGACGGTGTGATGCGATGCCATGCGCCGAGGATGAGAGACGATGCCGCCGACAGTAAGTGGGAGGTCTACGTAAGGCCTTCCCCTATCGGCCTTCGGAGCGTCCGCGGGCTGTCGCGATCCCGGGCGCGTGCTCGGTAATCCTTACACCGGCGCTCGCCCGCCTGCGCTTTCTATACTCTGCGACATGGAAGACTTGGCCGCCCTGCGCAAGAGCTACGAGCTTGCCGAGCTCGACGAGAGTGCGTCGGCCGCCGAGCCGCTGCACCAGTTCGAGACATGGCTCGACCAGGCGCTCGAGGCCCGCCTGCCCGAACCCAACGCGATGACGCTGGCGACGGTGGCCGCCGATGGCCGGCCGTCGACGCGGATCGTCCTCGTCAAGGGTGTCGACGAGCGGGGCATCGTCTGGTACACCAACTACGACAGCCGCAAGGGCCTGGAGCTGGCGGTGCAGCCGTTCGCGGCACTGCAGTTCCACTGGGTTGAGCTGGAGCGCGTTGTCCGCATCGAGGGCCGCGTGGAAAAGGTATCCGAGAGCGAGTCCGACGCCTACTACGCGACCCGGCCGCTCGACTCCCGGATCGGTGCCTGGGCTTCGCCGCAGAGCCGCGTGATCGCGTCGCGAGCGACGCTCGTTGCCGGCGCCGCGCGCTACGGTGCGCAGTTCATGCTCAAGCCGCCGCGGCCGCCGCACTGGGGCGGCTACCGCCTGCAGCCCGACGCCTGGGAGTTCTGGCAGGGCCGCAAGTCGCGCCTGCACGACCGGCTGCGCTACCGCCGCGACGGCACCGGCTGGGTCCGCGAGCGGCTCGCGCCGTAGCGGCCCCGGGCCGGGTCAGAAGCTCTTGGTGAAGCCGGCGTAGATCGTCCGGCGCGGCCCGAACTGCGGCGCGCCGACGCCGATGCCGGAGCCGTCGCGCAGCTCGAAGCTGCGATCGAAGACATTGAGCACGGCGACGCGCGTGCCGAGCTTGCCGA
This sequence comes from Rhizobacter sp., assembly GCA_043758495.1. Lineage (GTDB taxonomy): Bacteria > Pseudomonadota > Gammaproteobacteria > Burkholderiales > Burkholderiaceae_C > Schlegelella_A. Next base: position 3,558 of record JAYVNL010000288.1, read on the forward strand.
ACCCCGAGCCGAGGTCGAAGGTGTGCGCCGCCGACAGGTTGACCTGCGTGTAGCCCGGCAGGTGCTCGCTGTTGGCGAAGCCGCTGCGCAGGCCGCTGCCGTAGAGGCCGTCGATGCCCGCGGTCGTGCCGTCGGCGAAGCGGTACGCCACGCCGCCGGATACGCTCAGGCCCTGCTCGTGATCGAGGTGAACGAATCCGGCGTTGATGACGCCGAGCTCGGCCGGGTCGAAGTTGAACTGGCCGGTCTCGACCGTCTTGCCGCGCGCCGTCGAGAGGCCGACGTTGAGGTAGCTCGAAAGGCTCTTGCCGCGGTAGCTCGCCGACAGGTCGAGGCCGGCGATGCGGCCCTGCGCGTAGTTGAACGCGGAGAAGATGAGCGCGTTGCCGAACTGGCCGTCGTCCTGCAGGTGGCGCACCCGCCGAACATAGCCGTCGATGCCGAGCGTGACCTCGCGCGTGGCCTGCCAGGCGAGACCCGCGTCGTAATAGTTCGAGCGCTCGGAGCGCACCGCCGTGTTGGCGTCGGAAGGCAGGGCGTTCGTCGTGCCGAGGAAGCTGGCGATCGAGGTGGTGTCGATCTTTTCGGTCGGCGGCGGCGTGAAGTAGCGGGCGAAGCCGATGTGGGCGCGCAGGTCAGGGGTGACGTCGTAGACCGCGCCGATGCGCGGGCTCCACTGGCTCTCGTCGACGACGGTGTTGACCTTGTCGTAGCGCAGGCCGTAGTTGATCGTGAGGGCCTTCGTCGGCCGCCATTCGTCCTGCACGTAGACGCCCCAGAGGCGCCCCTTGATGCGCGAATCGTCGTCGATGCGGATCGGCACGTCGCTCGTCTGCATGCCATTGGCGTCGGCCGGGAAGACGCTCGCGCTGTTGGCGACGGTGAAGCGCTCCCGTTGCGCGAAGAGACCGGCACGCACGGTGTGGTCCGCCGCCAGGCGCCAGCTCAGGTCGGCCTGCAGGCTCGTCGCCACGTTGCGGCGAAGGATGTCGGCAGCGATGCCGTCGTACACGAGGTCGCCGATCGGGTCCGGCTTGTAGCGAACGTCGGTCGTGCGACTCGACAGCGATACCTGGTAGTCGACGCTGGCGCCGGCCGCGCCCTGGTACGTCAGAACGCCGAACCGGTTCCTCTCCTGCTGGTTCGCATCGAGGCTGCGCGAGTCGACGGCCGGCGCCGAGGCGAGCATGAAGACGGGCGCCTGCCCGGGCACGTTCGGAATCTGGAAGCGGTTGTCGCTGCGGCCGAAGAGCACGCTGACGCGGCTGTCGGTGTTCAGCAGGTACGAGAGATAACCGAAGCCCTTGGCCTGGTTCGTGCGGTCGTGGATGGCACTGCTGGCGGCGGTCGGGTTTTCGATGCCGATGTCGTTCCTCAGGTACGAGCCAGTCAGGAAATAGCTGAACGCGCCCCGGCTGCCGCCGAGCTCGATGCTCGGCTCGACGTGGCCGCGGCTTCCGAACAGAACGTCGACGACGCCGCCGTCGTCGAGCGTGCCGTCCTTGGTGGAGATGTCGACAATCGCCGCTGTGCGGTAGCCGTACTGCGCCGGCAAGGCGCCGGTGAGGACGTTGACGCGATCCGCGAAGCGCGTCGAGATCTGCTGGCCGAAGCCGCTGATCGCCTCGGGAAGGATGACGCCGTTGATGCGGTACTGGACGTTCGCGTGGTCTCCGCGCACGTGGAACTGACCATACGAATCCTGGACGACGCCGGGCGCGCGCAAGAGCACCTGGTTGAGCGGAGTGCTGTCACCGAGCGGCAGCCGCTCGATGTCCTGCCGGTCGAAACGGTAGACCGTGCTGCCGGTCTCGGGCAGCAGGCTGTTGCGCGCGGCATCGAGCCGCTGGCGCACGCCGATCACGTCGACGGGCGCGAGCCGCTGCGTCGCCGGCTCCGACGCGGCGCTGGCTGGGGCGGCAGCGGCCTGGGCCACTGTTGCGATGGGTTCGGCGGCGAGCGCCGCGAATGGAGTCATGAACGCGATGGCCGAAGCCACGCGTGAACGTCGAAAGCGAACCATGTCGCACATCCTCTTGAAAACGGGAAAGAGTCGCGCCCGGCGATGCGCCGTGCGGTCGGGTTTTCTCTCGGGTCTTCAGGCGATGGGCGGGCCGCGGTTGCGAGCTGCCGGCAAGGCCGGCTGGGCGCCGACGTGGGCCGGCTCGGCGGCCGTATGGAAGCTCAGGCCGACGAGCAGAACCGCCGCTCGCGCCTCCGGCCGGGCGGCTCCCGACAATTGCGCGAAGGCGGCGCACAGCGCGCACGGCTCGCTCTCCGGCGCCGCCTGCTTCTTCGACGACGACGACGCCGCACTCCGGTCGTGACCGAGCTCGTGCCGGTACTGGCCCTGCTGCGCGAGCAGCAGGAAGACCGGCATCAGCCAGATCCAGAGGCAGCGCCGGACTCTCACGCGAGGATTGCCCGGGCGACGCAACTCACGGCTCGCCCTGCCAGTAGTCGAGGTCCGGGCCGAGTGCCGAGATCTTGCCGAACACGGGCGGCCCGATCGGGCCGGCCGTGGCCAGGTACTTGCCGGAGTCGGGGTACTCGACGATCTCCGGCCGCGTCATGGTGCTGATCGACAGGTACTTCAGCGGCGCGTCGGAGGTGTTGATGATCTGGTGCGGGTAGTCGGGCCCGGCCGGCAGGAAAGCGACGTCGCCCGCCTTCAACGCAAGCATCTCGCCCGCAACCCGCAACGTGCCGTGACCCTCAAGGATCACGAAGGCTTCCTCCTGCGCGTGGTGCAAGTGGTAAGGGCAGCCGCGCATGCCGGGCGCGACGATGTCGATGCTCATGCCGAGGCCGCGCGCCGCAGTGCCGCGGCCGAGACGGGCGCAATTCGTGTCGTAGAGCGGCAGCCGCAGTTCGCGCTCCTTGGGCAGGTCATCGAAATTGCGGATGAGCAGCTCGCGCAGTTCCGCGGCTCGGTCGCTCATTGAGAGTCCTGTTCGTGAGGGAGGCAGCAAAAGACGCGCACGGCCGAATGATGCCGCGGCAAGCGACCCGGCGCCACCGCCGCCCTGGTTCGAGCTCCGGCACAATCGCCGCCGCCGTCGCGCATGGCAAGGGAACCTCCGTGAACAGTTTCTTCGGGATGCTCGGAATCGAATCGTGGAAGCCGTTCATCACGGCCCTGTTGCTGCCGCCGGTCCCGTTCCTGCTGCTCACCCTCGTCGGGGCGCGGCTGCTGCTGCCGCGCCGCGGCCTCGGCTGGCTGTTGATCCTGGCCAGCGTCGTCCTGCTCTGGCTTTCGGCCTGCACCGGGGCGGCGCATGGCGTCTCGATGCTCATGCTGAAGCCACCGGCGGCGATGAGCTTCGACCGCTTCCGCGAGCTTCGCGTCGAGGCTCAGGGCACGAAGGCGCTGGCGATCGTGATCCTCGGTGGCGGTGCCGAGCCGTTCGCGCCCGAATACGGCGTCAGCAGCCTGCAGGACGCGTCGCTCGAGCGGCTGCGCTATGGCGTCTGGCTGGCCGGCCAGATCGGCGCGCCGATGGCATTCAGCGGCGGCGTCGGCTGGGCGGCGAAGAGCGACGCCACGCCCGAGGCCCGCGTCGCCGGCCGCATCGCTGCCGAGGAATTCAACCGGCCGATCCGCTGGCTCGAGGACGAGTCGCGCGACACCCGCGAAAACGCCGGCCGCACGATCGCGCTGCTGCGGCCGGCCGGCATCCGCCACATCGTCGTCGTGACCCACGGCTACCACATGGACCGGGCCCTGCGCGCCTTCTCCGAAGCCGCCGGCAGCGACATCCGCATCGAAGCGGCGCCGATGGGCCTGGCCTGGCGGACCTCGCAGCCAGGGCTCGACTGGATGCCAAGCGCGAGCGGCTTCCAGTCGATGCGCGAGGTGCTGCGCGAGCTCGCGGGCAAGCTGGCCGGCGCCTGACCGCGGCCTCGCTCGCAGCCGGATGGCCTGGCACGGCGCCCTCTCTCTCAGCTACCGCCGGCAGGACGACCGCACGGTGGTGCACGACCGCCACCACGGGCCGCTGCGCATCCTGCGCAGCCTCTATCCGGAAGGCGGCATTTGCCACAGCGTGCTCGTGCACCCGCCCGGCGGCCTGGTCGGCGGCGACACGCTCGCCATCGACGCCGACCTCGGCGAAGGTTGCCACGCGCTGCTCACGACCCCTGGTGCGACCCGCTTTTACCGCAGCCTCGGCGACGCCGCCGGGCAGACGGTCGACGTGCGCCTCGCTGCTGGCAGCCGCTGCGAGTGGCTGCCGCTCGAGGCGCTGGCATACAGCGGCTGCATCGCCGGGAACCGCATGCGCTTCACGCTCGCCGACGGTGCGGAGATGATCGGCTGGGACATCACCGCACTCGGCTTGCCGACGTCGGCGCAACCGTTCGTGGCGGGTTCTTTCGCGCAACGCATCGAGCTGCCGGGGCGCTGGCTCGAGCGCGGCGTCGTGCGTGCCGAAGACACCCGCCTTCTCGATTCGCCACTCGGCTGGGCCGGCCACCGCGTGCTGGCGACGCTCTGGTTCGGCGCCGGCAGCGCCCTCGTCGAGCAGCGCCGCGACGCCCTCCTCGACGCCGCCCGCGCCGCGCTCGACGGCCACGCGCTCGCGGCAACGGCCGGCGCCACCTCGCCACAAGCGAGCGTCGTCGTCGTCCGGGCGCTGGCCGATCGCGTCGAGCCGGCGATGAAACTGCTGACGCAAATCCGCGCGCAGTGGCGGCGCATTGCCTGGGACCTCGACGCCTGCCCGCCGCGCGTCTGGCGCACATGAACCGATGCGGCTGCGCGAACCCGGCCCGTATGATCGACGCTATCGCCGTTCATGGCACCGCTCTTGCAGCCCGCCCCGCCCGATGGACCTGACGCCGCGCGAAAAAGACAAGCTGCTGATCTTCACCGCCGCCCTGCTGGCCGAGCGCCGGCTCGCCCGCGGCGTGAAGCTCAATCACCCGGAAGCGGTGGCCTTCATCAGCGCCGCGATCATGGAAGGTGCACGCGACGGGCGCACCGTCGCCGCCCTGATGAGCGAGGGCAAGACGTTGCTGTCGCGAAACGACGTGATGGATGGCGTGCCCGAGATGATTCCCGACATCCAGGTCGAGGCGACCTTCCCCGATGGCACCAAGCTGGTCACCGTGCACCAGCCGATCTCGTGAACCCCGGCGAAATCCTGGTCGACGACGGCGCCGAGCGCATGCTCAACGTCGGCCGGCCAACGCTCACGGTCATCGTCGAGAACAGCGGCGACCGGCCGATCCAGGTCGGCTCGCACTACCACTTCGCCGAGACCAACGCAATGCTGCGATTCGACCGCGACGCTGCCCGCGGCATGCGCCTCAACATCGCCTCGGGCACGGCCGTGCGCTTCGAGCCGGGCCAGCAGCGCACGGTCGAATTGGTTGCACTCGGCGGCGACAGAGTCGTCTACGGCTTTCGCGGCCTGGTGCAAGGAAAGCTCTGACGTGGCCTCGATCACTCGCCGCGCCTATGCCGAGATGTACGGCCCGACTGTCGGTGATCGCGTTCGCCTCGCCGACACCGGCCTTGTTGTCGAGGTCGAGAAGGACTTCACCCTGCAGGCCGGTGGCTACGGCGAGGAAGTCAAGTTCGGCGGCGGCAAGACGATCCGCGACGGCATGGGCCAGAGCCAGCGCTTGGCCGCCGAGGTCGCCGACACCGTCATCACCAACGCGCTCGTGATCGATCACTGGGGCATCGTCAAGGCCGACATCGGCCTCAAGGGCGGCCTCATCGCCCGCATCGGCAAGGCCGGCAATCCCGATGTTCAGCCGGGCGTCGACATCGTCATCGGACCGGGCACCGAGATCATCGCTGGCGAAGGGATGATCGTCACCGCCGGCGGCATCGACTCTCACATCCACTTCATCTGCCCGCAGCAGATCGAGGAAGCGCTGATGAGCGGCGTCACAACGATGCTCGGCGGTGGCACCGGCCCGGCGACCGGCACCTTCGCCACGACCTGCACGCCCGGCCCGTGGCACATCCATGCGATGCTGAAGGCGGCTGAGAGCTTCCCGATGAACCTCGGCTTCCAGGGCAAGGGCAACGCCTCGTTGCCGCGCGCGCTCGAGGAGCAGGTCGAGGCCGGCGCCTATGGTTTAAAGCTGCACGAGGACTGGGGCACGACGCCGGCGGCGATCGACAACTGCCTGTCGGTGGCCGACCGCCACGACGTGCAGGTCACCATCCACACCGACACGCTCAACGAATCGGGCTTCGTCGAAGACACGATCGCTGCCTTCAAGGGCCGCACCATCGCCACCTTCCACACCGAAGGCGCAGGCGGCGGCCATGCGCCCGACATCATCAAGTGCGCCGGCTTGCCGAACGTCCTGCCGTCGTCGACGAACCCAACGATGCCCTACACCGTCAACACCGTCGACGAGCACCTCGACATGCTGATGGTGTGCCACCACCTCGACCCGTCGATCGCCGAGGACCTTGCGTTCGCCGAGAGCCGGATCCGCCGCGAGACCATCGCCGCCGAAGACGTGCTCCACGACCTCGGCGTGTTCTCGATGATGTCGAGCGACAGCCAGGCGATGGGCCGCGTCGGCGAGGTCGTGATCCGGACCTGGCAGACCGCTCACAAGATGAAGGCGCAGCGCGGCACGCTGCCCGAAGACAGCGAGCGCAACGACAACTTCCGCGTCAGGCGCTACATCGCCAAGTACACGATCAACCCGGCG
>JAYVNL010000289.1:0-3301 GCA_043758495.1 Rhizobacter sp.
CCGCCGACTTCATCACAAAGAAGATCCGCTGCAACGCGATCTGCCCCGGCACTGTCGAGTCGCCGTCGCTGCGCCAGCGCATATCGGCGCAGGCCGAAGAGCGCATCCTCGGCCCGCGCTCCCGGGCTGGACCTGAGGTGTTTCGATAGCGGCGGGCGCGCGCTTCAGCGAACGAGGGTGTCGATCAGCCACGCCACGTCGGCCTGGTCGGGCTCGAAATAATGGGTGTGGGCGCCGAAGCCGAGGCAGACCTCGAGCTCCCGGTCGCTCTGGAAGGGCGCGACGACGGGCGGCATGGGATCGAAGCCGTCGTAGGCGAACTCGCGGCCGAAGCGGGTTGCCCGGTCAGCGTTGTCGATCATCGGGTGGCCGACCGGATCGGTGTTGTCGACCGGCGCCGGCGAATCGCTCCAGAGCCAGCGGCCGACGTAGTCGCCGGCGCAAAAGGCATTGACCCAGCGCGCGACGCCGACGTCGTGAGCGCGCGGGCCGGTGATCGTGCCGGCGAGGTCGGGCATGCCGGTGCCGGCAACGCGGCGCTCGATGACCCAGCGGTACAGCGTCGGGAAACGGGCTGCATAGAGCTGGCGCAGCGGGCAGCCGAGCGTGAGCATGCGGATCTCCGGCAGGGCGACGCCGTCGAGCCGAGGCGCGTCGTTCGGTCGGGGCGCGTGGGCGTCGCGGCTGGCGAGGAAGCGCAGCAGCTCGGCGCTGATCACCGTGCCCTGGCTGTGGGCGACAACGACGATGCGCGCGTAGTTGCGGGCCGAGACATGACCGAGCAGCGCGGCATAGCGCGAAAAGATGCGGGCGCGCGGGATGGCGGCGCGCGGGAACTCGCGGAAGTGGTTGTCGACGTCGAGCGCGATGTCGAGCGGCGCCCGCAGCGGCGGCAGGTAGCGCGAGAGAACGCCGCCGAGCGCCGTCAGCGCGACGCCGATGCCGGCGGTGGCGAGCACGAACGGTTTGAGGAGGTCGGCCGAGGTCTCTCGCACCCATTCCTCGGCGCCGGGCAACAGCTCGCGCAGGGCGCTGCTCGGGTTCACGGCGCCGAACAGGTCGGCGACGTTGTCGGCGCCGAACAGGATCGCGACGCAGACCCCCGCCGCGGCGCCGAAGCCGACGACGACGAGCACGACCGCATCGGTGTGGCGAAAGCCCGCCGTCAGCCACCGCCCGAGTCGGCGGACGCGATCGCGCTCGTCGACATCGACAGGGCGGCGCTTCGGTGCCGCGATCCAGGGTGGCGGCGGCGGCAGCTCGGCCTTGCGCTCGTTGCGCTCGACCGTCTTCTTTGCCAGCTCGCGGGCCCGCCCGACGAGCAGCTTCATCTCGGCCAGAACGCTCGGCAGGAACACCGAGACGAGGTAGGCGACGAGGCCGATCAGCAGCGTCGCGACCACCGAGAACGCCGCCGTGCTGTTGACGTAGCGATCGTTCAGGAATCGCGCGCCGCTCGATGCCGAGGGCGACGGCGCCGCCGGCACGATGGCGTTGACGACGCCGGCCTCGGTGCGCCAGAGGCACTCGTTCGCCGTCGCCGCATAGGGCGGCAGCGCCCGGATGCCGCGCGGTGAATCGTCGACGGCGCCGCGACCGACACGCCGGCTTTCCTCGTTGCGGATCGCAGCGGCTTCGTCGAACGCGAAGATGCATGGCGAGTACATGACGTTCGCCGCGGCACGATCGATCACGCCACTGAGGAGCGCCCAGATCGCCATCGTCAGGACGAGGAAGGTGGCGATCGAGATCGCCAGCCCGAGCCGGCCCGTGGCGATGCTGGCGCGGTCTTCGTAGTCGCGGCGCCAGGCGGCGACGATGCCGGCCACGAACCACACGGCGAGGAGGCCGCCCGCCACCATCCACCACAGCTTCACGAACCAGAGCGTGACCTCGACGCCGAACAGCGCGGCATGCCAGCCGATATCGAAGCTCAGTGGATCGAGGCCGCTCTCGGCTCGCGCGAACTCGTGGACGGCGCTGGCCAGCATCAGCGCCAGCAATGCTGCCCACATGACGCGGCCGGCAATGCGCACGAGCGGAAAGCGGTCGTCGGCAACGCGCAGCGCGGCGTCGTAGAGAAGCGTCACGATGGCGATCAGCAGCAGCGCCAGCAGCCACGGTGCCAGCGGCGCCGAGACCAGTGCGCAGATACAGGCGAAGGCGACCAGGAAGCCCAGCGCCCAGCGCCCGGGGCTGCGCAGCCCGTCGCGCCGGTGGTAGAGAAACGCGAGCGCACCCGCGGCCAGGCCGGCGCTGGCGAGTCCGGCGTAGAGCCAGTGCCGGTTCGCGGCCAGTGCGGCCAGGCCGAGGGCGACGAAGACCAACCCGAGCAGGAGCAGCTGCGCAAACAACAGTGCCAGCAGGTTGGCGAACATCCAGTCGAGGCCGCTCTGCAGGAACGCGGTCAGGCGCCAGCCGCGCGCCGACCAGGCGCTGCGCGGTGTCGCTGCGTTGCCGGCGCGGGCGGCCTCGTCGACAGTGTCGCGGCCGAGCTTGGAGAGCCGGAACACCATCGTGAACAGCTCGGTCACGATCCGCGGCAACGCCCCCGCGAGCCGCGACTGGTCGGCCCAGTACATCTCGTAGACGTCGACCGGCGTGGTCGTCTCGGCGTGCCGCTCAAGGTGGATGCAGGCGGATTCGTAGGACTCGCTGGTGGCGCCGTTGTCGCGGTGCTTGGTGAGCAGATAGTCGGTGGCGGCGATGCCGCGATCGGCATCGGCGCGCAATGCGGGTGCGTCGGTGCTGGGAGCGGCAGCAGCATCGGCCGCGACCTGCCAGCCATGGCGCTGGAAGTCGGAGCCTTTCGACTGCAGCCAGGACTTGCCGAGGCCGCGATCCTCGCCGCGCGGTGTCGCGTTGTGGCGCTCGGGCGGTGCCCCCTTTGGCGCCAGCAGGGGGACGGCGATGACGAAGTCCTCGCGCGAAATCGCGGCATAGGCGGCGCCGATGTGGCCGGGATCGGTCGCGACCAGAAGCTCGACGACGGCGCGCGCGGTCTCGCCTGGCTTCTGGTCGGCGACGCCGTGGACGACGATCACCGCGACGCCGTTGCCTGCCACCCTGCCTCCTCTGCAAATCGACTGCGAGGTTGGCATCGGCGACCGGCGCCGTCAATCGTCAAGATGGTGGATTCGCTCTATCCTCGGCCGGAGCGGCGCTTTCGCCGGCACCGCCCCACCCCGCCGCAAGGACCCACGCCATGACCGATCGCCTCGCCGGCAAGACCGCCTTTGTCACCGCTGCCGGCCAGGGCATCGGTCGCGCCACCGCCGAAGCCTTCGTGCGCGAAGGCGCG
>JAYVNL010000290.1:0-3296 GCA_043758495.1 Rhizobacter sp.
GCTCGCTCGGCGTGCGACCGACCTTGGCCAACTCGACGATCTGCTCTCGAAATTCCTGCGGGTACGGCGGTCTGCTTCTGGGCATCATGGGCTCCTTCGCTATCAAGCATCGGGGCTCCATGAAAACGGGTCAACTTCATGATGCTCAGAGCCGGCACGGTCGTCGATGCGACGCTGATCGCGGCACCGAGTTCGACCAAGAACGCCGACGGCGAGCGGGACCCGGAGATGCATCGGACCAAGAAGGGCAACCAGTGGCACTTCGGCATGAAGGCGCACATCGGTACCGATGCCGAATCGGGGCTGGTCCATACCGTCACCGGCACGGCGGCCAACGTCAACGATGTCACACAAGGCAACTCACTCCTGCACGGTGACGAGAGCGATGCCGGCTATCAAGGAATCGCCAAGCGCGACGATGCCGGGACCACCGACTGGCACGTGGCGATGCGCCTCGGCAAGCGTCGCGCGCTCGACCGCAGCCGCACATCCAACGCAATCGTCGACGAGATCGAGCGGATCAAGGCCAGCATCCGCGCCAAGGTCGAACACCCATTTCGGGTCATCAAGCGGCAGTTCGGCTTCGTCAAGGTCCGCTACCGCGCCCTGGCCAAGAACACCGCCCAACTGGCGACCCTGTTCGCACTGTCGAATCTGTGTATGGTGCGGCGTCGATGGACATGATCGAGATGTGTGTTGCGTCTAATAGTTGCGAAGTCAACGAATTCGTTGCTCGTTCAGACGATTCAAGCAACAAACAGCATTCAAACTACAGACCTCTCGATGAGAAAGCCGACTCGATGAGCAGCCGGATAAAAACCCGTCGCAACGCGCGTTGCGCAGACGATCCTTAGCCACCATATCTATACCCCGAAGTGATCGGCACGACTTGGGAACCGCAACTCGGGCACGGCCGGCGGCCGCCTCGACAACCACCGGAGCAACACCATGACTCAATTCGACTTGAATCGTGCGGCGCCATCACTCGTAGAGCAAGTGCTTGGCACGCCGCCAGTCCAGGCCGATAGCGGCGACGCACGCGAAATTGATCCTCGCGCAACGGACGTGTCAGCAGGCGAGATTGGCTCAGGACTAGGCGTGTCGCTAGACAAACACCGGCGCTCACTTTTAGGCGCTGGGCGGCGGTTACGCGATGTTGAATACCAGCCAACGATGCGCGACGACGTGTCGCGGCAATCCGTCAAACGAAGTGAATTGCGGCAAGCCGACATGCCGGTGACCGCCAGCTCCGGAGCGCGAGACGCAGGTCCAAGACACCTCGCACTAATCAGCCTGTGCATTGTGTTGGCATCCACAACGATGCCTTGCCAAGCCGCCCCTGAAGAGATTCAGGTCTACCTAGACGACATGAAGGCGCCCGGACAAGCGAGCATCGACTTCCACAACAACTACGTGTTCACGGGCCGGCGCGCGCCGGACTATGCCGGCGAACAGCCGCCCGAGCACGTCTACCGTTTGACGCCCGAGCTGAACTACGGCTTAACCGACGTGCTTGAGTTGGGCCTGTACCTACTGTCGACGCGTGATTCGGCTGGTGGCATACATGGTGACGGTGCCAAGGTTCGACTCAAGTACATCGCCCCTCACGCCAGTGACGCCGGCATTTTCTGGGGCGTCAACTTCGAAGTGGGCCGCACCAGCTTGCGTGTGTCCGAAACGCCTTGGAACGCCGAACTCAAGGGCATCCTCGGGTGGCGCAACGGCGCATGGCTCGTCGCATTCAATCCGAACATTGACGGGAGCCTCTCCCGCGGCGGCCCGGCTACCGCTGACATCGATTTCAAGGTCGCCTACTCGATCGACCCGAAAACGCAGGTTGGCTTGGAGGCTTACAACGAACTAGGCCCGGCGCGCCACTTGCAATCCTGGAGCCGGAATAGCAAGACCGCATACGCGGTGATCGACCGCGAATTTGGTGCCTTTGACCTCAACCTCGGCATCGGCCGCGGCCTTACCCACGACGCCGACCGCTGGACAATAAAGTTCATTGTCGGCGTGAAATCTTGACTTATCGCATCGCGTGGCAAGCGCTTTCCCACCCAGAGTGTTTGGTAAGTCGCTGCTCGGTTTCGGCTCCATCACCTGCAGAAGCAAGCGCTCGGGATGCCGCAGTGCAACGGGTGATCAACGGCGAGTGCAATGCCCACCTACACAAAGCAACGCAACTGGCGCGAAGGCTGATTGAATCGCCCCGCAATTTGTGGAGGCTCCAACCTTTGAGAAGTTGGAGCCATGAACAAGTCGAACAAGTTCTCACCTGAGGTACGCGAGCGGGCGATGCGCATGGTGCAGGAGCATCGCGGGGAGTACCCGTCGCTGTGGTCCGCGGTGGAATCGATCGCACCCGAGATCGGTTGTGTGCCGCAGACGCTGCCGGACTGGATGAAGCGCCAGGAGGTCGATACCGGCGTACGCGAAGGCGTCACCGCGACCGAGGCGCAGCGCGTCAAGGAACTGGAGCGCGAGGTCAAGGAACTGCGCCGAGCCAACGAGATTCTCAAGGTAGCCAGCGCGTTTTTCGCTCTGGCGGAGCTCGACCGCCGATGCAAGTCTTGAGGAAGTTTGTCGACGCGCACCGCGACATCTTCGGGGTCGAGCCGATCTGCAAGGTTCTGCAGGTCTCCCCATCTGGATATCGACACATGTGGCACTTCAGCGCCACCCGCAACTACGCTTCGCACGCGCTCAATGCGACGACATCCTGGCGCCTCAGATCGAAGGTATCTGGCAGGCCCACATGCCGGTCTACGGCGCCGACAAGGTTTGGCGGCAACTGGCGCGGGAAGGGACGCCGGCGGCTCGATGCACGGTCGAACGATTGATGCGGCGGCTGGGACTGCGTGGCGTGATGCGAAGCAAGGTCGTGCGCACCACGATCAGCGATTGCAAGGCGCGGTGTCCGCTGGACAAGGTCAACCGGCAGTTCCGAGCCGAACAACCGAGCCAGCTCTGGGTCTCGGACTTCACGTACGTCTCGACCTGGCAGGGCTGGCAATACGTGGCGTTCGTCGTCGACGTCTTTGCCAGGCGCATTGTGGGCTGGCGCATCAGCAGCTCGATGCAAACGGATTTGGTCCTCGATGCATTGGAACAAGCATGGTACGCACGCCAGCCCGAGCGAGACAAGAGCCTGGTCCATCATTCGGATCGCGGCTCGCAATACGTGTCGATCCGCTACAGCGAGCGGTTGGCCGAGGCCGGCGTCGAGCCGTCAGTCGGCAGCAAGGGCGACAGCTACGACAACGCACTGGCCGAGACCATCAACGGCCTCTACA
>JAYVNL010000291.1:0-27809 GCA_043758495.1 Rhizobacter sp.
GGCACGACGATCACCGCCGTTGCGATCAGCGAGCCCGGCGCCGGCTCCGACGTCGCCGGCATCCGCACCACCGCCAGGCGCTCGGCCGACGGCAGCGAGTGGATCCTCGACGGCACCAAGCTCTTCATCACCAACGGCGTCCATGCCGACCTCTTTTTCGTGGCCGCGAAGACGGGCGAGGGTCGGCACGCGATGTCGATGTTCATCGTCGAGAAGGGCACGCCGGGATTCACGGTCGGCAGACAGCTCGACAAGGGCGGCTGGCGCTCGTCCGACACTGCCGAGCTGGTCTTCGACGGCGTGCGCATTCCGGCCGCCAACCTGCTCGGCGAGGAGAACGGGGGCTTCTATTCGGTGATGAAGAACTTCCAGACCGAGCGCATCGCCCTCGGCGCGATGGCCGTGGGCCACTGCCAGCAGGCGCTCGCGGTCACGCTCGACCACGTGCGCGACCGCCGCGCCTTTGGCGCCACGCTGTTCGACAAGCAGGTCGTGCGCCAGAAGATCGCGATGCTCGACGCCAAGGTCCGCGCCGCCCGCAGCTTCATGTACCACTGCGCCTGGCGTGTCACGCAGGGCCACGACGTGGTCCAGGAAGTGTCGATGCTGAAGGCGCTCACCGGTGAGCTCGTCAACGAAGTGGTGCAGGGCTGCCAGCAGTTCCACGGCGGCATGGGCTACATGCGCGGCACGGTGATCGAGCGCCTGTGGCGCGACGCCCGCATCCTCGCCATCGGCGGCGGTGCCACCGAGGTCATGCTCGATGAAGTGGCCAAGCGCTATTGACGCCGGCGCCGGGCTCCGGGCGGCGCACCGCTTCGCCGTCTGCGCCTGCCTGTTCCTCGCCGCCGGCACGGCCGGCGCACAAGCGCTCGCCGCCGACCTGCGCGAAGAAATCGTGACGGTGAAGAAGCCCGGCCTCTTCGCCGCGGAGCTCGAGACCACGCTGTTCAGACCAGCGGGCGACGGGCCGTTTCCGCTGCTGATCATCAACCACGGCAAGGCCACCGGCAACCCGCGCTTCCAGGAGCGGGCACGCTACCTCGTGGCCACGCGGGAGCTGGTGAGCCGCGGCTATGCGGTGGTCGTGCCGATGCGGCAGGGCTTCTCGAAATCGAGCGGTTCGTACATCGGCGGCGGCTGCAACGTCGAGAGCAACGGGCGCGTGCAGGCCGAGGACGTCGTCGCGGCGCTCGACCATTTCGCAGCCAGGCCCGACATCGACGCGCGCCGCGTCGTCGTCATCGGCCAGTCGCATGGCGGCTTCACGACGCTGGCGGTCGGCGCGCTGCACCGGCCGGAGATCGTCGGCCTCGTCAACTTCGCCGGCGGCCTGCGTCAGGACAACTGCAACGGATGGGAACGCGGCCTGGCCGACGCGGTCGAGAGCTATGCGAAGACGACCACGGTGCCGAGTCTCTGGTTCTATGGCGACAACGACTCCTATTTCAGCCCCGAGACCTGGCAGCGCATGCACGCCCGGTACGTGAACGGCGGAGGCCGCGCCAGGCTTGTCGCCTTCGGCAGCTTCGGCACCGATTCGCATGCCCTTTTCGGCTCCAATCGGGGCATCGCCGTCTGGCTGCCCGAGCTGGCCGCCTTCTTCACGCAACTCGGTCTGCCCTTCGAGGCCTTGCCGCAGAAGCCTGTGACACCATGAGCAACGTACTTCGCATCGAACGCTCCGGCCATGTCGGCCGGGTCTGGCTGAACCGGCCCGAGGTTCGCAACGCCCTCAACGGCTCGCTCATCCGCGAACTGTCGGCGGCCTTCGCAGCCTTCACCGACGATGCCGACGTGCGCGCCATCGTCGTCGCCGGCAGCGGCAAGGCCTTCTGCGCCGGCGCCGATCTCGCCTTCATGCGCGAGGCCGCAGCCTCTACGTGGGAGCAGAACCGCGCCGATGCGGAAGTCCTCGCCGAAATGCTGTTCACGCTCTACAGCTGCCCGGTGCCGGTGGTCGCACGCATCCACGGCGACTGCTACGCCGGTGGCATGGGCATCGCTTCGGTGTGCGACATCCGCGTCGTCGCCGAGCCGGTCACGTTCTGCCTCAGCGAAGCGCGGCTCGGCCTGCTGCCGGCCACGATCAGCCCCTACGTGATCCGTGCCATGGGCGAGCAGGCGGCGCGGCGTTACTTCGTCACCGCCGAGCGCTTCGGCGCTGCCGAGGCGAAGGCGATGGGCTTTGCGCACGAGGTCTGCGCGGTCGAGGGCCTCGACGCCAAGGTCGACGCCATCGTCGCCGCGCTCGTCGCCAACGGCCCGCTCGCCACCCGCGCCTGCAAGCAGCTGGTGAACGACGTCGCGGGTCGCGAGATCACTTCGGCATTACGCTCCGACACGGCGCGGCGCATCGCCGACATCCGCGCCAGCAGCGAGGGCCGGGAAGGCATCGCCAGCTTCCTCGAGAAACGCCAGCCGGCCTGGGTCGACGCACCCGCCGAAGGAGCCGCACCATGAACCTGAGCTCGCTCGACCTGACCCACCTCGTCGCCATCGCCGCCGCGCTCGGCTGGGCCAGCGGCCTGCGCCTCTACGCAGTGGTGTTCATCACCGGCATGGCCGGCTGGCTCGGCTGGGTGCCGCTGCCGAGCGGCCTGCACCTGCTCGAGAGCCCGTGGATGCTGGGCCTTTCGGGCGTGATGCTGCTCGTCGAGTTCTTCGTCGACAAGATCCCGGGCCTCGATTCGGTGTGGGACGCGGTCCACACCGTGATCCGCATCCCCGCCGGTGCGGCGCTGGCGGCGGCGGTGTTCGGCGCCGACCAGTCGCAGTGGGCGACCGCCGCGGCGCTGCTCGGCGGCACCCTCGCGGCCACCAGCCACATCGCCAAGTCGACCACGCGCGCGGCCGCCAACACTTCGCCGGAGCCGTTCTCGAACATCGGCCTGTCGCTGCTCGGCGACAGCGTCGTGCCGGCGACGCTGTGGCTGTCGTGGACGCATCCGGTGGCGCTCTTCGCGGCCCTGGCCATCGCGCTGGTGGTGATGGTCGCGACCATCGTCGTGCTCTGGCGCTTCCTGCGCGGCCTGCTGAAAAGGCTCTGGCCTGCCGACCCGGAGCCGGCGGCCACGCCGCGGCGGATCGAGGTGCAGCCGTGAGCGACCTTCCCCACCGCGTGACGCTGCTCGAGGTCGGCCCGCGCGACGGCCTGCAGAACGAGAAGCAGCCGGTCGATGCCGCCGTCAAGATCGAGCTCGTGCATCGGCTGCAGGCGGCCGGCCTGAAGCAGATCGAGGTCACCAGCTTCGTCAGCCCGAAGTGGGTGCCGCAGATGGCCGACAACGCCGCGGTGATGGCCGGCATCACCCGTCTGCCCGGGGTGCGCTACTCGGTGCTGGTGCCGAACATCAAGGGGCTCGACGCGGCCCTCGCGGCGCCGCGTGCCGAGTGGCCCGACGAGATCGTCGTCTTCGCGGCCGCTACCGAGGCCTTCAGCCAGAAGAACATCAACTGCTCCATCGCCGAGAGCGTCGAGCGCTTCCGGCCGGTGGTGGCGGCGGCGCACGGGTACGGCATCAAGGTGCGCGGCGCGCTCTCGGTGGTGGTCGGCTGCCCCTACCAGGGCGACGTCAGTGCCGACGAGGTCGAGCGCGTCGTCCGGCTGCTGAAGGATGTCGGCGTCGACCACTGCGGCATCGCCGACACCATCGGCGTCGGCACGGCGAAGAAGGTCCAGGCGGTCATGGAGCGCGCGCTGAAGCACTTCCCGCTGGCCGAGGTGAGCGGCCATTTCCACGACACCTATGCGCAGGGCGTGGGCAATGTCTACGCCGCGATGGAAGTCGGCATCGCCACCTTCGACGCCAGCGTCGCCGGCCTCGGTGGCTGCCCTTACGCCAAAGGCGCGACCGGCAACGTCGCCACCGAAGACGTGCTGTTCATGCTCGACGGGCTCGGCATCGAGACCGGCGTATCGCTCGACGGCATCGTCGACGCCGCCGCCTTCATCTCGGGTGTGCTCGGCAGGAAGCCGGTGTCGCGATCGGCCAACGCGCTGCTCGCGAAGCGCGCAGCGGCCGGCGCTGCGGTTGCCGCCTGAGCGGCTGACGATCGACCCCGGCCGCGTCGTGACAAGCCCGAGCTACAGCGCCGTCGACGCGAGCGGCCGCACGGTGACTTACCGCGACCGCAAGCGCTGGGCCTGGCTGCTCTCCTGCGTGTACCCGCTGCTGCCGTTCGCCGGCATGGCGCTGCACGCGGCCACCGGCTGGCAGCTCGCGCTCGGACTGCCGCTCGTCATCAGCTACGGCCTGATGCCGCTGCTCGACGCGCTCATCGGCGAAGACCGCAACAATCCGCCCGAAGCCGTCGTCATGCAGCTCGAGGCCGACCGCTATTACCGCTGGCTGACATGGGCGACGGTGCCGCTTCACTTCGTGGCCCTGATCGGTTGTGCCTGGTGGGCCGGCACCCACGATCTGTCGTGGTGGGCGGTGCTGATGCTGGCCTACGTGGCCGGCACCGACTCGGGCCTCGGCATCAACACCGGCCACGAACTCGGCCACAAGCACACTGCCGTCGAGCAGTGGCTGGCGCGGCTGGTGCTCGCGGTGCCGGCCTACGGGCACTTCACGGTCGAGCACGGTCGCGGCCACCATCGCTTCGTGTCGACGCCGGAAGACCACGCCAGCGCCCGCATGGGCGAGAGCATCTACCGATTCGCGTTGCGCGAGCTGCCGGGCGGCATCAGCCGCGCCTGGCGGCTCGAGGCCGAGCGGCTCGCGGCGATCGGGCGTTCGCCGTGGAGCGCGCACAACACGATGCTGCAGAGCTACGCCGTCACGGCGGTGCTGCAGATCGGGCTGGTCGCGGCCTTCGGCTGGGTGATGCTGCCGTTCCTCGCCGTCCACAACATGGTCGCGTGGTGGCAGCTCACGTCGGCCAACTACGTCGAGCACTACGGCCTGCTGCGCGAGCGGCTGCCGGGCGGCAGGTACGAAGCACCGCAGCCGCACCATTCGTGGAACACCAACCACCTCGTCACCAACCTCGCCACCTTCCACCTGCAACGCCATTCCGACCACCACGCCCATCCGTCGCGGCGCTACCAGTCGCTGCGCCATTTCGAGCAGCTGCCGCAGTTGCCGAGCGGTTACTTCGGCATGTTTCCGCTGTCGTACGTGCCGGCGCTGTGGTTTCGCGTCATGGACCGGCGGTTGATGGCGCTGCCGCATGTGGCCGGCGACCTGCGCCGGGTGAACGTCGATCCGAGGCGCCGCGCTGCGCTGGAGGCGCGATACGGCGCTTCATCGCCGGCCTGAAGGAGGCGGCGACGGCAACGCGGCGGGCCGACGTTCGACGTGCTGAGCCGCATCGGCTCGTCTTTCGTGAAGCGGAACGGCGTTTCGGTGGTGCGATCGGCCTGGCTGTTGCTGGCGATGAGCAGCAGCTCCTCGACGCGCTCGTCCTTCTCGTCGAGGCACATCGTCTTGAAGGCGTCGGCGCTCCAGTCTTCCGGCGCCCGCCACGGGCCGCCGACCTTGCGCAGCGCCTGCAGCTTGATGAAGCCGGCCGAGGGGACGCCGGCGAACGGGTTGTGGAAGATCACCGCACGGACCGCTGCGTCGCTCGCTTTCAGGTGCTCGCAGAGGATGCTGCGCGGCTCCAGCTCGTACGACGAGGCACCGAAATCGAGCCCCTGGGCGAGGCGGTCGAACTGCGCGCTCTTGCCGCCCTTCGGGTCGGTTGTAGGTCGCGGGCCGTCATGAGGCCGTCAGGAACGTCGCGTCGATGGCCGCGAAGGTGCGTCGAAGGCCGGCCTCAACCCGCCCTGGCCAGCCACTCGACGATCGCGTCGAGCGCCGGTCGACCCTTCGCGGCTTCGGCGTCGGTGACGATCATCGACACCGCGTAGACCTTGCCGCTGCGCGCTCGCACATAGCCGGCGAGGGCGCGCGTGTCCGACAGCGTGCCGGTCTTCAGGAAGGCCTTGCCGGTGGCCGGGCCGTGCGTCATGCGGTTGACGAGGGTGCCGTCGACGCCGGCGATCGGCAGCGAATCGAGCAGCGACTGCGAGCTCGCGCTGCGCCAGGCGCTGCGCAGGAGCTCGACCAGGGCCCGCGGCTTGCCGCGCTCGCCGCGCGATTCGCCGGAGCCGAGCACGACGGTGATGTCGCCGTCGCGCAGGCCCTGACCGCGCAGCCAGCCGCGCACGCGTGCCTGGGCGGCCTGCAGCAAACCGGCCACGGTGCGGCGCGGTTTCAGCAGGTCGTCGGGCGCGAGCGAAAGGAGGACGCTGCGCGCGGCCTCGTTGTTGCTGGTCTTGTTCATCTCGCGCAGCACCTCGGCCATCGGCGTCTCCAGCGCGCTCGACCAACGCGGCAGGCGCGGCCGCGGCGCCACCTCGGAGCGCTCGACGACGTGGCCGGACAGGCGACCGCCGGCCTCCGCCCACAGGTCGGCCACCATTCGCGTCGCGGCGATCGGCAGCGCCGGCGCCGCGCCGAGCTCCGGCTCGAAGACGAGCGGCTCGGCCGGCGGCGCCACGAAGGCGATGTCTTCGCTGCCGCAGTCGGCGTTCCAGCGGCCGCGCACCCAGAGCTGCAGCGGCGGCCCGCTCTCGATCTCGTCGGCCGTTTTCCAGCGTGCCCAGGCCGAGCAGGTGCTGCCGCCCATGAACACGTCGCCGACCACCAGCACGTTGCTCGGCCGCGGCCGCAGCGTCACGGTGGCCCGTTCGCCGCGCGTCGGGCTCACCGAGACGAGCAGCTTGCCCTTGTTGTAGGTGCGTGCATCGGGCGGCAGCTCGGCATCGCGCTCCTCTTCGGTGGCGCGCGCCTGCTTGGGATCGCGTTCGTGCAGCAGCGCCACGTCTTCGAGGACGATGTTGCCGGTGATCGCGCGGACGCCGTCGGCACGCATCTGCGCGAACCAGCGGCGCAGCTCGTTGCCGGTGAGGCCGACCGGGCCGCCAGCGATGACGAGGTCGCCGGCGAGCCGGCCGGCGTCGACCTGGCCGGTCGCGTAGGCCGTGGTCCGCCAGCGATGGTCCGGCCCGAGCAGGTCGAGCGCGGCCAGTGAGGTGACGAGCTTGGTGGTCGACGCGAGCAGGAACGGCTGCTCGGCATTGAACGCGAGCAGCGGCGGCACATCTGGCGTCTCGACCGAGCGCACGGAGACGGCGAAGCTCGAAGCCGACAGGCCGGAAGCACGCAGGATCGAGGCGACGGCCGGCGGCAGGGCGGCAGGGCGGGGCGTCGTTGCCGGCGCCGTGGCGTCTCGTCTGCGAGCGGCATTCGCATCGGCGGGCGCCGGGGCGAGCGAGAGTGCCATGGCAACGCTGATCATCGTTGCCGCTTTCGATGCCGCGATCATCGAACCGAGCAGCCTACTTCTCGACGAACGCGCGCTCGATCACGTAGTCGCCGGCCTGGCCGATGCCCGCCGAAACCGTGAAGCTGGCGCTGTCGAGCACGGCGCGCATGTCCTTCAGCATCGCCGGGCCACCGCAGATCATGGCGCGGTCGAGCTTCGGATCGATCTGCGGCAGGCCGATGTCGCCGCAGAGCTTGCCGTTGGCGATCAGGTCGGGCAGGCGGCCTTGATTGCGAAACGGTTCGCGCGTCACCGTCGGGTAGTAGACGAGCTGGGCGCGGACCTGCTCGCCGAGGTGGTCGTGCTGCGGCAGATCGCGGGCGATGAGTTCGGCGTAGGCGAGCTCGTCGACCTTGCGCACGCCGTGCACGAGAACGATCTTCTCGAAGCGCTCGTAGATGTCGGGGTCGCGGATGATGCTCATGAACGGTGCCAGGCCAGTGCCGGTCGCGAACAGGTAGCAGTGGCGGCCCGGCAGCAGGTCGGTGAGCACGAGCGTGCCGGTCGGCTTGCGGCCGACGAGCACTTCGTCGCCCGTCTTCAGGTGCTGCAGCCGCGAGGTGAGCGGGCCGTCCTGCACCTTGATGCTGAAGAACTCGAGGTGCTCTTCCCAGTGGGCGCTGGCGATCGAATAGGCGCGCAGCAGTGCCCGCCCGTCGACCATGAGGCCGACCATCACGAAGTGGCCGCTCTCGAAGCGCAGGCTGGCGCCGCGCGTGCAGGTGAAGGTGAAGAGCGACTCGTTCCAGTGATGGACCGTGAGCACTTTCTGGATGTCGTACGCCGCCATTCAAGCCTTTGTCTTCGTCGTTTTTCGTTGGTTCGAGGCGCCCGGTGCCGACACCGAAGAGATCATCACCCGCGTGATCTCGGCCAGCCATGCCTCGCGCTCGTCGGCCCGCATCAGATCGGTGCCGAGAAACGACGACAGGGTGTATCGGTTCGAGAGGTAGAAGTAGCCGAGAGCGGCGAGCGTGAGGTAAACCTTCTTCACGTCGAGGCCCGGCCGGAACACCTTCTGGCGCAAGCCCTCGGCGAGTATTGTCCCCAAAATCCCAAGAACCGGCCGCGCCAGGTGCTTGACCTTGGCCGACTTGGCGACGAGGCGGCCGCGTTGCAGGTTCTCGTTGCTCAGCAGGGCCACGAACTCCGGGTGGGCGAGATAGTAGTTCCAGGTGAAGGCGATCAGCGCGACCAGCGCTTCAAGCGGCTTCGCGGCATCCAGCACAAGCGCGCTCTCGGCCTCGCCGAGCTCAGCGTACACGGCCTCGAGCACCGCGAGATAGAGCGCTTCCTTGCTGCCGAAGTAGTAATAGATCATGCGGTCGCTGGAGCGGCCGCTGCGCGAGATGCGTTCGACGCGGGCGCCGCTGTAGCCATGACGCATGAACTCGGTGCGTGCGGCGCGCAGGACGCGTGCGCGCGTGCGCGCGGGGTCACGGGGGGTGGCGGGCATTCGCGCTTTGCAATCGGTTCGCGGCATGCTAGATTGACCCCGCAATGAAGTAAACACTTCATTCAGAGCCTACCGTTCGCAGGAGCCTGTTCTGGTGGTGACCGCTTCGTGACGACTCGATTTGAGCGCCCCGCCTCCGTGCCGCAGGCCACGCGCCTGCTGGCCGTGGGGCGCTGGGCGGTGCTCGCCGGCGGCACCGATCTCTATCCGGCGCATGTCGGCCGGCCGGTCGCGTTGCCGGTGCTCGACCTGTCCGCCATCGCTTCGCTGCGCGGCATTCGAGAAGACGCGAACGGCTGGATCCTCGGCGCCACCACGACGTGGACCGACGTGATCCGAGCCGATCTCCCGCCGCTGTTCCATGCGTTGAAGTCGGCGGCGCGCGAGATCGGCGGCGTGCAGATCCAGAACGCCGGCACCGTCGTCGGCAACCTCTGCAACGCTTCGCCTGCGGCCGATGGCACGCCGGCGCTGATGGCGCTCGGTGCGTCGGTCGTGCTCGCCAGCGAGGGCGGCGACCGCGAGCTCGCGGTCGAAGACTTCGTGCTCGGCAACCGACGCACGGCGCTCGAAGGCGGCGAGCTCGTCGTCGCCGTTCGCGTGCCGAAGCGGTCGCCGCGGTGCCGCTCGGCGTTCATCAAGCTCGGCGGCCGCCGCTACCTCACGATCTCGATGACGATGGTTGCGGTGGTGATCGATCGCGACGACGCCGGCCGCGTCGTTTACGCCGGCGCTGCCGTCGGCAGCTGCTCGGCGGTGGCGCGGCGCTTGCCCGCGCTCGAGGTGAAGCTCGTCGCCGTGTCTTCGGGCAGCGACCTCGCCGCGCTCGTCGATACGACCGATCTCGCACCGCTCACACCGCTCGACGACCTGCGCGCCAGCGCCGCCTACCGGCTCGACGCCACGCAGACGCTGCTTCGGCGCGCGCTCGCCAGCCTCGGCCCGGCGCCATGACGGCGCGCGACGGCCTGCGGCTGGGCGGGATCGCCGTCGTCGAGCTGCGCGTCAACGGCGCTGACCGCGCTTGCGGCGGCGATGCGTCGGCCCGCCTGAGCGACGTGCTGCGCGACGCCTTCGGCCTCACCGGCACCAAGATCGGTTGCCACGCCGGCGACTGCGGCGCCTGCACCGTGCTGCTCGACGGCGAGCCGGTCTGCGCCTGCATCGTCGCCCTCGGCCAGTGCGATGGCCGCAGCGTCACCACCGTCGAGGGCCTGGCTGGCGCCGGCGGCGAGCTCTCGGATCTGCAGCGCGCCTTCGTCGCCCATGGCGCGGCGCAATGCGGCATCTGCACCCCCGGCATGCTGATGAGCGCAGAAGCGCTGCTGCGCGCGAACCCGAAGCCGAGCGAGGCCGAAGTGAACGACGCGCTGGCCGGCGTGCTCTGCCGCTGCACGGGCTACCGCAAGATCGTCGAGGCGGTGCTGGCCGCCGCTGCCGGGCTGGTGGTCGACATCGCCGATGCACCGGCGGGGCGCGCCGTCGGCCATCGCGCTGCCCGGCTCGATGCGCCGGCCAAAGTGACGGGCGCCGAGTTGTTCGCGGCCGATACCCGGCCGACCCACAGCGACAACGACGCGAGGCCCGGCGAGCGCATGCTCGCCATGCGCGTGATCCGCTCGCCGCATCCGCATGCCGCGTTCGCGATCGGCGAGCTGGCGCCGCTGCGCCTGCGCTGGCCGGGCATCGTCGACGTGCTCACCGCTGCCGACGTGCCCCACAACGCCTTCGCGATCTTCGCCGATCTGCGCGACCAGCCGGTGCTGGCCGACGGCGTCGCCCGCTTTCGCGGCGAGGCGGTGCTGGCGCTGGTCGGCGACGAGGCGTCGCTTTCGGCGCTGCCCGAGAGCGACGTGCCGATCGGCTGGACGCTGCTGCCCGCGCACGAGACGACCGCTGACGCGCTCGCCGCCGCCGCCCGCGGCGAGGCGCTGCACGCGCGCTATCCCGACAACGTGCTCTGCCGCGGCCGCGTCGTCCGCGGCGACGTCGAATCCGCTTCGGCCGGCGCCGCGTTCACGGCGACGACGGCGTTCGAGACCCGCCATGTCGAGCACGCCTACATCGAGCCCGAAGCGGGCTGGGCCGAAGTCGTCGAAGGCACCGAGCGCGCCGGCGCCGCGGCGCGACGCATCCGCATCTTCGCCTGCACGCAGACGCCCTACATGGACCGCGACGAGATCGCCAGCGTGCTGCAGATCGAGCCGGCGCAGGTGCACATCGTGCCGTCGGCGATCGGCGGCGGCTTCGGCGGCAAGCTCGACCTCTCGGTGCAGCCGCTGCTCGCCGTTGCTGCCTGGAAGCTCGGCCGCGCCGTGCGGCTGGTCTACGAGCGGCCGGAGTCGATGCGCTCGAGCACCAAGCGGCACCCGGCGCTGATGCAGGCGAGCGGGTCGTGCGACCGCGACGGCCGGCTCCTGTCGTACGACTTCGCCGGCGACTTCAACACCGGCGCTTATTCGTCGTGGGGCCCGACCGTTGCCAACCGCGTACCGATCCACGCCAGCGGCCCGTACCGCATCGCGAACGTGCGGGCGCTCACGCGCGCCGTGCTCACGAACGACAGCGTCGCCGGCGCCTTTCGCGGCTTCGGCGTGCCGCAGTCGACGCTCGTCGGCGAACTGCTGCTCGACGACCTCGCCGCCCAGGCCGGCATCGACGCGCTCGAGTTCCGCGACCGCAACGCCCTCGTCGCCGGCGATTCGACGCCGACGGGCCAGGTGCTGGCGGCGAGCGTCGGCCTGCGCGCCTGCCTCGATGCCCTGCGGCCGGCGTGGGCGATGGCGAAGGCCGCGGCGGCGGCGTTCAACGATCGCCCCTGTCAGGATGGCAGCGGGCACCTGCGCCGCGGTGCCGGTATCGCCTGCATGTGGTACGGCATCGGCAACACCGTGATCGCCAATCCTTCGACGATGAAGGGGGCGCTGCGATGGAGCGAAGGCGAGGGCGCGCATCTGTTCCTCTACAACGGCGCCCAGGAGATCGGCCAGGGCACGGCGACCATCCTGCCGCAGATGTTCGCCGATGCCGCCGGCCTGCCGCTCGCCTGCGTGCGCCAGGTGATCGGCGACACCGACCTCACGGCCGACGCCGGCAAGTCGTCGGCGTCGCGGCAGACCTTCGTGTCGGGCAACGCCACGAAATTTGCCGGCGAAGACCTGCGCCGCCAACTGCTGGCCCGCCTCGGCTTCGCAGGCGGCATCGACGCCGACGTCGCGATCGCGCTCATCGGCCATCGGCTGGTGGCGTGCTGGCGCACCGAGCGGCGCGAGCTCGACCTGCGCGCGCTCGCCGCCGGATCGATCGGTGCCGATCTTTTCATCGGCAGAGGCCACTTCAATCCGCCCACGATCCCGCTCGACGCCGACGGCCAGGGCGTGCCCTACGCGACCTACGCTTTCGCGGCGCAGATCGCTGAAGTCGAGGTCGACCTCGAGCTCGGCACCGTGAAGCTGCTCCACATCCACGCCGCCCACGACGTCGGCCGCGCCATCAACCCGACCCAGGTCGAAGGCCAGATCCATGGCGGCATCGCCCAGGGCATCGGCATGGCGCTGATGGAGGAATACGTCAACGGCAAGACCGACAACCTGCACGACTACCTGATCCCGACCGTCGGCGACGTGCCGCCGATCACGGTGCACCTGATCGAAGACCCCGAACCGCTGGGGCCGTGGGGCGCCAAGGGCGTCGGCGAGCCGGCGCTGGTGGCGACGGCGCCGGCGATCCTCGCGGCGATCCGCGCGGCCTGCGGCGTGCAGATGCGCGAGGTGCCCGTGACGCCGAGTCGCTTGCGGGCCGAGATCCTTCGCTGCGCTCAGGATGACAGGACATGAACAGTCATCCTGAACGCAGTGAAGGATCTCGACCGGCGAGCCCGTCCTTCGGTCCGCGCTCCGACGGACAAGCCGCAGCCGACGAGCATTCACGCGCGCCTGAATCCTCCGCGCTGGGCAAGATCCGCTGCGAAGCCTGCCCGGTGCTTTGCCAGATCAGCCCCGGCAAGCTCGGCGCCTGCGATCGCTATGCCAACGTTGACGGCATCCTCACCCGCACCGACACGCTGCAGCTCGTCGCACGGCCCGGCGCTGATCTCGTCGCCTGGCAGGCCGCGCAAGACGGCGAGTGGGACGGCTCGCTGCTCGCTCCATCCGCTCGAGAAGATGCGCCGGTCTTCGTCACCGGCAACGGCGCGACCACGACCTATCCCGACTACAAGCCGGCACCTTTCATCGTCGCTTCGCAGCACGAAGGCGTCGACCTCGTCACCGTCGTCACCGAGGGCATCTTCAGCTACTGCAGCTTCAAGGTGAAGATCGACACCGACCGCTGGCTCGGCCCCGAGCAGGCGACGGTGCGCCACCGCGGCGAGGCGGTCGGCCATGTGAGCACGATCGAATACGGCTCGCAGTTCCTCAGCGTCGGCGGCGTCCACCACCTCACTGGCGGCTCGAAGAAGGAAGGCCGCATCGCCTGCGAGATGATGATGGCGCTCGGTAACAGGGAGTCGGTCGAATTCGTGATCGAAGGCGGCGCGACGGTGATCGTGGCCGCCGGTCAGGCACCGGTCGTCGATGGCGTCGAAGAGAAAAGGATGCGGGTCGGCTGCGGCTCGGCGGCGATCGGCATCTTCGCGCCGCAGTGGCTCGGCCACGTCGACGAGGTCGTTGTCGTCGACGATCACATCACCGGCGTGCTGAGCGAACACCAGGCCGGCAAGTTCCTCGACATGCCACCGACCGGCATCCGCCTGCGGGGTCGCCGCTCGACGCCGGGCCGCTACTTCCAGGTCGCGCAACCGGGCGCGGGTTGGGGCGGCACCGACATCGTCGACCCGCTCGCGATCGTCGAAGGCTGGGAGGCCGACCGCGGTGCCCGGCCGGGGCTGCGTCTGCTGATGGTCTCGACGACCGGCGAGGACTCGGCCTGGTTCGTGCTCGACGACGACCTCGTGCCGCGGCCGGCCGAGATGCCGCTCGCGGTGGCCAAAGTGGTCGAGCGCATCGGCGAGAACTGCGAGCCCTCGCTCTGCTCCGTGCTCTACGTCGCCGGCGCCGGCGGCAGCCTGCGCGCCGGCGTCACCGAGAACCCGATCGCGCTGACGCGATCGATCCGAAAGCTCCTCGTCGAGGTGACCTGCGGCGGCGCCCCGGTCTACCTGTGGCCGGGCGGCGGCATCACGGTGATGGTCGACGTCGCCAAGATGCCGGCGAGAAGCTTCGGCTCGGTGCCGACGCCGGCGATCGTCTCGCCGATCGAATTCACGATGCGCGAGAGCGACTACCGGGCGCTTGGCGGGCACATGGGCAAGGTGCGTCGACTGGAAGATGTGCTCGCTGCGGGCGGCTGGCGGGTGGTCGACGGCGCGGCCGGCAACCCGTGGCCGCTCGACCGGCCACTGTCCGGGGGTGTCTGAACGGCTTGGCGCTGAAGCGCCTTGGCGACCCTGATCCCTTGAAAGACCGGGCCGCCACTGCGACGCGTGCGGGCTCTCCGGGCGGCGGCACGCATTTCCATCATGGCCCGATCGACTGCTTGGTCGACGCGCAGGGCGATGCCGCGGTCGTGCTGCTCGCGATCGAAGAGGCCTGGGTTCGCTTTACAGGTTGCCTCGACGAGCTCGTGCCCGACCTGCCGCTGTTGCGCGCCAATCTGTCCTCCTTCGCGCCGGGCGTGTCCTCCGTCAACGCCGGCGACGGCATCGGTCCGATTGCCGGCCGCATGATCGCCGCCTGCCTTCCTTACGCGGTCGACGGCCGTTTCATCACGGCCATGGCCGCCGTGGCCGGCAGCGTCGCGGAGGAACTCGTTGCCTGCTTCGACCGCCCCGGCATCACCCGCGCGTGGGTCAACAACGGCGGCGACATCGCGCTGCATCTGGCGCCCGGATCGAGCGTCACGGTCGGCGCCGTCGCCGATCTCGCACTCGCCTACGCCGGCCACGCGCCGCCGGGTCGTTTCACGATCGACGCAGCCTCGCCCGTCCGCGGCGTGGCGACCTCGGGCTGGCGCGGCCGCAGTTTCTCGCTCGGCATCGCCGACGCGGTGACCATCCTCGCGGCGACGGCCTCGGCAGCCGACGCGGCCGCCACGGTGGTCGCGAACGCGGTCGACGTCGACGCGCCCGGCATTGCTCGCCGGCGTGCCATCGACGTGCGCGACGACAGCGATCTCGGCGATCTGCGCGTGACCGTCGGCGTGCCGGCGCTGTCGGCGCGCGACGTTGACGCGGCCCTCGACGCCGGAGCGCGTCGGGCCGACGCGGAGATCGCAGCCGGTCGCATCGTCGCGGCAATCCTGCAGCTTCAGGGCCGTGTCCGGGTCTGCGGCAACATCGGGGGGTCGCATTCCCTGCCCGGCACCACGTCGGGCCTGCCGTCATGCTGATCCCCGCCACGCCCACCCTGCCCGCCGTCGACGTTCGCAAGCTCGTCGTCTCGGTCGAAGATGTCTGGCACGACAACGGCCCGCGCCTGGCCGTGCCGCTGCGCCGCGGCAGCGCTGCCGCCGTCGTGAAGAACCCGTACGCCGGCGGCTACGTCGACGACATCCAGCCGATGATGGAAGCGCTGAAGCCGCTCGGCCGCGAGATGGCGGTGCGCCTCGTCGCCGCGCTCGGCGGCGCCGACCGGATCGAGTCGTACGGCAAGGGCGCGCTGATCGGCCTGGCCGGCGAGCTCGAGCACGGCGCGCTCTGGCACGTGCCTGGCGGCTACGGCATGCGCGACCTGCTCGAAGGCTCCTTCGCCATCGTGCCGTCGACGACCAAGATCGGCCCGGCCGGCACCCTCATCGACATCCCCATCCACCATCGCGTCGCCGCCTACGTGCGCAGCCACTTCGACAGCCTCGAGGTGCGCGTCGCTGATTCGCCGCGGCCGAACGAGATGCTGCTCGTGATCGCGATGACGACCGGGCCGCGACCGCATGCCCGCGTCGGCGGCCTCAGGGCCGACGAGATTGCGAAGTTCGACGGCCAGCGTTAGCGTCGGCCGGCCGGCACGATCGGTGCATGCGACACGCACATCTCAACCACAGGGAGAAGCCATGAAAGCGATTCAACGCAGGGAGTTCATCCACTTCGGTGTCGCCGGTGTCGGCGCCATCGCCTTCGCCCATGCACCTTCGGCATTCGCCGCCGTTGCCATCAAGCCCGATGCGAAGAGCGCGCTTCTGGTCATCGACGTGCAGAACTGCTTCGTCACCGGCGGCACGCTGCCCGTGAAGGACGGCGAGCAGGTCGTGCCGGTCATCAACAAACTCGCCGCTTCGTTCGAGAATGTCGTCGTCACGCAGGACTGGCACACGCCCGGCCATGCGTCGTTCGCTTCCGCGCACGCCGGCAAGAAGCCGTTCGAGTCGATGAAGCTCGGCTACGGCAACCAGGTGCTCTGGCCCGACCACTGTGTCCAGGGCTCGACCGACGCGGCGCTGCTGAAGGACCTGGCGTTGCCGAAGGCGCAGCTCATCATCCGCAAGGGCTATCACCAGGGCACCGACAGCTACTCGGCGTTCATGGAAGCCGACGGCAAGACCTCGACCGGGCTGGCCGCCTACCTGAAGGCGCACGGCGTCGACAGCGTCTACGTCTGCGGGCTGGCGACCGACTTCTGCGTCGCCTGGACGGCGCTCGATGCGAGGAAGGCCGGCTTCAAGGCGGCTGTGATCGAAGACGCGACCCGTGCCATCGACCTCAACGGCTCGCTGAAGGCGGCCTGGGACAAGATGGCCAAGGCCGGGGTGAGGCGCATCCAGTCGGGCGATATCGCCGCGTGAGCGCCGGCCGCTCAGGCGTTCTTGCGCGCGACCCAGTACACGGCGCCTTCGGGTCCGTAGCGCTCCGCGTGCGGATCGTCCCTGGCAACCAGGAAGGTGTCGCCGGGCCGCAGGTGGCGGGTCGCGCCGCCCTGGGTCAGCCACATCTCGCCCTCGGCGACGAGGGCACTGGCCTCGAACGGATGGCTGTGCGTGTCGAGCCGCAGGTCGGGTTGCCAGCGCCGCTCGAGCACCTCGTTGTAGCCGCGCGAGAGGGCGTCGGCTTCGAATTCGGCAAAGCTCTTCATTCCGGTCTCCAAGGTTTCACTCATCAGGCAGGAGCACGCTTCATGCGTCATTCGATTCTCTTCGCCGCGGCGCTTTTCGTCGCGGCGGGCGCGCACGCCCAGGACACGATCAAGATCGGCGAGATCAACAGCTACAAGGCGCAGCCGGCCTTCCTCGAGCCCTACAAGAAAGGCTGGGAGCTGGCCGTCGAGGAAGTCAATGCCGCCGGTGGCGTGCTCGGCAAGAAGCTGCAGGTGATTTCGCGCGACGACAACGGCAGCCCGGGCGACGCCGTCCGCGTCGCCGAAGAGCTCGTCTCGCGAGAAGGCGTGGCGCTGATCGCGGGCACGTTCCTGTCGAACACCGGCCTCGCCGTGACCGACTTCGCGAAGCAGAAGAAGGTGTTTTTCCTTGCCGCCGAACCGCTCACCGACAAGATCACCTGGCAGAACGGCAACCGCTACACGTTCCGCCTGCGCCCCAGCACCTACATGCAGTCGGCGATGCTGGTGCCGGAGGCGGCCAGGCTGAAGAAGAAGCGCTGGGTCGTGGTCTATCCGAACTACGAATACGGCCAGTCCGCCGCCGCCACCTTCAAGGCGATGCTGAAGAAGCTCCAGCCCGACGTCGAGTTCCTGCCCGACCAGGCAACTCCTCTCGGCCGCATCGAGGCCGGCGCGGTGGTGCAGGCGCTCAACGACGCCAAGCCCGACGCGATCTTCAACGTCCTGTTCGGCGCCGACCTGTCGAAGTTCGTCCGCGAGGGCAACACCCGCGAGCTCTTCAAGGGCCGCGAGGTCGTGAGCCTGCTCACCGGCGAGCCCGAGTACCTCGAGCCGCTGCGCGACGAAGCGCCGGTCGGCTGGATCGTCACCGGCTATCCGTACTACGGCATCCAGACCGACGAGCACAAGAAGTTCTTCCTCGCCTACTTCAGGAAGTACAACGAGTATCCGAAGCTCGGCTCGGTGGTCGGCTACTCGACGATCATCTCCATCGCCGAAGGCATCAAAAAGGCGAAGTCGGTCGACACCGAAAAGCTCATCGCCGCCTTCTCCGGGCTGCAGTTCATGTCGCCGCTCGGCAAGGTGACCTACCGTGCCATCGACCACCAGTCGACGATGGGCGCCTACCTCGGCAAGACCAAGCTCGACGGCCCGAAGGGCGTGATGACGGACTACGTCTACCTCGACGGCGCGAAATTTCTGCCGAGCGACGAGGAAGTGAAGAAGCTGCGGCCGGCCGACTGATTCTTCTTGACGCTGTCATCGATCGTCCTCCAGGTCCTCACGGGCCTGGCTTCGGCCTCGGCGCTCTTTCTCGTCGGTAGCGGCCTGTCGCTGATCTTCGGCGTCACCCGCATCGTCAATTTCGCGCACGGCTCGTTCTACATGCTCGGGCTCTACGGCGCGGTGGCGCTGACCGGCTTCTTCGCGGCCGGGCCGCTCGGCTGGTGGGGCGGCGTGCTGCTCGCGGCCTTGCTCGTCGCCGCGCTCGGCGCCTTGATCGAAGCGCTGCTGCTGCGGCGCCTCTACGGCGCACCCGAGCTCTACCAACTGCTCGCCACCTTCGCACTCGTGCTCGTGATCCGCGACGCAGCGCTCTGGGCCTGGGGCGCCGACGATCTGCTCGGCCCGAAATCACCGGGCATGACGGGTTCGGTGCTGCTGCTCGACCAGCGCTTCCCGAGCTACGACGTCTTCTCGATCTTCGTCGGACCGGTCGTCCTGCTCGGCCTCTGGCTGCTGCTCACGCGCACCCGATGGGGCCTGCTCGTGCGCGCCGCCACGCAGGACCGCGAGATGGTCGGCGCGCTCGGCGTCAACCAGCGCTGGCTCTTCACCTCGGTGTTCGCGCTCGGCACCTTCCTCGCTGCGCTCGGCGGCGCGCTGGCGATGCCGCACGAGCCGGCCAACCTGAATCTCGACCTCGCCCTCATCGGCGAGGCCTTCGTGGTGGTCGTGGTCGGCGGCATGGGCTCGATCGGCGGTGCCTTCGTGGCAGCGATCGTGATCGCGATGGTCAAGGCGTTCTGCATCGCCGCCGGCGAGGTGAGCCTGTTCGGCGCGCCGTTTCCGCTCAGCAAGCTGACGCTCGTCGCCGAGTTCCTGGTCATGGCGGTGGTGCTCGTGTGGCGGCCGTGGGGATTGTTCGGCAAGCCGCAGGCGGCCGTGCGAGGCGCGGCTGCGCTCGAGCAGCCGGTGCGGCCGTTGCCGAAGGCCTGGCGCCATGCCGGCTGGGCGGCGCTCGCCGCACTCGCGTTCGTCGCGCTGCTCGACGGGCCGGCACCCTACGCGCTCGTCCTCATGATCGACCTCCTCATCGCCGTGCTGTTCGCCGCCAGCCTGCATTTCCTGATGGGCCCGTCGGGCATGCATTCGTTCGGCCACGCCGCCTACTTCGGCCTCGGTGCCTACGGTGCGGCGCTGTGCTTCAAGGCGCTGGGCTTGCCGATGGAGGCGTCGCTGCTGCTCGCACCTCTGCTTGCCGCGGCCGGCGCTTTCGTGTTCGGCTGGTTCTGCGTTCGCCTCTCGGGCGTGTACCTCGCGATGCTGACGCTTGCGTTCGCGCAGATCGTCTGGTCGGTCGTGTTCCAGTGGGACGCGCTCACCGGTGGCAGCAACGGCCTCGTCGGCATCTGGCCAGCGGCCTGGCTGGCACCGAAGCCGGCCTACTACCTGCTCGTGCTGGCGTTCACCGTGGCCGGCTGCGGCCTCCTCGTTCGGATGCTGCACGCGCCGCTCGGCCTGGCTCTGCGCGCCAGCCGCGACTCGCCGGTACGCGCGGCCGCCATCGGCATCCGGGTGCCACGCCTGCAGTGGCTCGCCTTCGTGATCGCGGGAACGATCGCCGGTCTGGCGGGCTCGCTGTTCGCGTTCGCCAAGGGCACGATCTCGCCGGAGACGCTCGGCGTCGGCAAGTCGGTCGACGGGCTCGTCATGGTGCTGCTCGGTGGCGTCCAGGCGGTCAGCGGCCCGTGGGTCGGCGCCGCGCTCTTCACCTGGCTGCAGGACACGGTCGCGCGCCAGACCGACTACTGGCGGGCGCTGCTCGGCATCGTCATGCTGGCGCTGGTGCTGGTCTTCCCGCTCGGCGTCGCCGGCGGGTTGAAGCGGATGTTCATCAAGGAGCCGGCGTGAGCACGGCCAGGCCCTTGCTTGCCGTGCGGTCGCTGAGCAAATCGTTCGGCGGCATCCGCGCCGTCCGCGACGTGAGCTTTGACGTCGCCGCCGGCGAGATGCTCGCGCTCATCGGCCCGAACGGCGCCGGCAAGACGACGACCTTCAACATCGCCTCGGGCCTGCTCGCGCCCGAAGCCGGCTCGGTGACGCTCGGCGGCACCGAGTTGCTCGGCCTGCGGCCCGACGCGATCTGGCGCCTCGGCGTCGGCCGCACCTTCCAGATCGCCGAGACCTTCGCTTCGCTCACGGTGGTCGAGAACGTGCAGCTGGCATTGCTTTCCCACGCAAAGCAGTTGCTCGGCTTTTGGCGCCCGGCGCGCGCGCAGCATCGCAAGGCGGCGTTGGCGCTGCTCGCGAGCGTCGGCATGGAGGCCGAGGCCGAGCGGGCGATGAGCGTTCTGGCGTATGGCGACGTCAAGCGAGTGGAGCTGGCGATCGCGCTCGCCCACCGACCGCGCCTCCTGCTGATGGACGAGCCCACCGCCGGCATGGGCCCGAGCGAGCGCAACGCGCTGATGGCGCTGGCCAAGCGGCTGGCGCGCGAGCAGGGCATCGGCGTGCTCTTCACCGAGCACAGCATGGACGTGGTGTTCGCGCACGCTGACCGCATCATCGTGTTGGCGCGCGGCGAGCTCATCGCCGAAGGTTCGCCGGCCGAGGTGCGCGCGAACGCGAAGGTGCGCGAGGTCTACTTCGGCGGCGGCACCACGTTCGAGCGAGCGACGCCCGACGCTGCCATCGCTCGCTCCGCTCAGAAGGACACGAGCGGGCGCCGTCATGCTTGAGGTGACCTCGCTCGATGCCTGGTACGGCCAGGCCCAGATCCTGTTCGGCGTCTCGCTGGCGGTGAATGCCGGCGAGTGCGTGGCGCTCGTTGGCCGTAACGGTGCCGGCAAGTCGACGACGATGAAATCGATCATGGGCGTGATGGCGAAAAAGCGCGGCCGCGTGCGCTTTCGCGGCGCCGACATCTCGTCGCAGCCGGCCTACCGCATCGCCCGCAGCGGCCTCGGCTGGGTCCCCGAGGACCGCCGCGTCTTCACCGATCTCACGGTTCGCGAGAACCTCGAAGTCGCCCGCCAGCCGCCGCGCGAGGGCGCGCCGACGTGGACCGAGGACAAGCTCTACGCACTCTTTCCCAACCTTGGCACGATGCCCGACCGGCCGGGCGGCCGGATGAGCGGCGGCGAGCAGCAGATGCTCACGGTGGCGCGCACGCTGATGGGCAACCCCTACCTGGTGCTGCTCGACGAGCCCTCCGAAGGCGTCGCGCCGTTGATCGTCGAAGAGATGGCGAAGACAATCGTGGCGCTCAAGCAGCAGGGCGTCGCTATCCTGCTCTCGGAGCAGAACCTGCACTTCGCGCGGCTGGTGTCGGACCGCGCCGTGGTGCTCGAAAAGGGCGAAGTGAAGTTCGCCGGGACGATCGCGGCGCTGATGAGCGACGAGACGCTCCTGCGCACGCACCTGAGCGTATGAGTTGCACCGATTCTGCCGAGGAGCAGCCATGAACGAGACCGACACCGACAACTTCTTCGCCGGATCGATTCCCGAGCTGTACGAGACGCTGCTCGTGCCGCTCATCTTCGAGCCGTACGCCGACGATCTGGCGGCGCGCGTCGCCGCCGGATCTCCGAAGCGCGTGCTCGAAGTGGCGGCCGGCACCGGGGTCGTGACTCGTCGCATGGCGGCGCTGCTGCCGGAAGGTTCGAGCATCGTCGCCACTGATCTCAACCAGGCCATGCTCGACAAGGCTGCCGCGGTGGGAACGGCACGGCCCGTGCGCTGGCGGCAGGCCGATGCGATGCAACTGCCCTTCGCCGACGAAAGCTTCGACGCCGTCGTCTGCCAGTTCGGCGTCATGTTCTTTCCCGACAGGGCGAAGGCGTTCGCGGAGGCGCGCCGTGTGCTGGCGCCGGGTGGCACCTTCTTCTTCAACGCGTGGGACCGCATCGAAGAGAACGAATTCGCAGACGCGGTCACGACCGCCTTGCAGTCCGTCTTCCCCGACGATCCACCGCGTTTCATGGCACGGGTACCGCATGGCTACCACGACCTCGCCATCATCGCCGAAGACCTGAAGCGCGGCGGCTTCGATGCTGCGCCGGAGATGGTGACCCTCGGCGCGCGCAGCCGCGCCGTGTCGGCGCGCGTACCGGCGATGGCCTATTGCCATGGCACGCCGTGGCGCACCGAGATCGAGGCGCGCGACAAGACCGGGCTCGGCACCGCCACCGACGTTTCGGAACAGGTCCTCGCTGCGCGCTTCGGCCATGGGCCGGTCGACGGCAGGATCCAGGCGCACGTCGTCGTCGTGTGCAAATGACCGGGCTCGCCAAGCGATGAGCCGCATCGCCGGTATCGACGTCGGCGGCACCTTCACCGACCTCATCGTTGTCGACGACGAGAGCGGCGAGGTGAAGATCGCCAAGGTCGCGACCACGCCGGGCAACCAGGCCTTCGGCGTGATGGCGGCGCTGCGCGCGGCCGGCGTCGAGCCCGGGTCGCTGGCGACGATCGTGCACGGCACCACGACGACGACCAACGCCATGCTCGAGCGCAAGATCGCCCAGGTCGGCCTGATCACGACGCGCGGCTTTCGCGACATCCTCGAGCTCGGCCGGCGCACGCGGCCGACGCCGTACGGCCTGAAGGGCCGCTTCGTGCCGCTGGTCGAGCGGCGCCTGCGCCTCGAGGTCGACGAGCGGCTTGACGCCGAAGGCAACGTCGTCGTGCCGCTCGACGAAGCCCAGGTCGCGGCGGCAGCGTGCGCGCTGATCGCTCTCGGCGCCGAGAGCGTCGTCGTCCACTTCCTGCACAGCTACATGAATCCGGTGCACGAAGCACGTGCCGCGGAGATCGTGCGCGGCCTCTGGCCGAATGCGTATGTGACCGCAGGCCATCGGATCGTGGCCGAGTACCGCGAGTACGAGCGCGGGGTCACCGCCGCCGTCAACGCCGCCATCCAGCCGGTGCTGCACCGCTACATCGAGCGGCTGCGCGGCGAGCTCGCCGCGCACGGCTTCACGCGCGAGCTGCTGGTGATGCAGGGCAACGGCGGCACGGTATCGTCGCGCATCGTGGCCGACCATGCGGTGGCGACGGTGATGTCGGGGCCGGCCTCGGGCGTGATCGCGGCGGCGGCGACGGCGATGCAGGCCGGCAATTTCGCGGGCGAGTTCGGCAACGTCGTCACCTACGACATGGGCGGCACCTCGAGCGATGTCGCCCTCGTGCTCGGCGGCCAGCCCTCGGTGTCGAGCGACCTCGAGCTCGAGTACGCGATGCCGATCCACGTGCCGATGATCGACGTCCACACCATCGGCGCCGGCGGCGGCTCGATCGCGTCGGTCGACGCTGCCGGCATGCTGCGGGTCGGGCCCGAGAGCGCGGGCGCTCTGCCCGGCCCGATCTGCTACGGCCGCGGCGGCACCCGCCCGACCATCACCGACGCCAACCTCGCTCTCGGCCGGCTCGATCCGGCGCGGCTGCTCGGTGTCGAGCACGCGGTGTCGATGGCCGAAGTTCACGCGGCGTTGCTCGCGCACGTCGGCACGCCGCTGGGGCTCGACGCGACCGCGTCGGCGGCGGCGATCGTGCGCGTCGCCAACGACCGCATGGCCGGCGCCATCCGCATGGTGAGCCTGTCGCGCGGCCACGACCCGCGCGACTTCGCCCTGTTCGCGTTCGGCGGCGCCGGGCCGCTGCACGCGGCAGCGCTGGCCAAGGAGCTCGGCATCCCGAAGCTGCTCATCCCGGCGCGGCCGGGGCTCACGAACGCGCTCGGCTGCGTCGTCGCCGATCTGCGTCACGACTTCGTCGCCACCGTCAACCAGCCGCTCGACGCGCTCGCCGAAGGCCGCGTCGCGGTGGTGTTCGCGGCCCAGGTCGAGGCCGGGCGCGCCCTCGTCGCGCAGGAGAACGTGGCCGTGCAGGAGATCGTCACGATGCACCGCGCCGACATGCAGTTCCAGGGCCAGAGCCACGTCCTCGCGGTGCCGGTTGGCGCCGCCACGATCACGCTCGAGGAGCTGCGCGCTGCGTTCGCGGCGGCCTACTGGCAGCGCTTCGGCGTCGCCCTCGACGAGATCCGGCCGGTACTCGTCAACCTGCACACGGCGGTCGTCGGCAAGAGGAAGCCGGTGTCGTTGCGCGCCATTGCCGCGGCGCGGCCGAAGGCGACCCTGGCCGAAGCAAAGCGGACGACGCGGCCGGTCTGGTTCGACGGCGGTTGGGTCGAGACGCCGGTCTACGTGCGCGAGCACCTGCCGGCCGGCGCCCGGTTCGACGGGCCGGCGATCGTCGAGCAGCTCGATTGCACTTCGGTGATCGAGCCGGGAAATGCCGTAGTTCTCGATGCGATCGGGAACTTGATTGTCATCGTGTGAACTGGCGCTCTGCGCCGCCTACTCAGCCTCGATTCTTCGTCGGAACGGAGCTTCGATGACATCACTTGCCTGCTCAGCAGCCAGCTCGGCGTGCCCACCGCAATGATCAACCTGCTCGACCAAAAGCGCGACTGGTTCAAGTCATGCATCGGCCTGCCGCGAACCGAGTCGGCGGCAGCGACCTCGTTTTGCAAGGCCACCTTCCATACCGAAGACGATCTGATCGAGATCGAAGACATCACCGCCGATCACCGCTTCACTGCCCACACCTTCGGCGCAGGCGCACCTTTTGTGCGCTTCTACGCCGCGGCCCGCCTGGCCATCGACGGGCAGATGATCGGCACGATCTGCGCCTACGACCTGAAGCTGCACGCCGTCTCCGCTGAGCAGCTAGGCCAGCTGCTCAGGCGGGCCACCGCCGCGGTCGGCGCCGTCAGGCAACGAGCAGCGGTGGCGTGACGACGAAAGCAGGCCCTGTGCGACTCTGCGTCAGATCGGCTGACCGACCGGGATATTCATGCACATGTTGCGACACTGGTTGTAGGTGCCGTTGCAGTTGGCGGTGACCAATGCCGCAGCTGCGAGCGCGGCGATGGCGATGGCACACGGCGTCGCACAGGCCGCCAGAGTCGGCGCCGCAACTCCCACGGTGATGACGATGAGACCGCCGGCAGCGGCCAGGCACATGCCACACCAGAAGCCGACCACGATGCTGGTGCTGCCGGAGACGATCGTCGTGTTCATGCACTGTCGCCAAGCCAGATCGCATTGCGCCAGGCACATACCGCGCTTGTCGTTGATCGCCTGCCTGACCTTGCGTAGGAATTGGCTGTCCCACACGCCGCCGGAAGTTCGCCGTGGCAGGAAGGTCGTCTGCGGCGCATCGAGGCGCAACGCAATGTAGCGATCGGGAAAGAGCGAGGCGAAGAAGACGTCGTTGAACTCGGGCTTCGGGTGGTCCACCATCAGGCCGCCGCCGCTGACGAGAACCCTTCCGGAATTCGTGACGATCCCGCGCAAGGGCATGGTCGCCGTCGATCCGTCGCTTGCGAGCGACGAGCCCGAACCGTAGAAGACGTAAGCGATCGTCGCACCGGTCGCGAAAGAGACGACCGGCATCGTGATCGACTGCGCCCGGTTGCCGGCATCGAGCACGACGTCGTGGCTGCGGTTGGGCGGGTCGAGGCGGCCCAGCTCGGGCAGCGAGGTCAATAGAAGGGCGACATCGCCGTCTCCGAGGGCTCGCGAGTAGAGCGAATTCTCGGTCGTGCTCGGCAGGGCAGGCGCCTCGGCGAGCGTCGTCGTCGCCACGGACGTCGAGGCGAAGGGTCGGGTCTGCGCCTGTAGTTCGGGCACCAGGCCGGCCATCATGGCGCCGATGCCGCCAGCGATCTTGGTCAGGCGTCCCAGAAATCGGCGCCGATTACTCACTTCCTCTTTCATCACGTCTCCTCGGTTGTGCTGCCGCAGCAGCGTTGAATGAACGAAGCGTCGCTGTAGGGGCCGCGGATCGAGAGTCGCAAACAGCCAGCGGGCCTACGCGGAGCCCTCGCCGAGCCCGCGCTCGGCGCCTGCGGTTTCTGCCGGCGCCGAAGGGGGTCTGGCAATCAGGCGAGTGATCAGAACGACCGCGATAGAGATCGCCCAGGTCGTTGCGAGAATGGCCACCCAGGTGTCGGGGGCAGCGTCGTTCGCGAAGCCGAGCACGCGGTCGAGCCCGTAGCCTTCGCTGCTCGAGACGACAAGGAGCAAGGCGCCCATGAGCGCCAGGTTGCGGTACGCGATCGACCACTGAATGACGCGGACGTCGTCGCCGGAAAAGCCCATGCAGCCGCAGAAATGGCGCTTGCCGCGGGCCAGGCTGACAAGGACTGCACCGGTCACGATGCCGATCAGCGCGAACCCGAGGACGGCGTTGGCCAGCGTGGCCAAGCCGACGACGAGGCTCGTGCCGCTGAGCGCTTCGAGCGCCGGGACGACTACAGCCAGCAGCGGCACAAGGCGGCGCGGAATCAGGTCGTACGCCAGGACCGCATCTCGGAACAAGCGGCTGCCGCGGCGCAGCTTGACCCAGCCGGCGGTCAGCAAAATGGCACCGACTGCAACCCGGGCGACCATGGCGACGGCCGTTTCCCATTCGTTCATGCTCGGTACCCCTCGTTCATTTGCGTAGATTCAGTCGCCGCGCCGCGCCGGTCAGGTGTCGGCGCATTGCGAGGCTGGCAGCTACCGGATCGCGCGCTGCGATCGCCTCGCATACCGCCTCGTGCTCCTGGTGGACTTTCTGCGGCATGCCCAGCCATTGCGCGCTGTTGCGGCGAGCCGTGGCGATCGCCTCGGCGAACTCGTCGGTCATGTAGCTGATGAGCTGCAGGTGATAGCGGCCCGCGGCTCGGGCGATGGACGTGTGCAGCAACACATCCGCCGCCGGCCCGGCATGGGGGTCCATCAGGTTCGCCCGCAGCGCCTTGAGCGCCGAGGCGATCGCCTTGAGGTCGCCTGCCCGGGCTCGCTCGGCCGCATGCGCCGCCGCTGCCGACTCGACATCGCAGCGAAATTCGAACAGTTCCGCCAGCCCGGGAGCGTCTTCGACCGAGACGCGGCTGATGCGGAATCCACCGCGGCTTTGCCGGGTCATGACGAGGGTGGCGGCGCCCTGCCGGGACGAGATCAGGCCCTGAGCGCGCAGATCGGACAAGGCCTCGCGAACGATCGGCACACTGACTTCGAACGTCTTGGCCAACGCCGACGCGCTCGGCACGACCGCGCCTACTGCCAGCGAGCCATCGGCGATCTGCTTGCGCAGACTTTCAGCTACCTGTTCGCGAAGGGTCAGAACGCGCATGGCCGGAAGCACAACCTATCAGCTAAGTTGATAACCAGTCTGGCATGCATCGGTCGGCGGCGCATCTGAAATTCGCTAGTGGTTTTCCAGCGGTGGTTGGCGGGCGCGCGGGTTGAGGCAGACTGGCGCTGTGACGCTCGACCCCATCACGCTCTCGGTTCTCCAGAACGGCCTCATGCAGGTCTGCAACGAGATGGACCTCGCCTTCGTGCGCAGCGCCTTCTCGCCGGTGATCGCCGAGGCTCTCGACCGCTCCGACGGCATTTACCACCGCGACACCGGCGAGCTGATTGCGCAGGGCGAGCTCGGCCTGCCGGTGTTCGTCGGCACCATGCAGTTCACGGTCCAGGCGGTGATCGAGCGCGTGCAGCGGCTGAAGATCGCACTGCACCCGGGCGACGTCTTCATCGTCAACGACCCCTACCTCGGCGGCACGCACCTGATGGACGTGAAGTTCGTGCAGCCGTTCTTCCGCGGCGGAGTGTTGTGGTGCTGGCTCGCCAACACCGGCCACTGGCCCGACACCGGCGGCATGGTGCCGGGCGGCTTCTCGGCCAACGCCACCGAAGTCGAGC
>JAYVNL010000292.1:0-10158 GCA_043758495.1 Rhizobacter sp.
CGACCAATACAGCGATGGGGATGTACCTCACGTTTCGCGCCAGTCAGAAGGCCAACCCGACCAGTGGCTCATTGCCCGACGAGAACTACGCGCGCGAGCGGATGCAGCTCTTCACATCGGCCTGGTTCACCTCAACGTCGACGGCACGCCGGTGCTCACCGGCAGCCAGCCGACCTACACCTATGCCCTCACGGACATCACCGGCCTGGCGCGCGTCTTCACCGGTTGGGACTTCGATGTCTCTGCGACGTCGCCTGCGACGTCGCCCGACTTCCTGCGTCGGCCGATGATCCAGTATCCGACCCGGCACGAGCTCGGCACCAAGATTTTCCTGGGTACCACGATCGCCGCCAACACCGACGGCGTGCAGAGCCTGAAGCTTGCGCTCGACGCGATCTTCGCGCACGCCAACGTCGCGCCGTTCGTGTCGAAGCAGCTGATCCAGCGCCTGGTGACGAGCAATCCGAGCGCGGCCTATGTCGGCCGCGTCGCGACGGTCTTCAACAACGACGGCAGCGGCGCGAAGGGCAACCTCACGGCAGTGCTGAAGGCGATCCTGCTCGACACCGACGCGCGCAGCGCGACCGTCGCCGCGGGCACGTCGGCCGGCAAGTTGCGCGAGCC
Source organism: Rhizobacter sp. (assembly GCA_043758495.1). Taxonomy (GTDB): domain Bacteria; phylum Pseudomonadota; class Gammaproteobacteria; order Burkholderiales; family Burkholderiaceae_C; genus Schlegelella_A. The sequence continues at coordinate 625 of JAYVNL010000292.1, forward strand.
GATGCTGCGCTTCACCGGCTGGGCGCGGGCCTGGAACGCGAGCTCGGCGAGCAACGCCTGGGGCATCGGCAACACCTCGGACCCGTCGAAGCAGCTCGGCCAGAGCCCGCTGCGCTCGCCCTCGGTGTTCAACTTCTTTCGCCCGGGCTACGTGCCGCCCAACAGCACCATCGCCACCGCCGGCCTGGTGGCGCCCGAGTTCCAGATCAACAACGAGTCGTCGGTGGTCGGCGCCGTGAATTACTTGCAGCGGGCGATGTCGGGCGCCGGAGTGGGTGACCTCGCCGCCGACTACACCACGCTGCTCGCGATCGCCGACGACGCAGTTGCGCTGGTGGCCGAGATCAACCTCGTGCTCGCCGCCGGCCAGCTCGGCGCGGCGACCGCCACGACGATTTCGACCGCCGTCGCCACCCTGCCGGGCGGCACCGACGCGCTGCGTCTCAAGCGCATCTACGCCGCCCTCACGCTGGCCGTCGCAGCGCCCGAGTTCGTGGTCCTGAAGTGAGGAGAACAGCATGACCATCGACGCTTCCCGCCGCGCATTTCTTCAACGCGCCTCTGCCCTGTCGCTCGCCGGCACAGCGACGCCGTGGGCGCTCAACCTCGCCGCGATGGGCGAAGCCGCAGCACAGACCGCCACCGACTACAAGGCGCTCGTCTGCGTGTTCCTATACGGCGGCAACGACTACGGCAACACGCTGATCCCGGTCGATGCGGCGAGCTATGCCGAGTACATCCGCATGCGGCCGACGGTCGGCTACGACAAGACCAAAGTCGATCTCGGTCCGACGACGCTCGGCACCGTCGGCCTGCCCGCCGGGCGCCAGTACGCGATCGCGCCCGAACTCCTGCCGCTGCTCACGCACTTCAACGCCGGCAAGCTCGGCGTGATGCTCAACGTCGGCACGCTCATCCGGCCGACGTCGAAGGCGGACTACGCCGCCAACACGATGCTGCCGCCCAAGCTGTTCTCGCACAACGACCAGCAGTCGGTCTGGCAGTCGTCGGCGCCCGAAGGCGCGGCCTCGGGCTGGGGCGGCCGCATGGGCGACCTCTTCGTGGCCGGCAACGACAACGCCACCTTCACCTGCGTCAACGTCTCGGGCAACGCCGTCTTCCTGTCCGGCAACAGCGCCGTGCAGTACCAGGTCTCGACCAACGGGCCGGTCCCGTTCAACAGCGTCGTCGGCTCGGCGGCGTGCTCGGCGGCGCTGCAGTCGCTCGTCACCGCGCCGCGCACGCACCTGTTCGAGAGCGAATACACCCGCGTCGCCGCGCGCTCGATCAGCGCGGGCAGCGTGTTGACCAACGCGCTCGCGTCTGCCATGCCGATCGCCACGGCCTTCCCGACCGCCAACCCGCTCGCCGACCAGCTCAAGTTCGTGGCCCGCATGATCTCGACGGCTGCGGCCATGAACACCAAGCGACAGGTCTTCTTCGTCTCGATCGGCGGCTTTGACACGCACGACGGCCTCGTGCAGGTCCACCCCGGCCTGCTCACCCAGGTCGCCGGCGCGATGAGCGCGTTCTACCAGTCGACCATCGAACTCGGCGTCGCCAACAAGGTCACGACCTTCACCGCCTCCGACTTCGGCCGCACCCTCACCGCCGACGACGGCTCCGACCACGGCTGGGGCAGCATGCACTTCATGCTCGGCGGCGCCGTCAACGGCGGCCGCTTCTACGGCGCCGCGCCGGCGGTCGCCAACAACGGCCCCGACGACGTCGGCCAGGGCCGCCTGCTGCCGAGCACCGCCGTCGACCAGTACGCGGCGACGCTCGGCAAGTGGTTCGGCATCAGCGACACCGATCTGCTGACGGTGCTGCCCAATCTCGCCAACTACAGCCTGCGCAACCTCGGGTTCGTATGAACGCGCCCGGCGTCCCTGCGCGAGCGGCGGCGCGTTGCGTCGCGACGCTGTCCGTCGCCGTGTTCGGCGGTTGCGGCGGCGGTACCGACACATCGTCCGCTGCGATGCCGGCCGCGCTCGTCATCACCGCGTTCACGGCGACGCCGGCGAACGCGGTCGTCGGCGAAAGGGTGTCGCTGGCTTAGCAGACGGTCGGCGCGACCGCACTCAGCGTCGATCAGGGCGTCGGCGTCGTCACGGGCAGATCGGTCGCGGTGACGCCGGCGCTCGGCGCCACGACCTACGAGCTCACCGCTTCCGACGGCGCCGCGTTGCTGCGCCGCAGCGTCAGCGTCAGCGTCTCGCCGCTGGCGACGGCGCCGAGCATCGCCAGCTTCATCGCCAGTGCCGTCAGCATCGTCACCGGCCAGTCGGTGACGCTGAGCTGGAGCGTGACCGGCGCCACGACCCTGAATGTCGGCCCGGTGCCGGGCGCCGTGAGCGGCAGCTCGGTGACGGTATCGCCGACGGTGAGCACGGTCTACACGCTGACCGCCAGCAACGCCGCCGGCAGCAGCGACAGCAGCGTCGCGGTCGCGGTGGGCGCCGCGCCCTCCGGCTTCGTCGAACGCCAGATCGTCGCGAGCACGACCGCGGCCGGCGTTTCCGACGCGTTCGGCGGCCATGTCGCGGTGTCGCCGGCCGGCGCCGGCGTCGGCCGCCTGTTCGTGCATCTTTCGGGCACGGGCGGCAAGCCAAGCAACTCGCTGCTGGTGCTGCGCCAGGCCGGCATGCGCGGACTGCATGCGATCGGGCTGGCCTATCCGAACGTGCCGTCCGTCGACAGCCTGTGCAGCGCCAGCAGCGACGCGGCCTGCTACGAGAAGGTCAGGCTGGAGATCATCGACGGCACCGATCGCACGCCGCTGGTGGCGGTAAACCGGACCGACTCGATCGAGAACCGCCTGATCGCGGCGCTCGCGACCCTGTCGACGCTCTACCCCGCCGACGGCTGGGCGCAGTACCTCGCGGCCGGCGTGCCGAAGTGGGACCGGATCGTGATCTCCGGGCACTCGCAGGGCGGCGGTCACGCCGCGCTGATGGCCCGCGACCGGACGATGGCGCGGGTCTGCATGTTCGCGTCGCCAAAAGACACCAGCAGCTTCTTCAACGCGCCCGTGGCCTGGCAGACGATGGCGCATGTGACGCCGACGGATCGCTACTACGGCTTCAACCATCAGCAGGACAGCCAGGCAACGACGCTGCGCAACTGGGCCGCACTCGGGCTGGCCGGACTCGGCGCCGCCGTCGATGTCGACGCGTCGGCGCCGCCCTTCGCCGGCTCGCACCAGCTCACCACGAACGCGATGCCGGCCGTCTCCGGCGCCTATCACGGCTCGGTCGTCGTCGATCGCAACACGCCCCTGGCTGCCGACGGCACGCCGCTGTTCAGTGCGGTGTGGAACCTGATGTGCCTGCAGTGAGCCGGCTCGCCGGCGACTCGGCGGCGTCGCGCTCGACGAGGCGCCGGCGAACGCGGCCGAGGCCGAGGACGAGCAGCAGCGCCAGCGGCACGATCGCGGCACCGACGACGAGGTCGGGCTCGAGCGTCGTCATGCCGCCCGCCTTCAGCGCCTTGGCGAGGTAGCTGATCAAGCCGGCGGCGTAGTAGAGGATCGCGGCGAGCGAGAGGCCCTCGACGGTCTGCTGCAGGCGCAGCTGCAGACGCGCCCGGCGGTCCATCGAGGCGAGCAGCGCCTGGCTCTGCTTCTCGCGGGCGACGCCGACCCGGGTCGACAACAGCATGCTGGCCTGGGCGCTGCGCTCGGCCAGCTCGTGCAGTCGCCGCGATGTGCTGGCCACGGTCGCGACCGCCGGCGAGAAGCGCCGCGCCATGAATTCGCCGATCGTCTGCAGGCCTCGCCGGCGCTCTTCGCGGAGCTCGCCGATGCGGCTGGTCACGAGGTCGTGGTACGCGGCACAGGCGCCGAACCGGAACTGGGTCGCGACGATGCAGCCCTCGACCTCCTTGGCCAGCCGGGTCAGCTCGTGCAGGATCGCTTCGTCGTCGACGCCGTCGCGGGCGATGCCGTTGATGTTTTCGGCCAGCGCCCGCTCGATTGCCATCAGCCGCTGCGACAGCTCGCGCGCCAGCGGCAGCGCCAGCAGCGACAGCATCCGGTAGGCCTCGATCTCGAACAATCGTTGCAGGACGCGGCCGGCCTGGCGGTCGGTGAACGAGCGGTCGAGCACGAGGAAGCGCGCGAAGCCGTCGTCGTGGATGCGGAAGTCGGTATAGGCATCGCCGGCGCCACCGGCGATCGCCGCGCCGATGACGACGTGGTCGCCGAAGTGCAGGGCGAGGAAGGCTGCGTCGGGCGCGGCGTCGTCCGGCGCCGGCACCAGCTTGGCGTGGGCGGCGAAGATCGTGTGGCCGGGGATCGTCTCGAGCCAGCCTTCGGGCAGATGGGCGGCCGGCGGGTCGCTGAAGGGCGCCGGGCTGCAGCCGGCGATGAAGAACGTGTAGCCGGAGAACTCGCCGTGTCGCTCCCACTTCATGCGCACTTCGCCGAGCGAGATCGTGAAGTGCGATGCGCCGGCGGCGGGGCCGGCGACGCCGGCGCTGCGGCAGAGCTGCTCGAGATGAACAAGCTCGTCGGCACGCTCCGCATGGTCGACGACGACGGCGACGTAGGTCGCGCGCGACGGCGTTGCCAGCGCTTCCGGTGGCCGTGCGTGGACTTCGCCGGCCAGGCTGGCGCGCTCGGGGTGGTCGGGTGGCAGCGAGAGCATCGTCATGGCTGCGAGTGTGCCGCGTGCGCCGGCTCGCGCTTCGTCAGCCGAGCACGCGCGACGCCACCGCGGTGTAGAGCGGAATGCCGATCAGGATGTTGAACGGGAAGGTCAGGCCGAGCGACATGCCGAAGTAGAGCGACGGATTCGCTTCCGGAATCGCGTGGCGCAGCACCGCCGGCACCGCGATGTAGGAAGCGCTCGCCGCGAGCACCATCAGCAGCGCGCCGTTGCCCGGGCCGAGGCCTGCGGCGAAGGCCAGCGCCAGCGCCGCCGTGGCGTGGACCAGCGGCCCGGCGATCGCGTAGGCCAGCAGCCACGGTGACTTGCCCTTCAGCTCGCCGAGGTTCTTCGCCGTCGCCAGGCCCATGTCGAGCAGGAAGAAGGCGAGCATGCCCTTGAAGAGGTCGCCGGCGAACGGCTGCATGACCGCCTTACCGGCTTCGCCGCTGACGATGCCGACGACGATGGCGCCGAGCAGCAGCAGCTGGGCACCGTCGGTGAATGACTCGTGGAGGACGCGGCCGAGGCCGACGGCGGGCGGCAGCACGGCGCCGGCAACGGCACCTCGAGCAGCGTCGCGACGGGCCATGTTCGCGAACACCACGGCCATCACGATCGCCGGCGATTCCATCAGCGCCATCGCCGCGGCCATGTGGCCGCCGTACGGCGTGCCGCGGCCGTCGAGGTACTGCACCGCGGTGATGAAGGTGACGGCGCTGACCGAGCCGTAGGTCGCGGCGAGTGCGGCCGCGTCGAAGCGGTTCACGAAGCGCGCCAGCAGCGATCGGCCGACCAGTGGCACAACGGTGGCGAGGATCAGCGCGCATCCCAGGCTGATGGCGACCTCGGCCGTGAAGCCCGACTTCGAGAGCGCGAAGCCACCTTTGAGGCCGAGCGACATCAGCAGGTAGAGCGCCAGGAAGCGCGCGATCTGCGGCGGGATCTCGAGGTTGGAACGCAGCGAGCCGGCGACGATCCCGAACACGAAGAAGAGGATCGCGGGGTCGAGGAAGCTTTGCACGAGGGCGAAGGATACGGGTCGATTACATTTTGAAAAAGCAGAGAATTCAGAACCGACGCTTCGTAAAAAGCAGATCATGAGCCTGCCTTTCAGCTACCGCCACCTTTACTATTTCTGGGTCGTCGCCAAGGAAGGCGGCATCTCGGCGGCCGCGGCGCGGCTCGGCATGGCGGTGCAGACGGTGAGCGCGCAGGTCCACGCGCTCGAGCGCGACCTCGGCCATGCCTTGCTCAAGCCCGCGGGCCGCGGCCTCGCCCTCACCGAGGCCGGCGTCGCCGCGATGGGTCATGCCGAGGAAATCTTCCTGCTCGGCGCGCAGTTGCCCGCCGCGGTGCGCGGCGCTTCGACGAAGGCCCCGGTCGTGCGCCTTGCCGTCGGGATTTCCGACGGCCTGCCGAAGCTGGCCGTGCGCCGCCTGCTGATGCCGGTGCTGGCCGCGCCGCACCTGCGGCTGTCGTGTACCGAGGCGCCGTTCGACGGCCTGCTCGCCGAGCTCGCCTTGCACCGGCTCGACGTCGTCCTCGCCGATCGGCCGGCACCGGCGAACCCGAACCTCAAGGTCTACAGCCACTCGCTCGGTTCTTCGTCGCTCGCCTGGTACGCATCGACGGCCTTGCTGGCCACCGCGAAGCAGGGATTCCCGGCCTCGCTCGCGCAGGTGCCGGTGCTGCTGCCCACGGCGCACACGGCAGTGCGTGCGCGCCTCGACCACTGGTTCGCTCGCCACGGCATCGAGCCCCGCGTCGCCGGCGAGTTCGACGACAGCGCCCTGCTCGCGACCTTCGGCGCCGGCGGCCTCGGCGCCTTCCCCGCCGCCGAGCTCATCCACGACAAGCTGACCTCGCGTTACGCCGTCAAGTGGGTCGGCCCGTGCGACGGCGTCGAGGAGCACTTCTTCGCCATCGGCACCGAGAAGAAGGTGCTGCACCCGCTGGTGCAGCGGCTGCTTCCGGCCCGGCGCTGAACGTCAGCCGAGCTTGTCTTCGCGCCAGAGCCCGAGCACCTGCTGCACCGGTCGGTCGGAGAAGCTGAACAGCGTCGCCTCGCGCTTCGCCTCGATGGTGAAGGTTCGCCACGACGGCACGACGAAGACATCGCGCGGGCCGAACTCGAAGCCCGTGCCCTCGCCTTCGATCACGGCGCGGCCCTCGCCTTCGAGGCACACGTAGACCGTGCCGTCGCTGCTGCGATAGGGCGCGGTCGCGAAGCCCTTCGGCAGGCGCTGCGCGAAGGTGCCGATGGTCGGCATCGGCGAGCGGCCGGTGGCCGGGTTGACGTACCGCAGCTTGAATCCGAAGTGCGGGTCGGCGGCGGCGCGGGCGATGCCGGCGAGCGACTCCTGCGTGCGCACGAACGGATAGGCGAAGGTGCGCGTCGGCTCGTGCGGCTCGGGCGCATGGTCGAGCGGCAGCATGTTGTTGCCGTAGCGCGCCAGCGAGTCGCCTTCCGGGCGAACGACGCCTTGCGACTTTGCGGCGCTCTTCTCGGCGAAGCCGGCGTCGAGGAAGCGCACCAGCGGGATGTCGAGGCCGTCGAGCCAGACCACGGGCTCGCTGCCGTCGTTGCCGTGATCGTGGAAGGTCCACGACGGCGTGATGATGAAGTCGCCGAAGCGCATCGTCGTGCGCTCGCCGTCGACCGCCGTGTAGGCACCCTCGCCGTCGAGCACCAGACGCAGTGCCGACTGCGTGTGCCGATGCGCCGGCGCGACCTCGCCGGGCAGGATGAGCTGCAGGCCGGCGTAGAGCGACTGGGTGATGCACGAGCGGCCGCGCAGGGCCGGGTTCTCGAGCACGAGCACGCGGCGCTCGGCCTCCTCGGCACTGATGAGGCGGCCGGCCTCCATGACGTGCTCGCGGATGTCGTCGTAGCGCCAGTGCGCGGCGGCGACCGGGCTGGTCGGCGCCGGCGGCACGAGGGCGCCGAGCACTTCCCACAGGGGCGTCATGTGGAGGCGGCCGATACGCTCGTAGAAATCGCGACGGTGCATCGCGGCATCGGCGATGGCCGGGGCGCACGAGGTGGCGAGAGTGGTCGCGGGCGGCATTGCGCGATTGTGCGACCGCCATCGTGGTGACAGAGCCAACCCTCAGGACGGCTTCAGCTGCCGATAGACCTCGCGTGAAACCCGCAGCAGTTCGTCGCGGTCGATGCCGGCCGAGATGGCGTAGCCGAAGCCGGCTTCGCGCCAGTAGAAGACGTTGACGGCACCGTCCTGCGCGAAGCGAAAGGCGGTGTCCTGGCCGGCGATGTCGCGGCTCAGGTAGAGGGTGAGGCGCTGGCCGCTGGCCGAGCCGTACATGAACTGCGCCACCGGTCCGGGGTCGCCGGGCAACAGCCGGCCACCGATGAGCTCGTAGCCGACGGCAGCGAGCGCCGGCGCACGCACCGGCGTGCCCAGCCGCCTGGTGAGCCAGGTGACCAGCGCCTGTTCCTGGTCGGCGCCGACCTCGACCGGGCGGCGCACTTCGGGGCTGTAGACGATGTGGGCGATGGCGGCACGATGGGCGAGCGCAGACAGCCGCAGCTCGTCGGCGACGCTCTTCGTCGGTGGCGTGGCCAGGGCGACGCGGGCGGCCTCGGCGTCGCGCGCGCCGCGCACCGACCAGGCGGTGCCGGCGCTCACGACCGCGATCGCCAGCCCCGCCGCCAGGCCGCGCCACGGCCGGGCCAATGCCGATGCCGGCGGCCGCACCGTGAGCCGCAGCGGCACCGGCTCGTCGTGCACGGCGCCGAGGGCGTCGCGCAGGATGCGGTTCTGCGCCTGCCAGTCGTTGACGCGTTCGCGGTCGTCCGGGCGCGCCGCCAGGAAGGCCTCGACCTCGGCGCGCCGGGCCGCGCCGAGCTGGCCGTCGACGTAGGCGTGCAGATCGGCCTCGGTCATCGGCGCGCCGACCGATTCGACGGCTTTCAGAGGAGCGTTGTCGTCCATGTCATTTCACGCGCTGGATGCGGTTCGTCGCGGCGCCGTCGGTGGCGCCCTGGAGCTCGATGCGGAGCTGCGCCCGCGCCCGCGACAAGCGTGACATCACGGTGCCGAGCGGAATGGCGAGCAGCGTCGCGACCTCCTGGTAGCCGAGCTCCTCGACGCCGACGAGCAGCAGCACTTCGCGGTGCTCGGCCGACAACCGCTGCAGCAGCCGGTCGATGTCGCGCAGCGCCAGACCGTCGCCCTGAATCGGCCGCTGTGCGACCTCGGGCAGGTCGTCGCCCATGCCGTCTTCCGGTCGCGCCTGCTGCGCCCGCAGGCGGTCGACGAAGTGGTTGTGCATGATGCCGAACAGCCAGGCCCGGATCTCGCCGCGGCGCTGCCACATGGAGAAGCGCGCCCAGGCCCGCTCGAGCGTGTCCTGGACGAGATCGTCGGCACGGTCGGCGTCGCCCGCGAGCCCACGCGCGTAGCGGCGCAGGCTCGGGATGCAGGCGAGCAGCTCGGCCCGGTCGGTGGCGCGCATCGTCTCCTTCGTTCAGCGGCAGCGCGGCACCGAGGCTACTTGACGATGTGCCAGACGTCCTTGAAGTTGTCGCCGGCCACGTCGCCGGCTTTCTTGTCGGCGGCATAGGTGTAGACGGGCTTGCCCTTGTACGCCCACTGCTTCGTGCCGTCGTCCCGAACCACGACCGTGTAGTCGCCTTCGGCCTTGGCGTCGGCCACGGCCATCGCCGGCGGCCAGAGCGCGGCGCAGGGGCCGTTGCAGGTGCTCTTGCCGCTGCCGGCAGCGTCCTTGTCGAAGGTGTAGAGCGTCATGCCCGAGGTCGTGACGAGCATGCCGTTCATCATCTTCGCGGCGGGCTCGGCGCCGGCCGCACCGGCGAAAACGAGCGCGGCAGCGGCGGCGAGCTGAAGGAGGTTTTTCATGGCGA
>JAYVNL010000293.1:0-3274 GCA_043758495.1 Rhizobacter sp.
TGGGCCTCGTAGTTTCGGCGGTAGCTCTGGTCGTCGCCTGGCTGTCGATGCCAAAGCCGTAACCCACTGACCTACAGTAACTGTTGTGCCAGACGATGGGCGGTATGCGTCTGACCGTGGCATCTTGAGTTGACCATGTCCGCACCCGACCATCGCGTGGATGATGAACGTGATGGCAATGAAGTGACCTTGCCCGCGAAAACCGTATCCCTTGCTGAGTGTTTCAATGCAAGCAAGGAGAGCGGAAATGACGAAGACGACGAGAGCGCGCTACGGTTATGGCGACTTCTATTGGCGAAGTTCGGAGCGCGACAAGGCTCAGGTGTCTTGGATCAAGGCAGCCGAGCTGGCGAGCGGAACTTCGGAGGAAAGCCGCAAAGCTTTCATAACTGCAAACCAAGGCTTAGTTCGTGCTGCCTCAGCAAACGGAGATATAACTTCACTGAACAAATTCGCGGCAGATATCGACAGGCGCCGTCATCCGGAGGACGCGTGGGTACTCGGTACTTTGAGCACCGGTTTCTTCTTCGTCGAACTGTTCGACAAAGCGATTGACTACGCACAAAGAGCCCTGAAGTTGATGAATTACGGCGCGGGGCGAAGATTTCTAGCGACAGCGCTTTATGCGAAAGCGTGCGACGAGTTCAAGGCCGGGCGGCCTTGGCAGGACCTGTTTCGACAGGCGCGCGGCCTCGGCTTTGAGCCAGGTGATGTTGCCCAGTACTTCCAGACGGTCAAACCGGGTGCGGCGGCCGCGCGTAGATCGATCCTTTCCAGCCTGCCTGAGTTACCACCACAGCCAGGCGAGCCCACTCAGAACCGGGGTGCACAACCGGCTATAAAGAGTTAGTGCGCAGTAAATTTATGACGAAAGGTGGCTCAAAGTCATTGACACGTTCCGAACTCTCGGATGGCACGGCACCACATTGGTTACTGAGATCTCTGAGCCGGGGCGTTGCGAACAACCCGGGTTGCGCGTAAATCGCGGGCCGTGCAACCGAAGCGGCCGCGGAAGGCGCGGCTGAAGTGCGCCGCATCACTGAAGCCCCACGAGAACGCAATCTCGCTCACGCTGCGCTTGGCGAGGCTCGGATCGCACAAATCGCGGCGGGCGGCGTCTAGGCGCTGCGACCAGATCCATTCGGCGAGCGGGCAGGCTTCGCCGGCCCACGCGCGGTGGAGCGTGCTCGGCGCCATGCGCAGATGAGCGGCGATGCCGGCCACGCTGAGGTCCGGATCTTTGAGGCGCGTGGCCACGCATGCCTTGATCTGCTCGCGGTGGTAACCCGTCAGATGCGAGACCGGCTGTTTGTGTGCTGCCGGCAATGCGGAGAGCCCGGCGATGAGGATTTGGGTGACGCTCTCTGAGACGGCTGCGGCCGATTCGGGTGCAAGGGTCTCGATGTCGGCCGCCAGAGTACGGATCATGCCGATCATCAGATGGCCGGCGCCCCGCTGGCCGCTGACGGTGCTCGCGGTGAGACGCTCCGTCTCGCGCAAGGAAGTGCGCAGCGTGGGACCCGGCAGGCGCAGCACGTATTGCTGGAAGGCGCTGTCGAAGCGTAGCTCGTAGGGCCGCGTGCTGTCGTAGAGGGCGAAGTCGCCCGGTATCAGGCGGGCGACCCGGCCGTCCTGCGAGACGACGCCTTCGCCTTCGGTCTGGATGCTGACCAGGAAGTAGTCTTCGCTGGCGCGTGCGATCTTCGGCGGCGTACGGCGCACGATCTGTGGAGTGGCGCTGACTCGCGAAAGCTGCAGCGTCGCCAGCTCGGCGGCATCGATCTGACCCTCAATGGTGGTCGCTCCAGCCGTCGCGTCGCAATCGAGTTGCACGTACGTGTTGCACACCATGTCGGTCCAGAACGCGAGGCGCTGCCCCGGTTCCACCCGATCGGTGCTCATGGCTCGATGCATGCGTCAGCTTACGCCAGCGGTTCAGGCTCGACAAGCCGGCGGCCCTGCACGGGCGGCGGGCCGCGGTGCGTGCGAACAAGAGCGCCGCGTCCTGCAGTCAAGACGGGCACGACGCTCCTTCCTACGATTGGCCGGCCGTCGCAAACCATCGCACCCCAGGAACCTCGATCATGACCGTCGTCCATCCCAAGTTTCGCGCCGCTGCCGTCCAGGCCGCACCCGCCTTTCTCAATCTCGAAGCGGGCATCGACAAGGCGCTGACGCTCATTGCCGAGGCAGCCGCGAACGGAGCCAAGCTGATCGCCTTTCCCGAGACCTGGCTGCCCGGCTATCCCTGGTTCATCTGGCTCGACTCTCCGGCCTGGGGAATGCAGTTCATCCAGCGTTACCACGACAACTCGCTACTTTACGGGTCTCCCGAGGCCGAGCGCCTGGCGCAGGCCGCGAAGGCGCACGGAATCATGGTGGCAATGGGCTTGAGCGAGAAATCCGGCGGCAGTCTCTACATGGGCCAATGGCTCATCGATGCCGATGGTCGCACGGTGATGATGCGCCGCAAGTTGAAGCCGACGCACGTCGAGCGCACGATTTTCGGCGAAGGAGACGGCAGCGATCTTTCGGTCTACGACACCGCTCTCGGACGCATCGGCGCGCTCTGCTGCTGGGAGCATCTGCAGCCGCTTTCCAAGTACGCGATGTACGCTCAGGACGAGCAGGTGCATATCGCCGCGTGGCCGTCGTTCTCGCTCTATCGCGGCGGCGCCTACGCGCTCGGCGCAGAGGTGAACAACGCGGCGAGCCGCATTTACGCTGTGGAGGGCCAATGCTTCGTGCTCGCGCCGTGCGCGACCGTGTCGGCGGACATGATCGAGACGCTGTGCGGCCAGGATCCGACCAAGCGCCAGCTCCTGCTGGAGGGTGGCGGCTTCACAGCGATCTACGCGCCCGACGGCCAGATGATCTCCAAGTCGCTGCCGGAGGGTCAGGAAGGCCTCCTGTATGCCGATTTCGACCTCGGCATGATCTCGCTCGCCAAAGCCGCGGCCGACCCAGCCGGGCACTATTCGCGACCGGACGTCACGCGCTTGTTGCTCGACAAGACCCCCGGCGATCGGGTGATGAGCCGGGCTCGCGCCAACGCGATGACGGAGCTCGAAGGCGCAGCCCCGGCCGAGCCCACGTCGCGCCAGGAAGCCGAGGCCTCGACCGCCCCGGCGCCCGCCCGGCGGACCCTGGAGGCCGCGTGATTTGCCGGCTTCGCCAACACCGTCTTAGCGCGCGACCTGCAGCGGCGTTTCGAGACATCGAATCGCGGTTAAGCGACGCGGAAGTCGAAGAATTGGTTCATGACGAATCAACG
>JAYVNL010000294.1:0-10121 GCA_043758495.1 Rhizobacter sp.
GGCCATCAGATGACCTTGGCCCGCATCAGGTCGTTCGAGTTGATGGCACCGGCCAGCCGGCCCTCGGCGTCGACGACGAGCAGCCCGGTGACGCGGTGCAGCTCCATCAGGCCGGCGGCGTCGACAGCGAGGGCGTCGGCGCGGATCAGCTTCGGGCTCGGGTGCATCACCTCGCGTGCGAGCCGGGCGCGCAGGTCGGCGCCGGTCTCGATCAGGCGGCGCAGGTCGCCGTCGGTGAAGATGCCGGCGACGCTGCCGTCGGCCGCGGTCACAGCGGTGAAGCCGAGGCCCTTCTTCGTCATCTCGTGCAGCATCGTCGCCATCGCGGTCTCGGTTCCGACGCGCGGCACCGCATCGCCGCTCCTCATCAGGTCGGCGACGTGCATGAGCAGCTTGCGGCCAAGGCTGCCGCCGGGATGCGAGCGCGCGAAGTCCTCCTCGCGAAAGCCGCGGGCGTCGAGCAGGGCGACGGCGAGGGCGTCGCCGAGCGCCATCTGCGCTGTCGTGCTCGCGGTCGGCGCCAGGTTGAGCGGGCAGGCCTCCTGGTCGACCTGGCTCGACAGCACGATGTCGGCGAGCCGCGCCAGGCTGCTGCCGGCGCCACCGGTCATTGCCACCAGCGTGACGCCGAGGCGGCGGATCGCCGGCACGATGGCGCCGAGCTCGTCGCTCTCGCCGGAGTTTGAGATCGCGAGGACGACGTCGCCGGTCGTGACCATGCCGAGGTCGCCGTGGCTGGCTTCGCCGGGATGGACGAAGAAGGCCGGCGTGCCGGTCGACGCCAGCGTCGCCGCCACCTTGCGGCCGACGTGTCCGCTCTTGCCCATGCCCATCACGACGACGCGGCCGCGGCACGCCAGCATCGCTCGCACGGCAGCGACGAAGCCCTCGCCCTGGCGGGCCTTCAAGGCATCGAGCGCCCGCGCCTCGATGTCGAGCGTGGCGCGCGCCAGCGCGAGGACGCGCGCCGGGTCGAAAGCAGGTGCGGCCGACAACGGCTTGAAAAGTGCGTCCATTAGGATCGATCGATTCTAGGGTTCGCTACTTTCGCGCCGCCCGATTCCGCCCGCCATGGCCACGACGCTCGAACTGACGCTCCTCCTGCTCGTCGCCGCCGTCGCCGGTGTCGTGGTGTGCCGGCTGGCGCGGCTGCCGCCGATGCTCGGCTACCTCGCCGTCGGCGTCGTCATCGGCCCCAACGCGATAGGGCTGGCCAACGACTCGGCCGGCGTGACCCACCTCGCCGAGTTCGGCATCGTCTTCCTGATGTTCGTGATCGGCCTCGAGTTCAACCTGCCGAAGCTGCAGAGCATGCGAAAGCTGGTCTTCGGCCTCGGCCTCAGCCAGGTCGTGCTGACCGTGCTCGCCGCCGTCCTCGGCAACGCGGCGCTGGCCTGGGCGCTGGCGGTCGCGGGCAACGTCTGGGGGCTCGGCTGGCAGAGTGCGATCGCGCTTGGCTCGGCGCTGGCAATGAGCTCGACGGCGATCGTCACCAAGCTGATGGCCGACCGCCTCGAGCTCGAGAGCGAGCACGGCCGCCGGGTGATGGCGGTGCTGCTGTTCCAGGACTTGGCCGTGGTGCCGCTGCTGGTCCTCATTCCCGCCCTAGGCTCGACGCCCGAGGTGCTGCTCGAGTCGCTCGCCATCGCCGCCCTGAAGGCGAGCGTGCTGCTCGCCGTGCTCTTCGTCGGTGGCCGTGCCGCCATGCGCTGGTGGCTGACGCTGGTGGTGCGCAGGAAAAGCGACGAGCTCTTCATCCTCAACCTGCTTCTCGTCACCCTCGGCCTGGCCTGGCTCACCGAGCTCGCCGGCCTGTCGCTGGCGCTCGGCGCGTTCGTGGCCGGAATGCTGATCGCGGAGACCGAGTTCAAGCACCAGGTCGAGACCGACATCCGGCCCTTCCACGACGTGCTCCTCGGCCTCTTCTTCATCACCGTCGGCATGCGGCTCGACGCTGGCGCCGTGTTCGCAAACTCAGCCCTGGTGGCGGCCCTCACGATTCTGCCGGTGCTCTTCAAGTTCGCGCTCGTCACGGCGCTGGCCCGTTTCTACGGTGCTGCGCCGGGGACCGCGATCCGCACCGGCCTCTATCTCGCGCAAGCCGGCGAGTTCGGCTTTGTGCTGCTCGGCCTGGCCACGGAGCGGCACCTCCTTCCCGAGACGCTGCGAAGTCCGGTACTCGCCAGCATGGTGCTGTCGATGCTGGCCACGCCGTTCATCTTCATGTACGCCAACCGCATCGTCATGCGCCTGTCGGCCAACGACTGGCTGCTGCAATCGGTGGCGATGACGACGATCGCCAAGCGGGCCATCAACGCCGAGGCGCACGTCATCATCTGCGGGTTCGGTCGCAGCGGCCAGAACCTGGCGCGCCTGCTCGAGGCCGAGAAGATCGCCTACATCGCTCTCGATCTCGACCCCGACCGCGTGCGCCAGGCCGCGGCCGCCGGCCAGAGCGTCGTCTTCGGCGACGCCGCCCGCCTGAAGAGCCTGATGGCGGCCGGCCTGGCGCGAGCCAGCGCCGTCGTCATCAGCTACCACGACACGCCGTCGGCGCTGAAGATCCTGGACCTCGTGAAGACGCACACGCCGAGCGTGCCGGTGGTCGTGCGCACGATTGACGACGCCGACATGGAAAAGCTGCGCAGTGCCGGTGCCACCGAAGTCGTGCCGGAAGCGATCGAGGGCTCGCTGATGCTGGCCAGCCACGCGCTGGCGCTGGTCGGCGTGCCGATGCGGCGGGTGCTGCGTGTCGTCCAGCAGCAGCGCGACGCGCGTTACGGGCTCTTGCGCGGCTATTTCCACGGCGCCGACGACGACACCGTACTCGAACAGGATCACGCCCGGCTGCTCAGCGTCACGCTGCCGGGGTCGAGCCCGGGTGCCGGCGTCGCGCTCGCGCGCATGGCGTTGCCGAAGCTCGGCATCACGGTCGTGTCGCTGCGACGCGCCAGCGGCGCCGTGCTTCAACCCGACGACGCGCTCGTGCTGGGCGCTGGCGACACGCTGGTGCTGTCGGGCCTGCCCGAGCCACTGGCGCTCGCCGAGAGTCGGTTGTTGACGCCGCGCGGTCCCGCGCCGTGACCCCCGTCAGGTCAACGGCGCCTGCTTCGAGAGCGTCGCGCGCATGCGCGTGGCCATCACGGCGCCGGCGGCGCGCAGCAGCTCGAGCGCGAGCGATGGCGAGCGCTGCGCGAGCTCTTCCATGCGCGGGCCGCGCAGGGCCCAGACGACGCACGGCGTCATCGCCTCGACGTTGGCCATCCGCGGCGTGTCGCCAAACAGGCCCGGTTCGCCGACGACGGCGCCGGCGCGCAGGATCGCGACCTTGTTGCTGCCGGGCGGGCCGCCGGTCATGAAGATCTGCATGCTGCCCTGGCCGAGGAAGTACATCGAGCGATCGGCGTCGCCCTGCTTGATGAGAAGGTCGCCGGCGCGGATGTCGTAGCGGGCCAGGTAGGGCGCGATGGTGCGCCAGTTGTCGAGGCTCAGGCGGGCACGGAACGCATCGTCGGCATTGAGCGTGGTGATCGCCTTGACCAGATCGTCGATTTCCATCCTGTCCCCTGCGTGGTCGCCGCCAGCACGAAACCGCAGGGCAGCTTTGAATACTCCCGATTATCCGGCGCCACCTGCACCGCACAGCCGCCGCAGACGTGGCGAATGTCTCCTTTCTTCCTTCGGCCGGTGTAATCTCGCGGCCGGAAGGCTGGCCCGGGCGGGGCGTCGAGGCGATCCATGGCAGGTCTCTTTCGCGACGAGGTGCTCGAGGCGCAGCGCAGCCAGTCGCTCGGCACGATCCGCATCGGCCGCAACCCGAGCTTCGCGCTGGTGACCACGGTGGCGACCCTGCTCGCTGCAGCCCTCGTCTCGTACGCACTCTGGGGCGAGGTCACGAGGAAGGCCCGGCTCGCCGGCGTGCTGATGCCGGTCGAAGGCACGCTCGACCTGTCGGCGGCGCAGGCCGGCACCGTCGTCGACGTGCGCATCAAGGAGGGCGACGCCGTCACCGCCGGCCAGACTGTGATGGTGGTCGGCACCGACCGCTCCACCTCGCAGGGCGATGCCGCAGCCCTCATTGCCCGGAGCATGGAACAACGGCGAGCGACGCTGCAGACCGAGCGCGGACTTGCCGAGGTGCAGTCGCGGCAGCGCCAGCAGGCCACTGCCGATCGCCTGCGCAGCCTCGAGTCCGAAGGCCGCCAGGCCGAGGGCGAGCTCGACGGCATCCACCGCCGGCTCGAGCTGTCGAAGAAAACCGTCGAGCGCTACAACGAGCTCGCGAAGAGCGGCTATGTCGCCGAGATCCAGGCTCAGCAGAAGCAGGACGAGCTGCTCGAGCTGACGACGCGCGAGAACGGCGCCCTGCGCAGCCTCACTGCCGTGCGCCGCGATGCGCAGGCCTTGCGCGCCGAGCAGCAGGCCCACGTCAGTGCCCTGCAGACGCAGTTCGCGCAGCTCGATCGCAGCCTCGCCAGCCTGAGCCAGGAAGGTACCGAGAACAACTCGCGACGCGAGATCGTGGTGACGGCGCCGCAGGCGGGCATCGTCACCGTGCTCACCATCCATCGCGGCCAGACCGTGCAACCGGGGCAGACGCTGGCGTCGCTGATCCCGAATGCGAAAGACGGCTCGCCGAGCCCGCTCGAAGCGCAGCTGTTCGCGCCCAGCCGCACCGCCGGCTTCGTGCGCAGCGGCCAGGTCGTGTGGGTGCGTTACGCCGCCTACCCGTACCAGAAGTTCGGCATGGCGCAGGGCCGCATCGCCTCGGTGAGCCGCACGCCGATCAGCAGCCAGGACCTGCCGGCCGGCCAGGGCCAGGCGCTGATGGCCGCGGCGCAGAGCAATGAGCCGATGTACCGCGTCACCGTCGCCCTCGAGGCGCAGGCCATCCGCACCTATGGCGAGGCGCAGCCGCTCAAGGCCGGCATGACGCTCGAGGCCGACGTGATCCAGGAGCGCCGCCGCGTCTGGGAATGGATGCTCGAGCCGGTGCTGGCGGCGTCGGGCCTGGCGCGGTCGGTGGCGAGCACGGCGCAATGACGATGCGGCCGGTCCTCCAGTCCGAGGCCACCGAGTGCGCGCTCGCCTGCCTGGCGATGATCGCCGCGGCGCACGGTCAGCGCATCGACCTCGCCGACTTGCGGCGGCGCTTCCCCAGCTCGCTCAAAGGCGCGACGCTGCAGCAGGTCGTGGCGCAGGCGGCCGTGCTCGGCTTCAATTCGCGACCGCTGCGCCTCGAGCTCGGCCATCTCGAGCAGCTGGCCCCGCCGTGCATCCTGCACTGGGACCTCAATCACTTCGTCGTGCTGAAGAGCGCGAGCCCGCGGCGCGTCGTCGTCTACGACCCGGCTGTCGGCGAGCGCCGGCTCACGCTCGCCGAGGTATCGCGCCACTTCACCGGCGTCGCCCTCGAGCTGGCGCCGAACGCCGACTTCCAGCCGCGCCAGGCAAGCCCGCGCCTCCAGCTCGGCCAGCTCACGGGCAAGGTGCGCGGCCTCCGGCGCTCGCTGGCACAGATCTTCGTCGTTGCCGCCGTGCTCGAGTTGTTCGCGCTCGCTGCACCGCTCTTCAACCAGGTCGTGATCGACGAGGTGCTGACCTCGGGCGACCGCGACCTCCTCACCGTGCTCGTGCTCGGCTTCGCGCTGCTGCTGTTGACGCAGAGCGCGGTCGGTCTGGCCCGCAGCTGGATGGTGATGGTGCTCGGCATGACGCTGAAGCTGCAGTGGGCCGGCAACATGTTCGCGCACCTGGTGCGGCTGCCGGTCGACTTCTTCGAGCGCCGCCACCTGGGCGACGTGGTGTCGCGCTTCGGCTCCGTCGACGCCATCCAGAAGACGCTGACGACGGCCGTGATCGAAGCGGTGATCGACGGCATCATGGCCGTCGCCGCCCTGGTGATGATGCTGATCTACGCGCCGCAACTCGCGCTGGTGACGCTGGTCGCCGTGGCGGTGTACGCCCTGCTGCGCGGGCTCTCGTACCGACCGTTTCGCAACGCCGCTGCCGAGCGCCTCGTCGTCGCCGCCAAGGAAAACACCCACTTCCTCGAGACGCTGCGGGCGATGACGCCGCTCAAGCTGTTCGGCCGCGAGGAAGACCGCCGCGCGCGCTGGCAGAACCTGCTCGTCGATGTGCAGAACCGCGATGTCCGCACCGCGAAGATGAACATCGCCTTCACGACCGCCAACACCTTCATCTTCGGCCTCGAGAACCTGCTCGTGTTCGGGCTCGGCGCCCGCCTGGTGATGAACGGCCAGGTCGGGCAGAGCAGCGCCTTCACGATCGGCATGCTGCTCGCGTTCATCGCCTACAAGATGCAGTTCACGGGCCGCGTCACGGCGCTCATCAACTACGGCGTCGACCTGCGCATGCTGAGCCTGCATGCCGAGCGCCTCGCCGACATCGCCCTCACGCCGGTCGAGCGCGACCATCCGCAGGTCGGCGGCCTCGATGCCCATGTGCCGGCCCACGACCTCGGCCACCTGCCGCCGAGCCTGGAGCTGCGCGACGTGAGCTTTCGCTACAGCGAAGGCGAGCCCTGGATCCTGCGCAACGCGAACTTCATGCTCGCTGTTGGCGAGAGCGTGGCGGTGACGGGCGCGTCGGGCTGCGGCAAGACGACGCTGCTGAAGATCTTGCTCGGCCTCCTGCCGCCGAACGAAGGAGAGGTGCTGTACGGCGGCATCCCCGTCCGCCAGCTCGGCATCGCCAACGTGCGCCGCCAGCTCGGCACCGTGATGCAGGAAGACGTGCTCCTCACCGGCAGCCTCGCCGACAACATCACCTTCTTCGACTCGCATCCCGATTTCGAGCGCGCTGCCGCCTGCGCCCGCACTGCGCAGGTCCACGACGACATCGTGCGCATGCCGATGGGCTATCAGACGCTCGTCGGCGACCTCGGCTCGGGCCTCTCGGGCGGCCAAAGGCAGCGGCTGCTGCTGGCGCGCGCGCTCTACAAGCAGCCGAAGGTAC
The DNA here is from genome assembly GCA_043758495.1 of Rhizobacter sp. Classification (GTDB taxonomy): domain Bacteria; phylum Pseudomonadota; class Gammaproteobacteria; order Burkholderiales; family Burkholderiaceae_C; genus Schlegelella_A. Next base: position 6,979 of record JAYVNL010000294.1, read on the forward strand.
TGGCGCTCGACGAGGCGACCAGCCACCTCGACATCGGCAACGAGCGCGCTGTGACGAACGCGCTGGCGCAGATGCAGCTGACACGGCTCGTCATCGCGCATCGACCGGAAACAATCTCCGGGGCGCAGAAGGTGGTGCTCGTGAAGGACGGCCGCGTCACTGTCATCCTGAGCGAAGCGAAGGATCCCGGCTCAGCGCGAACGGATCCTTCGCTGCGCTCAAGGTGACGATCGCGCGGCGCCGTCGTCACTTGCCGATGCAGAAGCGCGCGAAGATGGCGCCGAGCAGATCGTCGGACGAAAATGCGCCGGTGATCGCGGCGAGCGCATCGTGGCCGAGGCGCAGTTCCTCGGCGAAGAGTTCGAGGCGGGCGTTGCCGGACTCGGCGTGGGTGGCGGCTTCGGCCAGGTGGGTGCGGGTGCGTTGCAGCGCCTCGACGTGGCGGGCGCGGGCGATGAACAAGCCTTCCTGCGCGGCCTGCCACCCTGCGACCTCGAGCAGGCGGCGGCGCAGCGCGTCGAGGCCCAGGCCAGTGACAGCCGAGATCGCGAGGCCGTCGACCTGCGCGGCCGCGGCGCCGGAGACCGCATCGACTTTGTTGTGGACGTGCAGCAAGCGTCCGTCAGCCGCCAGTCGAGTCGGCAGCCGCGACGCGATTGCGCGCTCGGCCGTGTCGTAAGCAGCATCGCCTTCGCGGCTCAGGTCGTGCAGGAAGACGATTGCGTCGGCGTTGTCGATCTCGGCCCAGCTGCGCTCGACGCCGATGCGCTCGACCTCTTCGGCGGCGTCGCGCAGGCCGGCGGTATCGACCATGTGCACCGGCACACCTTCGATCTGGATCGTCTGGCCGACCTTGTCGCGCGTGGTCCCCGGCGTCGCCGTGACGATCGCGAGCTCGGCGCCGGCGAGCGCGTTGAGCAGCGAGCTCTTTCCCACATTCGGCTGACCGGCGAGGACGACACGGATGCCGTCGCGCAACAGCGCGCCTTGCCGCGCCCGCGCCAGCACGGCGTCGACGGCGGCGGCGGTTCGGGCCAGACGACCGCGGGCGTCGGCGGCTTCGAGGAAATCGATTTCCTCGTCGGGGAAATCGAGCGTCGCCTCGACGAGCAGGCGCAGCTCGACGAGCTCGGCCGCCAGCGCGCCGACCTCGCGCGAGAAAGCGCCGTCGAGCGAGCGCGCTGCCGAACGCGCCGCCGCTTCGGTGCTGGCGTCGATGAGGTCGGCGACGGCTTCGGCCTGGGCGAGGTCGAGCTTGTCGTTGAGAAAGGCGCGCTCGGTGAATTCACCGGGGCGGGCGATGCGTAGCCGCGGCAGCACCGTCCGCGCCGCTTCGAGGCAGCGTGCCAGCAGCAGCTGCAGAACGACCGGGCCGCCGTGCGCTTGGAGCTCCAGAACATCCTCTCCGGTGTAGGAGTTCGGCGCCGGGAAGAAGATCGCGAGGCCGCGGTCGATCGCTGTGCCGGTCGCATCGAGGAATGGCAGGTAGGTGGCACGGCGCGCCTGCAGAAACTGGCCGCAAAGCGCCTCTGCCAAGACCCTCAGCCCCGTCCCGGAGAGGCGCACGATGCCGACCGCGCCGCGCCCGCCCGCCGTCGCGATGGCGACGATCGGGTCTTCGCCCTGCACATGCCCCCCGTTACTTGCCGATGACGCCGAGCCGCTTGTTGATCACGTACTGCTGCGCGATCGACAGGATGTTGTTGGTGAGCCAGTACAGCACCAGGCCGGCCGGGAACACGAAGAACATCACCGAGAAGATGAGCGGCATGATCCACATCATCTTGGCCTGCACCGGGTCCGGCGGCGTCGGGTTGAGCCAAGTCTGGAGCAGGCTGGTCAACGTCATCAGGATGGGCAGGATGAAAAAGGGATCCTTCGCCGAGAGGTCGGTGATCCAGCCGATCCACGGCGCGTTTCTCATCTCCACGCTCGACAGCAGCACCCAATACAAGGCGATGAAGAACGGCATCTGCACGAAGATCGGCAGGCAGCCGCCGAGCGGATTGACCTTCTCTTCGCGGTAGATGCGCATCATCTCCTGCTGCATCTGCTGCGGTTTGTCCTTCAACCGCTCGCGCATCTCCATGATCTTCGGATTGATGGCCTTCATCTTTGCCATCGAACCGTAGGCCTTGGCGTTGAGCCAATAGAAGGCGATCTTCAGCAGCACCACGAGGCCCACGATCGCCCAGCCCCAGTTGCCGATCAGCTTGTGCAGCTGAGTGAGCAGCCAGAAGAGCGGCTTCGAGAGAATGGTGAACCAGCCGTAGTCCTTCACCAGCTCGAGGCCGGGCGCCAGCGCTTCGAGCCTGGTCTCCTCCTGTGGGCCGATGAAGAGGCGGGCGTCGAGCGTCTTCGTGGCGCCAGGAGCGATGCTGCCGAGCGGCACGATCTCGCCGACGGAGTAAGTGTTGGCGTCGACCTTGCCGGTGTAGAACTCGCGCGCCGGTGCCGGCGCACCGGGCTTGTCGAGCAACCATGCCGAGGCAAAGTAGTGCTGGACCATCGCCACCCAGCCGGTCGTGCCTGTGGTGGCGTGGTCGGGCTTCTCGCCTTCCTTGCGCTTTTCTATCGACTTGAAGTCGATCTTCTTGTAGTGCGCGGTGTCGGTGTAGACCGCCGGCCCCGTGAACGTGAAATAGAAGCTCGACTCGCCGGCCGGCGAGTTGCCGTCGCGCACGAGCTGCAGATATAGGCGCGGGCTGATCGCCGCCCCGGTTTCGTTGACGACCTGGTGCTGGACGTCGATGACGTAGTCGCCACGATGGAAGGTGTAGGTCTTGACCAGCTTGACGCCGCCGACCGCGTCGCTCTCGAACTGCACCTTGAGTTCGTTCTGGCCCGGCGCGAGCGTGCGTTCGCCGGGCACCAGGCGCATCGCAGTGTGGTGATTCGGCAGACCGGCGCCGCCGGCTGGCGGCACCAGGCCGGTCTCGGCGAGGTAGAGGCGGTCCTTCGATCGGTCGAGGAGAACGACGTTCTTGCTGTGATCGAAGGGGTCGACCTGCTTCAGCAACTCGACGCGCGCCAGCGTGCCGCCGACGCTGTCGAGCACGGCGCTGACGAGATCGGTGCTGATGGTCACCTTCTCGCCGGCCACAGGGGCCGCAGCGCTCGGTGCCGCGGCCGCGATCGGACCG
>JAYVNL010000295.1:0-3270 GCA_043758495.1 Rhizobacter sp.
TGGCCGCCGTGGCGCTTCAGCATCCAGACGATGAAGGCGGCTGCGACGGCGCCGAGGCCGATGAAGAACCAGCGCTGCCAGCCGCCGGCGTCGCTCAGGAACGAGAACGCGGCGCCGCGGTTGTGGGCGCGCACGATGTCGAAGAACGGCGTGACGCGCCGCGCGTCGCCGAGCTGCATCGTGCCGGCAATGACGGTCTTCGTGATCTGGTCGATCAGGATAATTGCCGCGGCGATGCCCAGCCACGGCCACAGCGATGTGCCTCTACGCGATGCCATCGTCAGGCGACGCTGCGGAGTTCGCCGCCGCCGAAGAGGTTGCTCGTGCAGCGGCCGCAGATCGTCGGATGAGCCGGGTCGTGGCCGACGTCGGCGCGGTAGTGCCAGCAGCGCTCGCACTTCGGCGCCGCGGTCACGCTCGCCTCGACGAAGAACTCTCCAGCATCGGCGGTGTCGCCCATGGACTGAGCGCGTGCCGCCGACGTGATGAGGACGAATTTCAGGTCGTCGCCGAGCGACTGCAGCTCGGCGAGCGCTTTCGGTCCGGCCTTGACGACGATCTCGGCCTGCAGCGATGAGCCGAGCTTGCTGTCGGTGCGCAGCGCCTCGATCTTGCGGTTGGCCTCGGCGCGAACCGCGGCGATGCTCGCCCACTTCTTCAGCAAGGCAAGGTCGTGCCAGGCGCGCGTGTCGACGTAGGTCTCGACGAAGATCGACGGCGAGCCATCCGGCCCGAACACCTGCCAGGCTTCTTCAGCCGTGAAGCTGAGGAATGGCGCCATCCAGCGCAGCATCGCGTGGGCGACGTGCCAGAGCGCGGTCTGCGCCGAGCGGCGCGCGTGCGAGCCCGGCGCCGTCGTGTAGAGGCGGTCCTTGAGGACGTCGAGGTAGAAAGCGCCGAGGTCTTCGGAGCAGAACACCTGCAGCTTCGAGACGACCGGATGGAACTCGTAGACGCCGTAGTGGCCGCCTTCGAAAACGCCGCGCGCCGGGTCGAGCGAGCCGACGATCTCGGCCTGCAGCTCGGCCGTGCGCGCGAGCATCCAGCGGTCGATCTCGAGCATGTCCGCCAGCGGCACGGCGCCGGCGGCGGCATCGAAGTCGCTGGTGTTGGCGAGCAGGAAGCGCAGCGTGTTGCGGATGCGCCGGTAGGCATCGACCACGCGGGCCAGGATCTTGTCGTCGATGGCGAGGTCGCCGGAGTAGTCGGTCGAGGCGCACCAGAGGCGGATGACCTCGGCGCCGAGCTTGGCCGTGACTTCGTGCAGGGCGACGAAGTTGCCGAGGCTCTTGCTCATCTTGCGGCCAGAGCCGTCGACGGTGAAGCCGTGCGTGAGCAGGCCGCGGTAGGGCGCATGGCCCTCGATGGCGCAGGCGATGAGCAGCGACGAGTGGAACCAGCCGCGATGCTGGTCGTGGCCTTCGAGGTAGAGGTCGGCCTCGGGGTGGCTGCCGTCGTCGTCGGGCACGGTGGTGCCCGGGTGGCTGCCGCGAAGCACATGCGCGAATGTCGAGCCGGAATCGAACCAGACGTCGAGGATGTCGTTGCTCTTGGCGTAGTTCGCCGCCGAGTGCTCGCCGCTGCTTCCGAGGAGTTCTTCGGCACTCAGATTCGACCAGGCTTCGACGCCGCCGGCCTCGACGACGGCGGCGGCGCGGTCGATCAGCGCCAGCGTGTCGGGATGCAGCTCGCCGCTGAGCTTGTGCAGGAAGAACGGCAGCGGCACGCCCCAGTTGCGTTGCCGGCTGATGCACCAGTCGGGGCGGTGGGCGATCATGTCGTGGAGTCGCGCGCGGCCGTTCTCGGGATAGAACGAGGTCGCCTCGATGGCGGCGAGTGCGGTCGCGCGCAAGGTCGCCGGTGCCGGGCCGGTGGCGAAGACGCCGCGGGTCGATTCGTCGGCTTCGTCCATGCGCACGAACCATTGCGCGGCGGCACGGTAGATCACCGGCGTCTTGTGGCGCCAGCAGTGCGGGTAGCTGTGCTCGAGCGTCGAGCTGGCGAGCAGCCGCCCGGCGCTGCGCAGTGCCTCGACGATGGCCGGCTGCGCCTTCCAGATGTGGCTGCCGCCGAACAATGGCAGGGCCGCGTCGTAGACGCCGTTGCCCTGGACCGGATTGAGGATGTCGTCGACCGCCAGGCCGTGGGCGCGACACGAGTTGAAGTCGTCGAGGCCGTAGGCCGGCGACGAATGGACGAGGCCGGTGCCGTCGTCGGCGGTCGCGTAGTCGGCGAGATAGACCGGCGCGCTGCGGTCGTAGCCGGCGTCGACGGCGGCGAGTGGGTGATGGAAGCGCAGGCCGTCGAGTCGCGCGCCCGCCGCGGCGGCGACGACGCTTCCTTCGATGCCGTAGCGGGCCAGGCATTTCTCGACCAGCGCCTCGGCGAGCACGAGGAGCCCCTTCGGCGTGTCGACGAGCGCGTACTCGAGCGTCGGGTTGAGGTTCAGGGCCTGGTTGGCCGGGATCGTCCACGGCGTCGTCGTCCAGATGACGGCGAACGCTTCCTTGGCAAGCGAGCGCAGACCGAACGCAGCTGCCAGGGCCGCCGGATCGGTGGCGAGGAACGCGACATCGATGCTGGTCGATTTGCGATCGGCGTACTCGATCTCGAACTCGGCCAGCGACGAGCCGCAGTCGAAGCACCAGTACACCGGCTTCAGGCCGCGGTAGACGAAGCCGCGCTCGACGACGCGCTTGAGCACACGCAACTCGCCGGCCTCGTTGCCGAAGTCCATCGTCCGGTATGGATGCTCCCAGTCGCCGAGCACGCCGACCCGTTTGAAGTCGGCCATCTGCTGCGTGATCTGCTCGGTCGCATAGGCGCGGCTCTTCGCCTGCACCTCGGCGCGCGGCAGGCCGCGGCCGAAGGTCTTCTCGATGGCGTTCTCGATCGGCAGGCCGTGGCAGTCCCAGCCTGGCGTGTAGCGCGCGTCGAAGCCGGCGAGCTGGCGCGCCTTGACGATCATGTCCTTCAGGATCTTGTTGGCGGCGTGTCCGACGTGGAGCTGGCCGTTCGCATACGGCGGCCCGTCGTGCAACACGAAGCGCGGCCGGCCGTGGCGGGCGTCGCGCAAGCGCTGATAGACGCCGTCGTCGCTCCACGACTTCACCCACCCCGGCTCGCGCCTGGGCAGGTCGCCTCGCATCGGGAACGGCGTGTCGGGCAGGTTCAGCGTCTTGCGGTAGTCGGCGGGCACGGGCGCGTCAGCCATGGTGGATCTTTCGGGAAGAAGCAGCGGTCTCGGGCCGCAGCACGGGAATAGGGAAG
>JAYVNL010000296.1:0-3267 GCA_043758495.1 Rhizobacter sp.
CAAACCTTGGCTCTGAGAAGCTCTGGCGCAGCCGGTCCCGGCAGCCCTGGTCACCGGGCCGCCGAAAACGTGTTGGTTGGTGGATCTCAGGCCGCCTGCGGCTACGACTCGTGCGAGCTGTGCACGCGCCACGAATCTTGAGCTTGCGGAATTGCTGGGGGAGCGCTTGTGCTTACGTCATCGTTTCTGCGGACGAAAGATGGGAAACTTTGGCGCATGCTGAAGCTGCGGTAGATTGCGTCATCCTCGTCAAGCAGGTCGTTGACCTGGTTCAACGAACGGACGCTGGGTGCTACCGTTGCAGAGGATTCCGGGTTTCACGTACGACCAACGACAACTCAGCCAGGAGGCGTTTTCCATCATGACCACTCGAGTTCGCAGGGCGCTTGAAGACATCCAAACCGACTATCTGGCGGGTCGCACCAAGGAGCTGGACGACCTGATGCGTGCGTGGAAGGCGGTCAAGGAACTGCCTGCGGAGGATCCGAACTCGTTTTTCACTATCGGGGGCTACCACGGCGAGCCGTTCAGAGGGGCGGGGTGGGGCAGTTCCGCTTATTGGGGCGGCTATTGCAACCACGGCAACGTGCTGTTCCCGACTTGGCACCGCGTGTACCTGCTGCGAATCGAGGATGCGTTGCGCAGCGTGCCCGGCTGCGAGAACGTCACCTTGCCCTTCTGGGACGAGACGAGCAGCGAATCCATGAGTCAGGGCGTGCCTTGGGCGCTGACCAACGAGACCTACAAGCTCGACGGCGTCGACATCCCCAATCCTCTGAAGTCATTCGTCCTCAACCGAAACATCAGGGACCACCTTAGCCCCTTCCCCGATACCGACTACAGCAAGCCGCGCGGCTACGAGACGGTCCGGTACCCACTGTCCGGGCTGGTTGGCAGCGACGCCGACAAGAAGGCGACGGCGATCCACAACGCGCAATACCCCGACTACGCGACGAATGTCGGCCTGCTGAACCGCAACGTGATCGCGTGGCTCACGTCCGTCGTGCAAGTCAACGGCAAACCGATCAGCAACAACGTGCATGACAAGTACGCCCGTTGTCTGGACGCGCCGAACTTCACCGTCTTTTCCAACACGACGTCGCAGCAGGAATGGAACGACAACGCGGCGCTGCCCGCGGTGTCGCTCGAGAGTCCGCACAACTCCATCCATCTGGCCGTCGGAGGGTTCGACCTGCCCGGAAGCAACTTCTCGCCGATCGAGGGCGCCAACGGCGACATGGGCGAGAACGACACCGCCGGTCTCGACCCGGTCTTCTTTTTTCACCACTGCTACGTGGATCGCGTGTTCTGGTTGTGGCAGCAGAAGCACGGCGCCACGACCCACCTAGAGATTATTCCGGGCTATCCCGGCACCAACTCCGTGGACAACCAGGGACCGACCCCCGGCGTCGCACCGAATGCGTGGCTGACCATGGAGTCTCCGCTCGATCCGTTTTGCCTCATCGATGGCGGCACGGAGCGTGCCTACACGTCCCTGGATTGCATCGACATCGAAGGTCAGATGGGATACACCTACGGGCCGGGCTCGGTGCCTGCATTGCCCGTGCCGCCGGCAGGCGCGGCGCCCGAGCTGGCCGGCAATCAGGTGCTGCGGATCGCGGGGATCAATCGCGCGCAGATCCGCGGTTCCTTCCTCGTCTCCGCGTTTGCTGTCGTCGACGGAGAGCGTCATCTAATCGGCACGGAGGCCGTGCTCAGTCGCTGGAACGTCGGTGGCTGTGCCAATTGCCAGACCCATGTCGAGGTCAAGGCGGCGATGGGACTGCATCACTTCGCAGCGCTGACGGTGAGCAACGCTGCCTTCGACGTCGAGGTAAGAACGCGAGACGGTGTTCTCAAAGGCCCCAAGGTACCGTCGGGCGCGCCCCAGCGGCAGTTTCATGTCGATGTCCGCTGAGCAAGGTGGACACTGCGCACGCACGAACCAGGAGAGCCTGATGCCCGAGACTTTTCCTGCGGTGGGACACCGCTACCTCGTCGACTTCCATGCATTTCGCGTGGAACTCTACTTCGCCTCTGAGACCTCGCTCACCTATACCGGCGTCAAGGCCGACGGCACCCACGGCGGCTCCGAGACGGTCGCGATCACGGTCACGCCCGTCCGGGACGGGCTCTTCCTCGTCACCTGGCAGGAGTCGGACAAGACCACGGTCGTGCACCTGGAGGACTACAAGCTCAACCGGATCACGACGAACATCACCGACGCCGACCTCGCGTTTTCGACCTACGAGGGGACGATGACCCAGCTGTCTTAACGCCTCTGCGAGCGTCGTCGCTGCGGTGTCACGCTTGGACGTGGACGGCTCGGCCAAGAGAAAAAAGGGACTGCGCCGCATGATCGTCATACCTGTGTACGAGGGCGTCGAGCTGCTCGACGTTGCCGGACCCACCGAGATGTTTCGGTAGGCCGAGCTCGAAACCCGGTTGGTGGCCGAGGTACCGGGGCACGCGGTCTGCAATGGCGGCGTCACCCTCAAAGTCGACACAGGCTTCGCCGACGCGCCGCAAGCCGAGGTGTTGTGGACGCCAGGCGGCCGCCCGGACGCGCTGAAGCGCCTGATGAATGCGCCGGAGGGCAGAATGCTTGCCTTCCTGCGGCAACAGAGCCAGAGTGCCCGTTACGTGGCATCGGGCTGCGAAGGTGCGTTGCTGCTGGCGGCGGCAGGTTTGCTGGACGGCTACCGCGTCACCACCCACTGGGCATTCCTGCCGCGCCTGCGACAGAACGTTCCCAAGGTAGAGGTCGTTGACGGGCATCCCCGGTTCCACCTGGATCGCAATCGACTGACCGGCGGCGGCATCTCGTCTGGACTGGACGAAGCCCTCGAACTGGTCCGGCTGCTACGAGGCGAGAAGATTGCTCGGTCCGTGCAACAGACCACTCCGTACTACCCCGACTCGCCGGTCACCAGCGAGATTCCAACTGCCGTCGGCTGTCCGCTCGATCCCGCCTCAGGACAGCACTGCGCATCGGCATCAGACCACTCGACGTGTTGTCGCCTGGCTCTCGCCTGCGTCGTCAATGCAGCGCGATGAACAGGGCAGAGGGGCGCAGGCTGAGGGGGATGTGAACGGCTGTCAGGAAGCGCTGTTTTCTGGCTGTGAGGGCGCGGTTCTGTTGTTTGGGCTTTGAGGATCGCACAGCAGGCCCAGGCGCGAGGCCGGTGAGGGGCAGGGTTGACGCAGAGGTGTTCATGCTGGCCGCGCCTTGGCACGTCGGCGCCGCCGGCAGGCCCGCGACGCATG
>JAYVNL010000297.1:0-10056 GCA_043758495.1 Rhizobacter sp.
GATGCCGCCGGCCGACTCCGACTGGACGAAACTCGTGACACCGGTCCGTAAACTCGCCATTACCCGAGCCTAACCCAGCCGCCCATGCCGCCATGACGACCTTTCGATACGCAGACTTCACCGACAGCATCGCCGCGGCGCTGCAGTACATCAGCTTCTATCACCCGGCCGACTACATCGCGCATCTGGCGCGCGCCTACGAGCTCGAGGAGGGCCCGGCGGCGAAAGATGCGATCGCACAAATCCTCACCAACTCGAAGATGTGCGCCGAGGGAAAGCGGCCGATCTGCCAGGACACCGGCATCGTCAACGTGTTTCTGAAGATCGGCATGGACGTTCGCTTCGAGGGCTTCCCCGGCAGCGTCGAGGACGCCGTCAACGACGGCGTTCGCAAGGGCTACCTCGACGCCGACAACCCGCTGCGAGCGTCGATCGTGGGCGATCCGCACTTCGAGCGCAGGAACACCGGCGACAACACGCCGGCCGTCGTTCACATGAGCCTGGTGCCGGGCAACACGGTCGACGTGATGGTCGCGGCCAAGGGCGGCGGCAGCGAGAACAAGTCGAAGTTCGTGATGATGAATCCGAGCGACAGCCTGGTCGACTGGGTCTTGAAGACGGTGCCAACGATGGGCGCCGGCTGGTGCCCGCCGGGCATGCTCGGCATCGGCATCGGCGGTACCGCCGAGAAGGCGATGTTGCTGGCCAAGCAGAGCCTGATGGAAGACATCGACATGCACGAGCTGAAGCAGCGCGGCCCGAAAGACAAAACCGAGGCGCTTCGCATCGAGCTCTTCGACAAGGTCAACGCGCTCGGCATCGGCGCCCAGGGCCTCGGCGGCCTCGCGACGGTGCTCGACGTCAAGATCGCGATGGCGCCGACGCATGCAGCGTCGAAGCCGGTGGCGATGATCCCGAACTGCGCCGCCACGCGCCACGCCCATTTCGTGCTCGACGGTTCCGGCCCGGCCTTCCTCGAGCCACCGAGCCTGGACCTCTGGCCCGACGTGAAGTGGCAGCCGGACTACAACCGATCGAAGCAGATCGATCTCGACACGCTGACGCGTGAACAGGTCGCAAGCTGGAAGCCCGGTGACACGCTGCTGCTGTCGGGGAAGATGCTCACCGGCCGCGACGCCGCCCACAAGCGCATCCAGGACATGCTTCTCTCGGGCGAGAAGCTACCGGTCGATTTCGCCGGTCGCGTCATCTACTACGTCGGCCCGGTCGATCCGGTGCGCGACGAAGTCGTCGGCCCCGCCGGCCCGACGACGGCGACGCGAATGGACAAGTTCACCGAGATGATGCTGGCCGAGACCGGCCTCTTCGCGATGATCGGCAAGGCCGAGCGCGGTCCGGTCGCGATCGAGTCGATCAGGAAGCACAGGAGTGCCTACCTGATGGGCGTGGGCGGTGCGGCGTATCTGGTCTCGAAGGCGATCAGGAAGGCTCGCGTGGTCGCCTTCGCCGACCTCGGCATGGAGGCGATCTACGAGTTCGAAGTCAAGGACATGCCGGTGACGGTGGCCGTCGATGCCCAAGGCACGTCGGTCCACGAGACCGGTCCGGCCGAGTGGAAGCAGCGCATCGCCGGCATTGCGGTCGTCGCTGCCTGAGCCTCGGTCGTCATCGCCGCGACGCGATTCGGCCGAGCTCGAGCAGCGAGGCGTCGTCGAGGCTTCCGTAGCCGGCTGCGATCGCGGCCACGAAGCGTGCCGCAGCAGCGGCGCCGAGGGGCGCCGCCATGCCGGCCTCGGTCGCCATCTCGAGCGCGAGCCGGCTGTCTTTGGCGAGCAGCGTCGTGGCGGCGCGCGGCGCCAAGTCGCCCGCGAGTGCACGCCGCATCCGGTCGCTGCCGATCCAGCTCTGCCCGCTCGACTGCTCGATGACCGCGAGCGTAGCGGCCGGATCAAGGCCGACGCTCTCCGCGAGCGCGAGCGCTTCGGCAGCGCCGGCGAGGTTGATGGCCGCGAGCAGGTTGTTGACGAGCTTGGTGCGGGCGCCGTCGCCGGGCCGGGTGCCGACGCGAAACAGCCGCGACGCCAACACCGCCAGCAACTCGCGATGCGCGTCGAACACCGCATCGGCACAGGCGACCATGAGGCTCATGCTGCCGTCGCGGGCGCGGGCCGGGCCACCCGACATCGGCGCGTCGATGCACATCAAACCGAGTGCGGCGAGCCGGCCCGAGAATGCCTCGGTGCAGTCGGGTCCGATGGTCGGGCAGAGCACGACGCAGCCGCCCCGTGACAAACGCGCGGCGACGCCATCGGCGGTGAACAGCACGGCCTCGGTCTGACCAGCGTCGACGACAGCGACGATGACAACAGCACATCGACCAGCGAGGTCGGCCGCACTCGCCGCGACGGTCGCGCCGGCCTGCAGCGCCATCGTTTCGCGGCTCGCGTCGACGTCACGAACGACGACCGGAATGCCGGCGTCGCGCAGCCGCAGTGCCATGGCCAGGCCCATGTTGCCGATGCCGACGATGCCAACGGGCGGGATCGATGCCATGGACCGATTCTCGCGCCGCACCGAGAGGGTTTGCACCGGATCGTCGCGATGTGGTCAACGCCTATATTCGCCTCGGCAAAACACGAACGACGCGTTCCTTCTTGATTCGACGAAGCTGGCCATGCGCGCATTTCGACCCTGGCGGTGGCGGTGCCGGCACTGGCCGCGACCTGCACCGCCTGCGGACAGGGCGGCTCGCGCGTGACCGACCCGAACGGGTCACGCCGAACGTCGGCGTCGACTCATACGGTCCGGCCTTGCAGGGCGGCGTGAATCACGCGATCATGAAGGGGTGGGTCCTGTTCGCGAGCGTGGCGCAGCTTGATGTCAAGAGCAAGCTCGTCGCCATCGGCAGCATGGTGCTCACGACCACGATCGACTTCAAGCCCTGGGTCTATTCGTTCGGCGGCTAGTGGTAGTTCTGATCGGGAAATACGGATGGATGACACAACTCCTGCCCGCTATGCGCCGCCCGGCACCGTCGTCGGCGATGTCGCCACCGGCGTCCAGCCAGTTCGCCTGTGGCCGCCGAAGGGTCGAATGGGTCGCCTGCGCTTCCTGGCCTATGGCGTTGCCGTCTGGCTGTTGTCGTCGGTGTTCGCCTTCGCGTTCGCGCTCGCCTCGGGCATGAGCGACTCCAACCCGTTGCTGGTGCAGGCGGTCAGCTTCGTCGTCTACTTCGTGCTCGCCTCCGTGCTCCTGATCCAGCGCTCGCACGACATGGACTTCTCGGGCTGGTGGGCGCTGCTGACGCTGATTCCCTTCGTCGGCCTTTACTGGCTCTTCAAGGGCGGCACGCCGGGACCGAACCGGTTCGGCGCACCGCCGCCGCCGAACTCGACCCTCGTCGTCGTCATCGGCTGGGTCGCCGGCGTGATCTTCGCGCTCGCCGTAATCGGCATCGTCGCCGCGATCTTGCTGCCCGCCTACCAGATGTTCAACGTGGGCGCCAAGCCAACGGTTTAGCCCGCTGCCTTCAGCCGCGCGGATGGTGCGCGGCGTGCAGCGCCTTCAGGCGCTCGCAGGCAACGTGGGTGTAGATCGTGGTCGTCGAGATGTCGGCGTGGCCGAGCAGCATCTGCACGGCGCGCAGGTCGGCACCGTGATTGAGCAGGTGGGTCGCGAAGGCGTGACGCAGGGTGTGCGGCGACAGCGGCACGGCGACGCCGGCACGCGCGGCATGCGACTTCACGAGCTTCCAGAACATCTGCCGCGTCATCGCGCCGCCGCGGCCGGTTACGAACAGGGCGTCGCTCGCACGACCGGAAAGGATGAGCGCACGCGCCTCGCCGAGGTAGCGCTGCAGCCACGCCAGCGCCTCCTCGCCGAATGGCACCAGCCGCTCCTTGGCGCCCTTGCCGGTGACGCGCAAGGCGACCTCCACCAGGCTCACGTTCACCGTCTTCAATCCGACCAGCTCGCTCACGCGCAGGCCGCTTGCATAGAGCAACTCGAGCATGGCGCGATCGCGCAGGCCGAGCGGCGTCGCCTCGTCGGGCGCCTCGAGCAGCGCTTCCACCTGCGCTTCGCTGAGCGAGATCGGCACGCGCAGCGGCTGACGGGCAGCGTCGAGGCGCAGGGTCGGGTCGGCCGTCGTCATCCGCTCGCGCAGGGCCCAGCGGAAGAAGCGGCGGAACACCGTGAGGCGACGGTTCGCACTCGTCGCCGTGCTGCCGGCGTGACGCGCGGCGGCGTATTCGCGCAGGTCCGACTCCGTCGTCTCGAGCAGCGAACGGCCCGAGGTGGCGGCCCGCCATGCCGCGTACAGCGCGAGGTCGCGGCGGTAGGCAGCGAGCGAGTTCGCGGCCAGGCCGTCCTCGATCCAGAGCGCGTCGATGAAGGCGTCGATCGCCTCGTCGCGCGCTGCGTCCATTTGCCTTACTCGAGCGTGAGCTTCTGTGCCGCCACGACCTTCTTGTAGACCTCGAACTCGGCTGCGATCTGGGCCGCGAACTGCTCGGGCGTGTTGGCGACGATGAGCGAGCCGGTCTCATCGATTCGCTTCTTCACCGCCGGATCGTCGAGCGTTTTCTTCACTGCGGCGTTGACCTTGTCGACGACCTCTCTCGGCAAACCCTTCGGCCCGTAGATGCCGTAGTAGGCCGGGCGGTTGACGGGCTCGAGGCCGACTTCCTTGAAGGTCGGGATGTTCGGCAGCACGGCCAGCCGCTGCGGCGCCGCGACCACGATCGCGATCAGCCGGCCCTGCTGGATGAAGGGCAAGGCGGAAGGCAGGTTGTCGAAGATCATGGGCACCTGGCCGGCGACGGTGTCGTTGAGCGCCGGCCCGGCGCCGCGGTACGGGATGTGGGTCACGAAAGTGCCGGAGAGGTTCTTGAAGAGCTCCATCTGCAGGTGGCCGATGCCGCCGGTGCCCGAACTCGCGTACGAATACTTGCCGGGGTTCTTCTTCAGCTCGGCGAGGAAGCCCTTGTAGTCGCGGGCCGGAAAGCTCGGATGCACGGCGATCACGTTCGGCGTGGCCGCGACGTTGATGATCGGCGTGAAGTCGGTCAGCGGGTTGTAGGCGATCTTCGGATTGATGGCCGGGTTGGCCGCTGTCGTCGACACCGTGGCCATGCCGAGCGAGTAGCCGTCGGGTACGGCGCGCGCGATCTCGGTGGCGCCGATTGAACCGCCGCCGCCGGCCTTGTTCTCGACGATCATCGTCTGGCCCAACGCGACGCTAATCTTCTCGGAGACGACGCGAGCGACGATGTCGGTGGTGCCGCCCGGCGCGAACGGCACGACCAGGCGAACCGGCTTCGTCGGATAGACGGACTGCGCCGGTGCCGAGCCCGCAAGCGCGGCGAGCGAGGCGCCGATCGAAGCGGCGATGAGGGTGCGACGTTGCAGCATTCGAAAAATCTCCATCATTGGAATTCGATGACCGTGGAGTTTAGAACCAGGCCGCTGGCACGCTGGTGCCGGTGGCCGATCCCTTGCTGCTGCTTCCGGACTTCCTGCTGATCCTGCTGGGCTGGCTGATCTGCCGCTTCACCGCGCTCGACCGCCCGGTCTGGA
Source organism: Rhizobacter sp. (assembly GCA_043758495.1). GTDB lineage: Bacteria > Pseudomonadota > Gammaproteobacteria > Burkholderiales > Burkholderiaceae_C > Schlegelella_A. The sequence continues at coordinate 5,539 of JAYVNL010000297.1, forward strand.
ACGCGGCTGAGCGGCTCGTCTACTACCTGCTGTTCCCGGTCCTGCTCTTCAACTCGATCGTGAAGAGCCCGTTGCATGCCGGAGAGGCCGCGAGCCTCGTGCTTGCCGGCGTCGGCTCGTCGGTCGTCGGCATCGTGCTGGCGCTGGCGGTCGGTCGCTGGCCCGGCGTCGACCGCCGCCTGCACGCCTCGGGCGCGCAGACGGCGTTTCGGTTCAGCTCGTACATCGCCTTGGCCTTGTCGGAGCGCTTGCTCGGTGCGCAAGGCCTCGCCTGGATGGCGCTGCTCGTCGCCCTGAGCGTGCCGCTCGTCAACGTCGCCGCGGTCTGGCCGCTGGCGCGCCACGGCGGCCACTCGTACCTGCGCGAGATCGCGTGCAACCCGCTCATCATCGCGACGGTCGCGGGCCTCGTCGCCAACGCTGCCGGCATCCAGTTCGGCGATGCCGTCGCGACGACGCTGCAGCGCATCGGCGTCGCGGCGCTGCCGATCGGCCTGATGGCGGTCGGTGCCGGCCTCGGCTTCGGTGCGCTCAAGGCCGCGCCGGGCCTCGCGGCCGCATTGCTGACCATTCGCCATGCCGTGCTGCCTGCGGTCGCGCTCGGCCTCACGGTTCTGCTCTCGCTGCCGCCCCCGCAGGCCGCGATCGTCGTCCTGTTCGCGTCGCTGCCGACGGCCTCGAGCGCCTATGTGCTGGCCGCGCGCATGGGCGGCGACGGCAGCTTCGTCGCCGGCATCGTCACCGTGTCGACGCTGCTCGGCATGATCAGCATCCCGCTCTGGCTGGCGGTGCTGCAGGCGTCGCGATAACGCCGGAATCGCCTTGCGCGAGCGCCCAGTCGATGTGCTCGCGAACCAGCGGCGTTGCCGACTCGCGACGGGACTGCAGCGCGGTCGCAATCGCGCCGTCGCGCGTCTCGCGCAAGGCGTTGCCAAGCGCGACGGCGATGTTGCGCTGCCAGCGCTCGTGGCCGATCCGGCGGATGGTGCTGCCTTCGGTGGTGCGCAGGAAATCGGCTTCGCTCCAGGCCCAGAGCGCGAGCAGGCTCGGGCCGTCGAGCAGCGGCCGGATGTCGAAGTCGGCGAGCGGGCTCGCGGTCGCGTACTTGTTCCAGGGGCAGGCGAGCTGGCAGTCGTCGCAACCGTAGACGCGATTGCCGACCGCGGCGCGGAACTCGACCGGCATGGCGCCCTTGGCTTCGATCGTGAGGTAGGAGATGCAGCGCCGCGCGTCGAGCTCGTAGGGCGCGACGATGGCCTGCGTGGGGCAGACGTCGATGCAGGCGCGGCAGGTGCCGCAGTGCGCCTCGACCGGTGCCGTCGCCTGAAGCACGAGGTCGACGTAGATCTCGCCGAGGAAGAACATCGAGCCGCCGACGCGATCGAGCGCCAACGTGTGCTTGCCGCGCCAGCCGATGCCGCTCTGCGCTGCCAGCTCGACCTCGAGCACTGGCGCCGAATCGGTGAACACGCGGTGGCCGAACGGACCGACCAGCGCGGCGATGCGATCGGCGAGCTGCTGCAGCCGGTGCCGCAGCACCTTGTGATAGTCGCGGCCACGGGCATACATCGACACCGCCGCCTGCCGCGGCTCGCCGAGGCGCTGCCATTCGACCTGCTGCCAGCCGGGGGCGGTCGCGCGCGGCAGGTAGTCGAGGCGCGCGGTGATGACGCTCGCCGTGCCCGGCACCAGTTCGGCCGGCCGCGCCCGCTTGGTTCCGTGCGCCGCCATGTAGTCCATGTCGCCATGGAAACCGTTGTCGAGCCACGTGGCGAGGCGCGACTCGGCTGCGGCGAGGTCGATGCCGGCGATGGCGATCTGGGAAAATCCGAGTTCGCGGCCCCAGTCGCGCAGTTGCGCGAGCAGGTTCGTGGTGTCGAAGGAGAGAGGTGCGGTCATCGGTGTCGGCGATTCTAGAAACGCGGCTTCGGCTGTGGCCGGATGAAGCGGCCTGCGCCCGCGATGCCGCCGCGATCGCGACACGTGCCGCTCTCGCGAACGCCTTCATCGAGCTGCACGGGCCGCTGGGTGCCGGCAAGACCACCTTTGCCCGCCATCTGCTGCTCTCGCTCGGTGTCGAAGGCCGCGTCAAGAGCCCGACCTACGCGCTGATGGAGTCCTACGCGGCCGACGCCGGACACGCTGGCTTCATCATCGCCCACTTCGATTTCTATCGCTTCGACGATCCGATGGAGTGGGAAGACGCCGGCTTTCGCGAGGTCTTCGCGGCTCGCGGTCTGAAGCTGGTGGAGTGGCCGGAGAAGGCGGCCGGGCTGCTGCCGCCGTGCGACCTTCGCATCGTCATCGCGCCGCGCGATGGCGATGCTGGCGCCGGCGACGGCGAAAGCACCGGCTCCCGCGACGTCTGTTTCGACGCGCTCAGCCGCGTCGGCAGGGAGCTGCTGCCTTGACCTCGCGCGCGCGGCGCAACGCCCTCCGTCGCATGGGCGCGCTCGTCGTCGGCCTCGGCGCCGGCGCCATCGCCAAGGGCGCCGCGATCCTGGCCGTGCGCGTCTGGCCCGCTGCCGACTACACCCGAGTGACCATCGAGTCCGATGCCGCGTTGACCGAACGACACTTCCTCGCTGCCGGCCCCGACCGCCTCGTCATCGACGTCGACGGCCTCGAGCTCAGCCCGCAACTGCGGGAGCTCGTCGGCAAGGTCCGCGCCGACGATCCGTTCATCGCCGGCGTGCGCGTCGGCCAGAGCCAGCCGCGCTCGGTGCGGCTGGTCATCGACCTCAAGCAGTCGACGGCGCCCGAAGTGTTCATGCTGGCGCCAGTCGCGGCCTACCAGAATCGCCTCGTCTTCGATCTTCATCCGACGAAGGAGCGCGACCCGCTGCTCGAACTCATCCGCGACAAGGACGAGGCCGAGAAAGCGGCGGCGCAGGCGGTGCAGGACGCGCTCGGCGAATTCATCGGCCGCATCGGCAATGACTCGTTCGCGAGGACGCCGCCGTTTGCAGCTTCGGCACCGCTGCTGGCGCGGGCGCCGGTGCCGGCTTCGGCGCCGGCGGCGAACGCCCTGCCGCCCTCGACGCCGCAAAGCCGCATCGACCGCCTCGTCGTCATCGCCCTCGACCCCGGCCACGGCGGCGAGGACCCGGGCGCGATCGGGCCGAGCGGACTGCGCGAGAAAGACGTCGTCCTCGCCATCGCGATGCAGCTTCGCGACCGCATCAACGGCAACGCCAACATGCGCGCCATGCTGACCCGCGACGCTGACTTCTTCGTGCCGCTGCACGAGCGCGTCAAGAAGGCGCGGCGCGTCCAGGCCGACTTGTTCGTGTCGATCCATGCCGACGCCTTTCTCAACCCGGAAGCACGCGGCGCCTCGGTGTTCGCACTGAGCCAGGGCGGCGCCTCGAGCACGGCGGCGCGCTGGATGGCCAACCGCGAGAACGCCGCCGATCTGGTCGGCGGCATCAACGTCCAAGCCAAGGACGAGTCGGTCCTGCGCGCGATGATCGACATGAGCACCACGGCGCAGATCAAGGACAGCCTCAAGCTCGGCGGCGAGGTCCTCGTCCAGATCGGCAAGGTCGGCAAGCTGCACAAGGGCAGCGTCGAGCAGGCCAGCTTCGCGGTGCTGAAGGCGCCCGACATCCCTTCGATCCTGGTCGAGTCGGCGTTCATCTCGAACCCCGGCGAGGAGGCCAGGCTGCGCGACCCCGAATACCGCGTCCAGCTCGTCGAGGCGCTGGCCACCGGCATCCAGCGCTACTTCGCGCGCAACCCGCCGCTGGCGCGCTCGCGGCAGCTTTAGAGTCTGGGCACCGTCATCGAATTCCTCGCCTCATGATCCATCCGCAAACCCAGGCTCTCCTCGACCTCATCGAGCAGCGCAAGCTGCCGCCGATGCACACCCTCACAGCCATCGAGGCACGGAGCGTCTATCGCGATCGCCGCGCCCTCACCCAGCCACCCGCGCCCGACGTGCACGAGATCCGCGAACTCGCCGCCGAGGGGCCCGCCGGCCCGATCCCGCTGCGTCTCTACAAGCCGGCGCCGCGCGATGCCGGACTGCGCGAGCCGGTGCCGGTGCTCGTCTACTTCCACGGCGGCGGCTGGACCATCGGCGACCTCGATACCCACGACGTGCTCTGCCGCCAGCTCGCCAACGCCTCGCACTGCGCTGTGGTCTCGGTCGACTACCGCATGGGCCCGGAACACCGCTTCCCGGCGGCCGTGCACGATTGCATGGCGGCCGCGCGCTGGGTCCGCGCCAACGCCGACAGGCTCGGCCTCGACGCCGGCCGGCTGGCTGTCGGCGGCGACAGTGCCGGCGGCAACCTCGCCGCCGTCGTCGCGATTCTGGCCCGCGACGAGGGCGACCTGCCGATCGCCTGGCAGTTGCTCATCTATCCCGCGACCGACATGCGCGCCGGCCACCCATCGCACACGAGCAGCGGCCAGGGCTACCTGCTCACGCACGAGACCATCCGCTACTACCACGACCACTACATCGACGACGTGGCGCACGATGTCGACTGGCGAGCGTCGCCCCTGCTCCAC
>JAYVNL010000298.1:0-10047 GCA_043758495.1 Rhizobacter sp.
GCACGAACGCTGCGCGCGCTCTACAACGCCCGCACTTTGATGGACGCGAAGTTTCGCCGCGACCCCGTCAACCATGCGACCTTCATGAAGATCCTGAAGGAGAGCAGCGGCCAGACACATGCCTTTCGGCTCATGAACGAGACCAGCGTGCTCGGCCGCTATCTATGGGTCTTCCGCCGCATCGTCGGTCAGATGCAGCACGACCTGTTCCATGTGTACACGGTCGACCAGCACATCCTGATGGTGCTCCGAAACGTGCGCCGCTTCTTCATCCCCGAGCACACCCACGAATACCCGTTCTGCTCGCAGCTCGCGTCGACATTCGACCGGCCCTGGGTGCTCTACGTCGCCGCGCTGTTTCACGACGTCGCCAAGGGCCGCGGCGGCGATCACTCCGAGCTCGGCAAGCTGGAGGCGCGCCGATTCTGCCGCGACCACGGTGTCGACCGCGAAGATGCCGAGCTGATCGAGTTCCTCGTCACCCAGCACCTGACGATGTCGCGCATCGCGCAGAAGGAAGACCTCTCCGACCCCGACGTGGTGGCCGAGTTCGCCGGCCTCATCGGCAACGAGCGGCGGCTGACGGCGCTCTACCTGCTCACGGTCGCCGACATCCGCGGCACCAGCCCACGCGTCTGGAACGCGTGGAAGGGCAAGCTCCTCGAGGATCTCTACCGGGTCGCCCTGCGAGCGCTCGGCGGCGCGCGCCCGAACCTCGACGCCGAGATCGAGGCGACCAAGCTCGAAGCGCGGCTGCTGCTCAACCTCGCCTCGCTGCCGGGGACTGTCGAGGTGCCGCTCTGGCGCACGCTCGAGCTCAGCTACTTCGCTCGCCACGACGCCAACGAGATCGCCTGGCACACGCGCTCGCTCGTCGACCTCGTCGATGCTCCGGTGCCGGTCGTCAAGGCCCGCCTGAGCCCACTCGGCGAAGGCCTGCAGGTGCTGGTCTACGCCGCCGACCGCCAGGACCTGTTCGCGCGCACCTGCGGCTATTTCGACAGTGCCCACTTCAACATCCTCGACGCCAAGGTCCACACCACCGCGACCGGCTACGCGCTCGACACATTCCAGGTCATCAACCCGCACCTCGATGTGCAGCACCAGACCCAGTACCGCGATCTCATCGCCTACGTCGAGACGCAGCTGACGCTGGCGCTCGCGGCGACCGGGCCGTTGCCGGAACCGAGCCGCGGCCGCCTCTCGCGGCGCGTGCGCTCGTTCCCGGTGACGCCGCGGGTCACGCTGCGGCCCGACGAGCGGGCCCAGCGCTGGCTGCTCGGCGTCTCGGCGAGCGACCGCTCGGGGCTGCTCTACGCCATCTCCAGGGTGCTCGCGCAGCACAACATCAACCTGCAGCTCGCCAAGATCACGACGCTCGGCGAGCGCGTCGAAGACACCTTCCTCATCGACGGACCGGCGCTGCAGCAGAACAGGATGCAATTGCAGATCGAGACCGAGATGCTCGACGCCATCTCGGCATGACCCTCGTCGCCATCGCGGCCGACGACGCGCTGACCCGCCTGGACACCTTCAGCGCCGTCATCGACGCGCGCTCCGAAAGCGAATACGCACTCGACCGCGTCCCGGGCGCCGTCAACTGGCCGTCGCTGAACGATGCCGAGCGCGCAGAGGTCGGCACCGAATACAAGCAGGCGTCGCCGTTCTCGGCGCGAAAGCGCGGCGCCGCGATGGTCGCGCGCAACATCGCCGCCCACATCGAGCGGGAACTCGTCGATGCGCCGCGAGACTGGTCGCCGCTGGTCTACTGCTGGCGCGGCGGCCAGCGCAGTGGCGCGCTCGCTGCCGTGCTCGACCAGATCGGCTTTCGCGTCAACTTGCTCGGCGGCGGCTACCGCTCCTATCGCCGTGCCGTCGTCGAAGCTCTCGACGCATTGCCCGACCGCTTCGAACTGCGCGTGATCTGCGGCCCGACCGGCTCCGGCAAGAGCCGACTGCTCGGCGCCCTGGCGGCACAGGGCGCGCAGGTGCTCGACCTCGAGGCGCTCGCCAACCACCGCGGCTCGGTACTCGGCCTCGTTCCAGGCACGACTCAGCCATCGCAAAAGCAGTTCGACTCGCGCCTCTGGGACACGTTGCGCAAGCTCGATCCGGCGCGGCCGGTCTTCGTCGAGAGCGAGAGCAAGAAGGTCGGCGACCTGCGCGTGCCGGAGCGGCTCATCGAGCGGATGCGCGCATCGCCCTGCCTCTGGCTCGAGCTGCCGATCGAAGCACGCGTCGCCCTGCTGATCGCCGACTACGACCACTTCGTCGCCGCCCCCGGAACCTTCTGCGAACGCCTCGACGCCTTGCGCACGCAACGAGGCCACGACACGGTGAACGACTGGCAGGCCGCCGTTCGTGCCGGCCGCAGTGCCGAGGTCGTGCGCGCCCTCCTCGCCGATCACTACGACCCGATCTACCTGCAGTCGATGCGCCGCAACTTCACCGGCCTCGCCGCGCCGGCGCTGCGGCTCGACTGGGACGGCAGCGACGCGAGCCTCGAAAGCGCTGCCGCCCGTGCCGTCATGGTGGCCGACCCGGCCCTCGACTAGCCGCAGTCGCCGGCACCGGCCCGAACACGTAGCCGCAGTCGGCAAGGTGATCGAGCAGGTCGGGCTGCGGTGCCGCGGCGCCGCAGCGCGAGCAGGTGAAGGTGCCGCCGAGCAGGCCCGACGGCTCGTAGAGCAGGACCATCTTGCCGCTCGCCTCGGCACCCTCGGCGCCGGGCGGAAGGAAAAAGCCGGCCACGACGCGCTTCAGTGCACGACGGTGATGCCGAGCGGCGACGACAAGCCCGTCGCCGCGCCGGAGATGATGCGCACGCTGCCGACCGTGAGGTTGGGCGCGGTGCCGGCGGTCTGGACCACATAGACAGCGTTGGCGCTGAAGTCGTTGATGTACACGACCGGTGGCGTCACCGAGTTGTCGAAGTAGATGCCCCCCGGATAGGCCAGCGGCAATGTCGGCGAAGGGGCCAGCGTCGCCGCGGCAGTGAGCGCGCCGCCGCTGGCGGAGAGGGTGAACAGGTCGATGCCGCGGCCGGGAATGCTGAGCGCGATCGCGTTGTTGCCGGAGTTCGCGCCGACGCTGATCGACTGCAGGTTGCCGCCGGCCGCGAGCGTGAACGAACGGATCGGCAGGCTGTTGCCGCTGGCGCCCGGCGCGAACACGCCGATGTTGCCGCCGAATGAATTGGCGACGTAGAGGTTGCGATTGCTGTCGAGAGCGATGCTGCCCGGCACCGTCATGCCGGTGTTCGCACCGGCGAGCGAGAAGTCGCTGACCGAGGAGCCGTTGGCGAAGTGGAAGACACCCGTCGCGCCGCCGGCCGACTGGCCACAGCCCGGGCAAGTGGAGACGTAGACCTCGTCGGTGGGCCCGATCGCGAGGCCTCCGGGCGAACCCATGCCGGTGGCCGCAAGCGTCCGCGTCGGCGCGACGTTGCCTGTCGACGTGCCGGGGTACACGGTCACGCTGGAACCGGTGCGATTGGCGACGTAGAGATTGCCCTGCTTGTCGGCGCCGATGCCGATCGGCAGCGACAGCCCGGTGGCAGAACCGGCGATGCTGCGCTGCGGTGCCGCATTGCCGTTCGCTGCGAGCGCGAACGAGACGATCGTGTTGTTGATATTGGTCACGTAGATCCCGGGCGGCACCGATGCGTTGCTGGTGGGTGTGGTGGTGGTGGTCGTGTCGTCGGAGCTGCCGCCGCCGCAGGCGGCGAGCAAGGCTAGGCACAGGGTGGCGGCGGCAGTGGCGACAGCGTGGCGGACGGGTTGTTGCATGAGGTGGCTCCGTGGTTTTCGAGGGGCGCGGAATGCGATCCGGGGCAGAGACTAGAAAGACAACCGTGATCGGGGCGTGATCGGCACGTGATCCGTCGTTCGGCGTCGGCGACGGATGGCCTTGTGCGGCCCCGGCGGTCGCTGCATGCTCGCGCCTTCTTTCCGCCTTCCCGAGCGCTGCCGACCCGATGCCGTTGCCCCTCTCGCCGCCCTTGCGGCTGCACCTTCACGGCAGCGCCAAGGTGGTCGGTGCCGGCGGCGAATCCGTCGCCCTCGAACGCAAGCTCGCCGGCATCATGGCCTACCTGCACCGGCAGGGGCCGACGTCGCGGGCGCGCATCGCCGCCCTGCTCTGGCCCGCGGCCGACGCAGCCGGCGCCCGCGCCAACCTGCGCCAGCGACTGGCGCGTCTGCGGGCCACCTGCGGGCCGCTGGTGGTCGAGCCGGAGGGCGCGCTGGCGCTGGCGCCGGGCCTGTCGTTCGAGCCCCCGCACAGCGCCGCCGAGTCGCTGCTGGCGGGCAGCGACTATGCCGACTGCGACGACTTCTCCGCCTGGCTCGAGCAGCAGCGCGAGGCGTTGCAGGGCGAGCAACGCCGCGACCTCGTCGGTCGGGTCCGGGCCGACGCCCAGGCTGGCCGGCTCGACGCCGCCCGCGACCTCGCCGACGAGCTGCTGGCGCTCGACCGCGAGTCAGAGGAGTCGTATCGACTGCTCATGGAAGTGCATTACATGCGCGGCGACGCTGCTGCCGCGATCGCGGTCTGGGACCGCTGCCGCGACATGCTGCGCGGCATCTACGGTGTACTGCCGTCGCCGGCCACGCGCCAGCTCGGCGAAACCATCCTGCAGGCGGCGCGGGCCGGGCAGGCGCTGTCGCCGAGCGTCGCCGCCATCCCGCTTTCGGTGCTGCGGCCACCACGGCTCGTGGCTCGCGCCGTACCGCTCGCCGCTCTGCAGGGCGCCTGGCTCAGTGGCCGCAGCGTCGGCGTCCTCGGCGAAGGCGGCATCGGCAAGAGCCGCCTGCTCGCCGAGCTGGCGGCGGCGATCGGCGCGTCGGCCGTGGCCAGCGCCCGCGCCGGCGACGCGCTGCTGCCGTTCGCTTCACTGACCCGGCTGACCCAGGCCGCGCTCGACCGCTTCGAACCGCAGCTGAACGAGGCCGCACGCACCTGGCTGCCGCGGCTGCTGCCGGCGCTGACGCTGCCATCGCCGACCCCTGCCGCGCCCATCGACAGTGCGGCGCGCCTGCCGCTGCGCACACCGCACGAGCAGGCGCTCGCGATCGAGGCGCTCCGCGAAGTCCTGCTCGGCTGCGCCACGCGCGGCTGCGCGGTGTTCGTGTTCGACGACCTCCACCTCGCCGACCGCGCCAGCATCGAGACACTCGCGACTCTGCTCGACCCGCCCGGCGACGTCGAAGGCAGCGCCGCGACCCCGCCGCGGTTCGCGTTCGGCAGTCGCGCCGACGAGCTCACCGGGGCCGGTGCGGCCTTGCTCGAGCGCCTCACGTCGAGGCGGCGCGGCTTCGTCGTCACGCTCGAGCCGCTGGTCGCAGCACAGGCCGTCGAGCTACTCGACAGCCTCGGCATCGCCGACCTCGACGCCGGTGAACTCGGCGACCGACTGGTGCGCCGGATCGGCGGCAACCCGGCCTACCTGCTCGAGTCGCTCAAGCTGCTGCTGTCGCTCGGCAGCACCGCTGCGCTGGCCGGCGAGCTGCCGTTGCCGCCCGGCATCGAGGCGGTGATCGGTCGCCGCATCGAATTGCTGTCGGCGCCGGCCCGGCACATCGCCCAGCTCGCCGCCATTGCCGGTGCCAGCTACAGCGTGCCGCTCGCCGCCGCGGCGCTGGCGCAGCGGCCGCTCGAGTTGACCGAGCCTTTGCGCGAGCTCGAGGTCCGACAGGTCCTCTACGGTCGCCGGTTCGTGCACGACCTGGTCGCGCAGGCCGTGCTGCAGTCGATTCCGCGCTCGATCGCCGATTTCATGCACCGCTTCGTCGCCGAGTATCTGGAGTCGCACGGCGGCGACCCGGGGCCGACCGCGAGTCACTGGCGCGCCTGCGGCGAATGGCGCCGCGCCGGCGACCGCTTCGTCGATGCGGCTCACCGCGACGAGCGCGCCGCCCGCCCGGTCGAGCAATGCGAGATGCTCGACGCCGCCGCCGAATGCTACGAGCAGGCCGGCGCCGCCGACGCGCTCTTCGATGCGCTCGTGCTGCGCCTGCAGGCGCATACCGCCCCCGATCGCGCGGCAAGGCGGCTGCCGCTGATCGAGCGGCTGGAAGCCGCGGCCGCGACCGAGGAGCAGCGGCTGCATGCGCTCTCCAATCGCCTCGCCTGGAGCAGTGAGCAGTTGCAGGACCGCGCGACCGAGCCCGCCGCCGACGGGCTCGCCCGCGCGAAGGCGATCGGCCATCGCCAGCTCGCCTTCGAGTTCGCGCAGGTGCTCAGCTGGCAGCACAGCCTGCGCGGCGAGCACGATCTGTCGCTGCGCGCGATCGAGAGACTGCGCGACAGCGCCGTTCCGGCCGACGCGGCGCTGGACACGCGTTTGCACCTCATGCTTTCGCTCGCCCACGGCAACGCCGACCAGCTCGCACAGGCGATCGACGAATCTCGTCTCGCGGTCGCCGGGATGCGGGCCGGGGGCGACGAGCTGCGCGCACTGGCGCCGCTCAGCAACATGGGTCTCTTCCTGCTCTGGCGCGGCGATCTCGCAGCGGCCGAGGCGGTCCTGCGCGACGCACGGTCGCTGCGCGAGCGCTTCCATGGCCGCGGCTCATCGCTGGTGATCGATGTCAACCTTGGCGCCGTGCTGCGCGAACGCGGCCATTACGCGGCCGCCCTGGCCGTGCTCGAGCCGGTGGTCGCCGAGCTGCGTGCCGTCGCCGCCGCCAGCGGCGACGGCAACACCGACGCCGTCGTCGCCGAGAACCACCTGGCGACGCTGTGGCTCCTGCTCGGCGACACCGGCCGCGCCGCAGCGCTGCTCGGCAGCGACGCGAGCGGCGTCGACGCACGCTACGCCGGCCGCCGCGCGGCGCTGACGCTGCGGCTGGCGCGGGCGACCGGCGCCGACCTCTCGGCTCCGGTAGCGCGGTTGCAGTCTCTGGTGGCGCAGCAGAGCTCGGCCTTCAACCGCGCCTGGCTCGAGCTCGACCTTGTCGACACGCTCGCCGATGCCGAGGCCATCGCGCTGCTCGAGCGAATGCTCGAGGTGCACGCCGTTCGCGAGCGGCCAGGCCTTGGCATGCACGCGGCCCTGCGCCTGGCTGAGCGCCTGAGCGCGTCGGCGCGTGCCGGCGAGGCCGTGGCGTGGCTCGAACCCGTCCTCGCCGGCCTCGGCACGACGACACCGTTCGACATCGCGCCGGGCCGCGTCTGGCAGATCGCGACCGCCGTTTTCACTGCCGCCGGACTGCCCGAGCACGCTCGCGCGGCAAGCCTCGCGGCCACGCCGCCCCCAAGCGACACCCTCAGACCTTGGTCTTCAGCCGGGCCGGCTGCTGCGTGAGCTCGAACATCTCGGCCCCGGGCGCGATCGTGATGCAGCCGTACGCCCACCTCCGCATGCGCAGCACGTCGATCACTGCTTCCAGAGCCTAGGCCGGCGCTTCGACGTGGGTTTCGGTAACGTCGACCATCAGCATCTCGGGCCAGCGTCGCAGCAGCGTCGAGCGTCGCGAAGTGGTCGGCGCTTGCGGGGGCCGCGTCATCGAACAGGCGAGGCAGGCGAGGCCGAGTCGACAGGCGACGATGGGGCCCGGCGCCGTGTCGAAGCGCCACGGTCCGCGGCCACAGTCGAGTCGATCGGCGACGGCGTTCGCCGCGGTATGAGAATGGGCGCCTAAGCGCCCATTCTTTTGATAAATGTCAGGCGCTTTGGCGATCGGCCCTGCGACGGCGGCGCGACACGAAACCCAGCGCGGCGAGCCCGGCCATCATCAGCGCATAGGTTTCGGGCTCCGGCACCGGCGGCGTGCCGACATAGAGATTTGCGTGCGAGAGGTCCTGCGGAATCAGCCGAGCGTTGACGGCGATGCCGGCCGTGGACGAAAACGTCAGCGAACCGGTGGGCGAGAGTGCGGTGAACAGGTAATAGCTGGAGTTGTCAGCCGCCTTGATTCCGAGCACGAACGTGCCCAGGATTGGCGAATCGAAGGTGAGCGTGCCGCCGGTCGACACGGTGGGATTGCTGGTGAAGGGGCCGTTGTTGGCCCCATCGCTGGATCCGACGTAGCTGAATGTGCCGCCGAACCGGCTGTTGAGGAACGTGATTTCCGAGGCACTGCCGTTGATGTTGCCAACGAACGAGCCGGCGCAGGCGCTGGATGCCAGGGTGGTGAAGGTGGTGTCGGCGCAGTTTTCAGCAGCAGCAGCCGTTGCGAAGGCGATGCCCGCAGCGAGCGCGGCAAGGGGGGCGAATCGGGATTTCATGGTCGGCTGCTCGTCACGGATTTTCGTTGCGTCGACTTTAGCGGGCGTTTCCGACCGCGCCATCCCGGGTTCAGGGGGAGGCGCACTTACAGATCACCCCATGTGCAGGCCGCCGTTGACGGAAAAATCGGCACCGGTGGCGAAGCCGGACTCGTCGCTGGCCACCCACGACACGATCGATGCGATGTCTTCCGGCGTGCCGAGCCTGCGCACCGGAATGCCAGCGACGATCTTGTCCAGTACCTCCCTGCGGATGGCCTTGACCATGTCGGTCGCGATGTACCCGGGGCTGACGGTGTTCACGGTGACGCCCTTGCTCGCCACTTCCTGCGCCAGCGCCATCGTGAAGCCGTGCATGCCGGCTTTCGCGGCCGAGTAGTTCGTCTGGCCGAACTGGCCCTTCTCGCCGTTCACCGACGAGATGTTGATGATCCGGCCCCAGCCGCGATCGACCATGTCGTCGATGACCTGCTTGGTCACGTTGAACAGGCTCGTCAGGTTGGTCTCGATCACCGCATCCCAGTCGGCGCGCGTCATCTTCCTGAACATGCCGTCGCGGGTGATGCCGGCGTTGTTGACGAGTACGTCGACCGGGCCGTGCTCGGACTTCACCGTGCGGAAGGCTGCGACCGTCGAGTCCCAGTCGCCGACGTTTCCTACCGAGGCCTGGAAGGTGAAGCCCAGCGCCTGCTGCTCGTCGAGCCACTTGACGTGGTCGCGGCTCGGCCCGCAACCGGCGATGACGGTGAAGCCGTCGCTGTGCAGGCGCTGGCAAAGCGACGTGCCGATGCCGCCCATGCCGCCGGTGACATAGGCGACCTTGCTCATGGTGCCCCCATGCTCCCTGCGTTCGCTGCCCCCGGCGGGGGCGCGGCCGACCTCGCTGCGGCCTGGCGCCGGGCCGTTGCTCGCACTGTTATCGTTCCACGCACATCGCGACGCCCATGCCGCCGCCGATGCACAGGCTCGCAATGCCCTTCTTCGCGTTGCGCTTGCCCATCTCGTGCAGCAGCGTCACCAGGATGCGGCAGCCCGAGGCGCCGATCGGATGCCCGATGGCGATGGCGCCGCCGTTGACGTTGACCTTGCTGGTGTCCCAGCCCATCTCGTTGTTGACGGCGCAGGCCTGTGCCGCGAACGCCTCGTTGATTTCGAGGAGGTCGAGGTCGGCCGCCTTCCAGCCGGCGCGCAGCAAGGCTTTCTGCGACGCCGGCACGGGACCCATGCCCATGAACGCCGGGTCGAGCGCCACCGTCGCGTAGCTGGCGATGCGGGCCAGCGGCGTCAGGCCGAGCTGCTCGGCGCGCTTCGCGGTCATGACGACGACGCCGGCGGCGCCGTCGTTGAGGCCGGAAGCGTTGCCCGCCGTCACCGAGCCAGCCTTGTCGAACGCCGGCTTGAGGCCAGCAAGCGCTTCGGCACTGGTCTTCTTGTTGATGAATTCGTCGGCCGCGAACACGATCGGGTCGCCCTTCTTCTGGGCGATCGAAAACGGCACGATCTCATCTTTGAAACGGCCAGCTTCCTGTGCCGCCGCGGCCTTCTGCTGGGAACCGAGCGCGAGCGCATCCTGCTTTTCGCGGCTGATCTCGTACTTCTTCGCGACGTTCTCGGCGGTGATGCCCATGTGGTACTTGTTGTACACATCCCAGAGGCCGTCGGTGATCATGGTGTCGACGAGCTTCCAGTCGCCCATGCGCTGGCCGTCGCGCGAGCCGGGCAGCACGTGCGGCGACATGCTCATGCTCTCCTGGCCGCCGGCAATGCCGATCTCGTAGTCGTTGTCGCGGATGGCCTGCGCGGCCAGCATCACCGCCT
>JAYVNL010000299.1:0-3229 GCA_043758495.1 Rhizobacter sp.
GGCGTCGGGAACAACGGTGCGTCGCGCCAGGTGCGGACGGGGTAGAGGAAGGCGAGCAGCACGAGCGGGAGCAGCCAGGCCCAGGCCGGCAGCGCCCCGGCGGTGCCCGAAGCGGCAAGCGAAAGCGGGAAGCCGCAGCCGATGAAGATGCGCCGCCACGGCGTCGAGCCGGTGCAGGCGAGCGCGGCACCGATGGCGCCGGCGACGACGAAGGCCGCGGCTTCGGGGGCACTGAGGTCGCCGAGGCCGATGAAGACAGCCCAGCAGGCCGCCCAGGCAGCCAATGCGGGCAGCGGCCAGTGCAACGTCATCTGAACGGAGCGAACCGGCTCCCGGTGCCGCTGGATCAGTGCTCGCGCAGCTTGACGCGAAGGCGTGCGATCGACTGGCTGTGCAGCTGGCAGACGCGCGACTCGGTCACCTTGAGCACGGCCGCGATCTCCTTCAGGTTCATGTCGTGCTCGTAGTACATGCTCATCACGTACTGCTCGCGCTCGGGCAGCACCTTGATCGCCTCGATCAGCGCCGCACGCATGCGGTGGTCCTGCAGTTGCGCCAGCGGATTGGCGCCTTCGTCGGCAACGTGGCGGTCGAGGAAGTCGTTGTCGCCGTCGGCACCCGACATGTCCTCGAGGTAGACGAGCTGGGTGCCACGCACCTTGCCGAGCAGCTCCTGGTACTCGCCGAGTGCCACGCCCATTTCCTTGGCGATCTCGCTTTCGGCCGGCGCCCGGCCGAGCTGCTGCTCGAGCTTGGCCACGGCCTGCTCGATGGTGCGCTGCTGCTTGCGGGTGCCGCGCGAGAGGTAGTCGTTGCCGCGCAGCTCGTCGAGCATCGCACCGCGGATGCGCTGCGTCGCGAAGGTCTCGAACTGCACGCCTTGCGCTGCATCGAAGCGGCTCAAGGCATCGGTGAGGCCGATCATGCCGACCTGGATCAGGTCGTCGATCTCGACGTTGGCCGGCAGCTTGGCGATCATCTGGTGCGCCAGCCGCCTGACCAGGCCGCTGTACTGCTTCAGCGTCGAGTTCAGGTCCAGCTGGCCTTTGGCGGTGTACATGGCTGCTCCGGAGATCATGATGTCGCCAGGTCGGCATATGCGCGGACGGGCCTGTATGAGAGTGGCGGGACCGGCGCTGCGGCACGATCGAGTCGCGCCGCGGCGATGCAGCGGAGGGCGGCGCTCGGCGGCTCGGTGGCGGCGCCGGCCGGGTCGATGCGGGCGGCATTGCGGAGCACGCCGCCGAAGAACGAGTCGGCGCAACTCGACAGCTTGGCGACGATGCGATCGGCGCGCGGCGACTGCGGCGCGGCGCCGAGCAGCACGTCGAACACGACGAGCCCGGCGCGCTGAGCCAGCAGCTTGAGGCCGCCGTACGCGTGGGTGACGCTGGCCGGCCGGTCGTCGGCGAAGACGATCGGGACCTCGCCTTCGCTGGCGCTGTTAGCGGCGCCGTCCTGCGCCGGGGCGAACATCCGGAACAGCTCCTTCGCCGGGGCATGCACGAGCACAACGTCGCTGCGCGGCGAAGCTTCGGCCGCGGCACGCAGGAAGCCGCGACTCGAGCCGGTCGCGTCGATGAAGCGGACCGGCAGGCCGCGCGCCGCCAGGAACGAGACCTGTGTCGACAGCCGCTCGATGCACTGGCCGAGCTCGATCAGCGCCATTTCGCTGTACTCGCCGGCCCGCTCGCCGGCGTCGACCACGAGGACGTGGGCGCCGCGCTCGGCGAACGCCGTGCAGAGCCGCTCGAGCATGACGCCGCCGAAGGCAACGTGCGGGTTGGACACGACCGGCACGAAGCGGGCGCGGGTGTGGGCAAACATCTGGCGCAGGCCTTCGGCCTGGTCGTTGCGCGGGTGGTGGGTCATCGTCATGCGCTCGCCAGTGCGTGGTCGGGAACGCCTTGCGACGAAGCGAAGACGAGACTCATCTCGACCGCGTCGAGCCGCCAGGCGGCGCTGCCGCCGCTCTTCATCGCCCGCTGCACGAGCGCATGGCCGGACAGCCGGTGCCAGTCCTCGGGCACGCGCTGGCCGTTGGCGACGGCCACGATCTCGAGCTTGTGGCGGATCGCGGCGTCGAGCGCCGGGCCGAGCTTGACGGCCTCGTCGAGCTTGCTGAGGACCATGCCGGCACAGGTCGCGGCGCGATAGGCGATCAGCACGTCTTCGATCGTCTCGGCCTGCGCCGCGGCGCTGACGACGAGCAGCCGCTTGATCTTCGGATGGGAGAGCATGTCGAGCAGGTCCTTGGTCCGGGCGTCGCGCTGGGCCATGCCGGCGGTGTCGATCAGGATCAGCTTCTTGGCGGCCAGCAGGTCGAGCAGGTCCTCGAGCGAAGCGCGGTCGTGGGCCGTGTGCACCGGCACGCCGAGAATGCGGCCGTAGGCGCGCAGCTGTTCGTGGGCGCCGACGCGGTAGGCGTCGAGGGTGACGAGGCCGAGGCTGGCCGCGCCGTGTTTCGCTGCAAACGCCGCGGCGAGCTTCGCCGTCGAGGTGGTCTTGCCGACGCCAGTGGCGCCGATCAGCGCGAAGATGCCGCCGCGGTCCTCGATGGCGGCACCGGCTTCGGCGCCACGCAGGTTGCGCTCGAGGATCTGCGCAGCCCACGCCGCTTCGTCGCCGGCCTCGGCCTGGAGGCCATTGGCGATCTTGCGAACCAGCACCGGCGAGAAGCCGCAGTCGAGCAGCTTCTGGGTCAGGCGCGCTTCGGCAGGCCGGCGCTGCAGACGCTCCATGAATGCCAGGGCGCCGAAGCGTTCCTCGATCAGGCCCTTGACGGAGCGCAGCTCGGCGAGGAGGCCGGAGTCGCGCTCGACGTCGGCAGCGGCCCGGACCGGGTCGGCGACGGGCAACGGTCGTGCGCGTCGAGCCTCGCTCCAGGCCTCTCGCGTCGGCGCCAGGGGCGGCGACACGGGAAGCTCGTGGGCCATGTCGTCGTCGACGCGCACATCGAGGCGCGGCGGGGCCGTCTCACGCTCGCGGGAAACGGCCGGCGCGACCGCCGGTAGCGACGAATCGGTACCGTCGATCGCAGCCTGCCGCCGCTTCAGCATCCGCTTCCTCACGTAGACCAGGAACGACAGCGTGCTCATCTCGAGTCGCTCGGCGTCCTGCTCGGCGCTGGTCGCGACCAGCTCGGACGACACGCGGGCGGCGGCTGCCGCGGTCTCTCCGGTTGCGGCCGACATCTGCTCGAGGTGGCCGATGCTCTCCGGCGCCATCG
>JAYVNL010000300.1:0-3226 GCA_043758495.1 Rhizobacter sp.
CAACATGAAGAAGCGGGCGAACAACATCCTCAGGTTGCAGGCATCGCGCAGCAAGGCGCTCGGCGGGCACTGAAAGTTCACACCACCACCGGCTCGAGCTCGAGACGAATACCGAAGCGGCCGTACACGCTCTCCCGGATCGCCAGGGCGAGCGTCATCACTTCGGAGCCGATGGCCGCGCCGCGGTTGACCAGCACCAGTGCCTGCTTCTCGTAGACGCCGGCATTGCCGACCGTCTTTCCCTTCCAGCCGCAGGCGTCGATCATCCAGGCCGCGGCGAGCTTCACGCTGCCGTCGGGCATCGGGTAGTAGACGATCTCCGGGTCGCGGCCGATGATGTCGCGGCACTGCTCGGGCGTGACCACCGGGTTTTTGAAGAAGCTGCCGGCGTTGCCGATCAGGGCCGGGTCGGGCAGCTTGGCATGCCGGATCGCGCACACCCAATCGAACACCTGCTTCGCATCGGGATGCGCGACGCCGGTCTCGGCCATTTTCTTCTGCAGCTCGAGGTAGCCGAGCACCGGTTGCCACGGCCGCGGCAGCCGGAAGCGCACGCGCGTGACGAGGCTGCGGCCGGCGAGCATGTGCTTGAACACGCTGTCCCGATAGCCGAAGGCGCAGGCTTGCGGCCCGATGGTGACGCTGCGGCCGGTGACGAGATCGACCGCGTCGAGCGAATCGAACCGATCTTGCAGCTCGACGCCATAGGCACCGATGTTCTGCACCGGCGCGGCGCCGACCGTGCCCGGGATCAGCGCGAGGTTCTCGAGGCCGGGGCAACCGGCCTCGAGCGTGTACTTCACCAGCTCGTGCCAGTTCTCGCCGGCACCCGACTCGACAATCCACGCGTCGGCGCGCTCCTCGACGACGCGCGTGCCGCGCACCTCGACCTTGAGCACCACCTGCGGCATGTCGCGCGTGAGGATGATGTTGCTGCCGCCACCCAGAATGAATTTCGGCGCCATGCCGAGCTCGGCCGAATCGACCACGCGGCGCACGTCGGCATCGCTCGCGATGCGCACGAGCGTTCGCGCCACCGCGGGCAGGCCGAAGGTGTTGTAGGGCTTGAGACTCACGCCGGAGTCGATTTGCATGGGAGAATTTTCCCATGCCCAGTTTCGATACGGTGCTCGACCCGAATCTCGTCGAGGTGAAGAACGCGGTCGATCAGGCCTCCAAGGAAATCGGCACGCGTTTCGATTTCAAGGGCTCCTCGGCGCGCGTCGAGCTGAAGGAGAAGCAGCTCACGCTCTACGCCGACAGCGAGTTCCAGATTGGCCAGGTGATCGACGTGCTGCTCGGCCGCCTGACCAAGCGCAACGTCGACGTGCGCTTTCTGGATCGCACGGCCAAGATCGAGAAGATCGGCGGCGACAAGGTGAAACAACTCGTCGTGATCAAGAGCGGCGTCGATTCCGACACGGCCAAGACGCTCCAGACCGCCATCAAACAGTCCAAGATCAAAGTGCAGGCCGCCATCCAGGGAGACAGCGTTCGCGTCACCGGCGCCAAGCGCGACGACCTGCAAGCGGCCATGGCGCTCATCCGCAAGGAGATCTCCGATCAACCCCTCTCCTTCGACAACTTCCGAGATTGACGGCTCCCGGCGAACGGCCGGTCGCAGTGCGGGGGCCGCTGCCGTACTGGCCGGCATCGCGCTGTTCTCGACGCTCGCTGCCGCCCAGACCGTCTCCCTCGGCGGCAGCCTCGGCAACAACGCCTTGCTCGTCATCGACGGCAAGGCGAAGAACGTCGGTCTCGGCAGCACGATCGACGGCGTCAAGCTGATCGCCGTCACCGGCAACGACGCGACGGTCGAGGTGCAGGGCAAGCGGGTCGCGCTGCGGCTCGGCGGCGCGCAGGTCAACCTCGGCGGCAAAAGCAGCGAAGGCGGCGGCAACCAGATCGTGCTCACGATGGAAAGCGGCGGCCACTTCCTGGCCGACGGCGCCATCAACGGCAAGGTCGTGCGTTTCGTCGTCGACACCGGTGCCACCACGGTCTCGCTCGGCCAGAGCGACGCCGACCGCCTCGGCATCGACTACAAGAACGGCCAGCGCGGCTACGTGAGCACCGCCAACGGCTCAGTGCCGGCCTATCGCGTCTCGCTCACCTCGGTGCGCGTGGGCGACGTGCAGGTCTACAACGTCGACGCGACCGTGCTGCCGGCCGCGATGCCGGTCGTGTTGCTCGGCAACAGCTTCCTCGGCCGCTTCCAGATGAAGCGCGAGAACGACCGGATGACGCTCGACAGACGGTTCTGAGCCGCGCGGGCCGGCAGGCCTGTCGCCCTTGTGCCAGGGCAAATCGCACGGTCGTGCTAAAAACCGCACTGCGCTTTTCGCGCCCGCCTGAGCGGCCCGCCGGCCGCCGCGAACGAAAGATCTGCGATGGACCTCAGCTTCACCCCCGAAGAGCAAGCGTTCCGAGAGGAAATCCGCGGCTGGGTCGCGCAGAACCTGCCCAAGGACATGAGCGCGAAGGTGCGCGATGCCGTCCGGCTGACGCGCGACGACATGCAGCGCTGGGCCAAGATCCTCGGCCAGAAAGGCTGGCACGGCTGGGGCTGGCCGAAGCAGTTCGGCGGCCCGGGCTGGAACGCGATCCAGAAGCACCTGTTCGAGGAAGAGACCGCGCTCGCCGGCGCGCCACGCGTGGTGCCGTTCGGCCCGGTGATGGTGGCGCCGGTGATCATGGCCTTCGGTTCGCCCGAGCAGCAGCAGCGCTTCCTGCCTGGCATACAGAGCGGCGAGGTGTGGTGGAGCCAGGGCTACAGCGAGCCCGGCGCGGGCTCCGACCTGGCCTCGCTGAAGACCAAGGCCGAACGCGTCCATACGAAGGACGGCGACAAATTCATCGTCAACGGCCAGAAAACCTGGACCACGCTCGGCCAGTACGGCGACTGGATCTTCTGCCTCGTTCGCACGAACAGCGAAGGCAAGCCGCAGACCGGCATCAGCTTTTTGCTGATCGACATGAAGAGCCCCGGCGTGACGGTGCGGCCGATCATCACCATGGACGGCGAGCACGAGGTCAACGAGGTCTGGTTCGACAACGTCGAGGTGCCGGCCGACCAGCTCGTCGGCGAAGAGAACAAGGGCTGGACCTACGGCAAGTACCTGCTGGCCCACGAGCGCACCAACATCGCCGACGTGAACCGCGCCAAGCGCGAGCTCGAGCGCGTCAAGCGGATCGCGAAGAACGAGGGCCTCTACGACGATGGTCG
>JAYVNL010000301.1:0-3209 GCA_043758495.1 Rhizobacter sp.
GAGCGGCTCCGACTGCAGCGTCGCCAGCAGCCGCCACTTGTCGTAGCTCACCGTGAATTTCTCGCTCGTGCAGCCGACGCCAAGGCTGCCGAGGCTGAAGCGGGCACCGCTGCAGGCCGGGTCGAAGGTGAGCGACAGGCGCTTCTCGAACTCGGCCGTGTTCACCGGGTGCGTGAAGCGCACCTGGAAGACGGCGCGGCGCAGGTTGGCCTGGACCGGGTCCTGATAGAACTCTGTGCCTTCGATGCGGGCCGTGAACTGCGGCGCCACGAACTCGAACTTGTGCTGCTCCATCTCGATGTTCGGCGCGAGCGCGTCGCCGGCCAGGCGCACGGTGTAGCGCTGCCCGACCGGCCAGTCCTGTGCCGGCTGGAACTCGAGCCGGTTCGCCTTGACCCAGGTCCAGCGGCCGGGCAGGGCCGGCTCGAGCGCGACGCCAGCGGCTTCCTGACCGACCTTCGCGATCGGCGCCACCGATGCGGTGAATGCCATGACCAGCGGGTTCGGCCCCCGGTCGGCCTCGACCTGCGTGCGCGGCGGCGCGGTGAGCTCCGCCGTCGCCACGACCGGCGGCACCCGGTCGGGCGTGAGGCCATGCCACCAGGCCAGGATCTCGGGTCGGGCGACCCAGCCGGCGAGCAGCAGCAGGGCCAGCAACAGCAGCCAGGCGAGGCGCTGCTGCAGCCAGCGCAGGCCGCGCCCGAGCATGACCGCCGCGAAATGCAGCCAGCGCGGCGGCTGCCACGACCCGGCCAGTCCGCGAGCCAGCGGCTGCAGCCTCGCCGCGGCGCCACCGAGCAGGGACACGAGCAACTCGCTGGCCGACGCAAGCTTTCGATTGGCGATTTGGAGCATGGCGGGTTCCCGAAGGTTTCAGCGGCTGGACGAAACGGAGTGTGGGGGTCGCGGATGAAGCCGATGCGATCGACATGAAGGCGGTGTGAAGTCCGCACGGACGCGCTCGATGACCCGTGCGGAACGCGGCTTGGCGGCGGCTCGCACCGCTTCACGAAAGGACATCGCCATGACCGCACTGAATGCCGACCGGCGCAACGCCATCGCCCGCTTCGATCAGGTGGAGGCTGTGAGCGATGTCGAGCGCGACGCTGCTTGGAAGCGCATCGGTACGGCAGCGAAACGGTAGCGACCCCGGCCCGCTTGTCACGCGGGATTCACGGTGCGTTCGTACGCTTTGCGGCAGACCAGCGACGGAGCATGACGAATGCGACACGCCAGATTCGCGGCAGCCCTTGCCGCGACCGTTTCACTCGCGGCCTGCGGGTCGGATGACAGCACCGCGGGCACGACGCAGCCGGCCGCGGTCGTGACGCCGAAGAACGTGATCTTCTTTCTCGGCGACGGCTACGGCATGGTGCCGATGACGGCCGCCCGCATCTACGCCGTCGGCGAAGACGGCTCGCTCGCGATCGACACCTTCCCCGAGACGGCGTTCGTCAAGACCTACTCCAACGACGCCCAGGTCACCGACAGCGCGCCGTCGATGTCGGCCTACATGACCGGCGTCAAGCCGAACAACGACGTCATCGGCATGACCGCCAACACCAGTGCGCTGGCACCCGGCGGCGCGCCGTACATCAACGGCGCCGACAGCACCTGCCCGACGACCGGCAACGGCACGCCGGTGACGACGCTGCTCGAGCTGGCGAAGGCGGCCGGCCGCGGCACCGGCGTCGTCACGACGACACGCG
This sequence comes from Rhizobacter sp., assembly GCA_043758495.1. GTDB lineage: Bacteria > Pseudomonadota > Gammaproteobacteria > Burkholderiales > Burkholderiaceae_C > Schlegelella_A. The sequence continues at coordinate 1,710 of JAYVNL010000301.1, forward strand.
TCACCCACGCGACTCCGGCCGCGACCTACGCCCACATCTGCCACCGCGACGGCGAGAACACCATCGCCGCGCAGCTGGCGCCGGGCGGCAGCGGCTACAACGCTGCGCTCGGCATCGACGGCGTCAACGTCGTCCTCGGCGGCGGCTGGCAGCACTTCCTGGCCCGAGGCGCCGCCGCCGGCTCGTCGCGCAACGACAGCCGCGACCTCGTTGCCGAGATGCAGGCCAGGGGCTACAGCTACGTCACCGACAAGACCGCGCTGGCGGCCGTGCCGACCACGGCGACCAAGCTGCTCGGCCTCTTCAACAAGAGCCACATGAACTTCGACCTCGACCGCGCCGCCACGGCGGAGCCGAGCCTGGCCGAGATGACGATCAAGGCGATGGACGTGCTCGGTGCCGGCAAGAAGGGCTACTTCCTGATGGTCGAAGGCGGCCGCATCGACCAGGCCCTGCACCCGACGCTGGCACGCAAGGCGATGCAGGACGCCAGGGCCTTCGACGACGCCATCACTGCCGCGATCGCGAAAGCCAAGCTGACCGATCCGACGCTGGCCAACACGCTCATCGTCGTCACGGCCGACCACGACCACACGCTGGTGATGAACGGATACGCCGCCCGCACCGGGCCGACGACCGACGCCAACCCCGGCATCCTCGGCCTGATGCGCGACTTCACCGACCCGACCAAGCCGGCGCTCGACGCCGACGGCATGCCGTTCACGACGCTCGTCTTCGGCAACGGCGAGAACCGCATCAACACCGCGCGCAGCGCCATGACGGCGCTGACCGACGCCGCCGTCTACGACAAGAACTACCACCAGGAAGCCGTCGTGCAGATGCCCACAGGCGGCGAGACCCATGGCGGTGCCGATGTCTTCCTCGGCGCCATGGGGCTCGGCGCCGACACCTTCCACGGCGTGATGGACAACACCCGCGTCTTCACGCTCGTCAAGGCCGCGGCCGGCCTCTGAGCACCGCCACCGCCCTCTGCAGGAACGACACACCATGAACATCAAGCACACCCTGATCGGCGCCGCGCTCTGCGCCGCTCTCGCGCCGCAAGGCGCTTTTGCCGTCGGCGAAGCGAAGAACGTGATCTTCTTCCTCGGTGACGGCATGGGTCTGGTGACGACCACCGCGGCCCGGATCTGGAAGTACAAGGAAGAAGGCTCGCTCGGCATGGACACCCTGTCGTACACGGCGCGGATCAAGACCTTCTCGCTCGACGCCCAGACGACCGACAGTGCGCCCTCGATGGCCGCTTACATGACCGGCGTGAAGACGCGCAACGAAGTGCTGTCGATGGACGGCGCCACGCTGGCGATCCGGCCGAGCGCGTCGGCGGCGCCGCTGTCCGTGGTGGCCAACGCCGTCAGCAACTGCCCGGCCGGCGGCAACGGCGCCGCCTCGGCGACGCTGCTCGAGCTCGCCAAGGCCAAGGGCAAGGCGACCGGCGTGGTCTCGACGGCGCGCCTCACCCACGCAACGCCGGCCGTC
>JAYVNL010000302.1:0-9950 GCA_043758495.1 Rhizobacter sp.
CCGCGGCGAGCGTCACCACCGTGAGGTCGCGCCGGTTGGCCTTGCGCACGCCCGCCATCGTCACGCCGAGGGCGACGCCGGCGACGGGGTGAAGGGAGGCGGGATCGGGGGCGGGCAGGTTGACGGGCATGGCGAACTCTCGAAAGGCGGCAACTGCATTCTAGGAATTTGCGCGAATTAAACCGCTCGAGCGTTGGCGTGCAATAGCGAGTGCTGACAGTGCAGCGCATGCACAACGCCTGGACGAAGTCGGCCTGAATCGTGCATAGACTTGCGACATCAAACGCGAATCGTTTCCGGGGAAAGCAATGTCAGGTTTCTTTATGGATCTTGTCGGCAAGACCGACGAGGCGCGGCGCGAGTTCGAGTCCAACAGCCGGGTCCTCGATATCGTCGCCAACGGTTTGTCTCTCGAGCGCTATCGCAGCCTTCTTCTCGAGCTGTATCACGTGGTCTGGCATTTCAATCCGACTTGCGCGGCGGCGGCCTGCCGGATCACGGATCAGCATCGCCACGTCCGCTACTTCCTCTACGACCACATGAACGAGGAGAAGGGCCACGAGGAATGGGTGCTCAACGACCTGCAGGTCATGGGAGTCGGCCCGGAGCGCGCCAAGGCCTACGTGCCAACGCTGGTGATGCTGGGCCTCAACGGCTACAACTACTGGTCGGCGGACCGCAGGCATCCCTGCTCGGTGCTCGGCATGCTGTATGCCCTCGAGGTGGTCGCCTCCGTCTACGGCGGCCAGATGACCGCTGCCATCAGCGAGTCCTTGCTCCTCGAAGGCGACCGCGGCATCAGCTTCATCAGCTCTCATGCGACGCTCGATGCCGAGCACATGGCCGATCTGCGTGTCGTACTCAACCAGATCGAGGACGACGACGCCATGAACGCCATCGTCGAATCCACGACTTTCAACTTCCATCAGTTCGGCAAGGTTCTCGAGCTCGTATGAGCAGCGTCGTGAGCCAGCTCGTTCCCAGCGCGCTCAGCCGGCCCTATCGCTACGTCAAACTTGGATGGCAAGCAGACTTCTCGATGCTGACGGTCCGGATGGCCGTGCGCCCGATCCAGTGCTACAGCCTCGCGGCCATGGCGGAGCTGCAACAGGTCTTCAACGACATCAGCGGCCACCCCGGTCTGGTTCGTCACTTCGTGATGGCGTCGGATGTCGAGGGGGTCTTCAACTTCGGCGGCGACCTGTCCCTGTTCGTGCTGCTGGTGAGGGCGCGCGATCTCGAATCGCTTCGCCTCTATGCACGGCGCTGCATCGACCTCGTCTGGTGGTGGGAGAACGCCGCCCACCTCGGTGTCCACACCACGGCGCTCGTCCAGGGCGATTCGCTCGGTGGCGGCCTCGAGTCGGCTTTGCTGCATCACACCGTGATCTTCGAGCGCAGCGCCCAGGCCGGTTTTCCCGAGGTTCTCTTCAATCTCTTCCCGGGGATGGGCGGCTGGAACCTCACGATCCGCAAGGGCGGCTATGCCGTCGCCAACGACATGGTGTTATCGGGCCAGATCTACACCGCCGACCAGCTCTTTCGGCGCGGTCTGGTCGACATCGTCGTCGACGATGGCCAGGCACCGGCCGCGCTTGATCAGCTCGTTCGCACGATGGAGCCGCGCTTTCGCGGCACGATGGCTGCGCTGCAGTCCCGGCGGCTGGCAGCGCCCATCAGTCACGAGCTGCTGCTGACGATCGTCGATCACTGGGCCGTGACCGCGATGTCCCTGACCACGCGCGACATGCGCCTGATGGAACGCCTTGCTCGCGCCCAGGTCCGCAAGGTGGGTGGTGCCAATGAAGGCGCGGTCGAAGAGATCAAGCGCATGGAGCTCGATACCGCATGGGGCTTCGAGCGCACCGGAATGAGCGAGTGGGCTACCCTCGAATGAAGGCGCTTTGACCCAAAGTTAGAGCCAGGCCTTCAGCACGTCGCGCAGCTGTGCTCGCGAGTAAGGCTTGGCCAGATGGCCATCCATGCCCGCGGCTCGTGATCTGGCCGCATCCTCGTCGAATGCATTTGCCGTCAGTGCCACGATCGGTGTCCGCTTGGCGCCGTGCTCCGCCTCGCGGCGTCGAATCTCGATCGTTGTCTCGTAACCGTCGAGAACCGGCATCAGGCAGTCCATGAGGACGAGGTCGACGGGGCGCTTCTCGAGCACGTCGAGCGCTTCCCGACCGTCGGCAGCCTCGAGAACGTTCAGGCCCAGCGAGATGAGCGTCTCCCGCGCGATCATTCGGTTGACGTCGTTGTCTTCCACGAGCAGAACATCGCCGCTGAGGCCCGACGCTCCATCCAGGGCACCGACCATCGAGTCCACGACCCTGGGATGCACCGGCGACAAGTCGAGTTCCAGCAAGAGCAAGAAGCGAAAGCGCGTGCCCTGGCCGATGACGCTTTCAATCTCGATCCTGCTGTCCATGGCCTCGGCGATGCGCTGACTGATGGCCAGGCCGAGCCCGGTACCTCCGCCTCGCGTCCGGCCGGCGCCGGTGAGCTGGTGAAAGGGCTGAAACAGCGTCGGCAGGAATTCAGGTGCGATGCCCGGGCCCGTATCCCTGACCTCGAACGCGATGCCGGCCCAGCCTCGGGGCGCCGCGCGAGGTTGCAACGAAAGGCTCACGCCGCCCGCCTCGGTGAACTTGATCGCATTGCCGATCAAGTTGAGCAGGATCTGCTTGACGCGCTGCGCGTCGGTGATCACCCAGTCGGCCACGTTCGGCCGGAGCTCGAGCGACAGGCTCAGTCCCTTGCCCTGCGCGTTCGCCCGAAAGAGGGCGACGACAGACGCCGCCAGCGCATGCATCGACGTCGGCGCCGCCGAGATCTTCAGCTTGCCGGCCTCGATCTTGGAGTGATCGAGCACGTCGTTCAGTATGTCCATGAGCGACGCCCCGGACGAAGCGGCGGTCTTGACCAGGTTGCGCTGGTTGGGATTCAGGTCCGAATGGCGCAAAAGCTCGAGCGAGCCAAGCACGCCGTTCATGGGCGTTCGGATCTCGTGGCTCATCATTGCCAGGAACTGCGACTTGGCGAGGTTCGCGGCCTCGGCCGCCTCTTTCGCCTTCACGAGCGAAACATTGGCCAGATCGTTCTCGAGGCTGTGGCGGACGGCGCTTCGCGTGGTGGCGACGATCTCTCGCCCGGCCCGGATCATGGTCATGCCGAGAATGGCCACCAGGGCGGCGACGGGCAACGATCTCGCCGCGGGCTCGACGAGGCTGACGACCACCACCGAGCCGAAACTGAAGAGGACGAGCCAAACGAAGGCCCGGCCCACCAACGGCATGAACAGAGCGGCGGTCGCCACCGAACCGATCGCGATGACCATGAACGAGGTGGCCAGCGTACCCTGCAGCAAGGGATAGATGCCGAAGGCGCAGACCGCCCACAGCAGCCCGGCCAGCGCCGAATTGCCTTCCAGCGAGCGCGTCGCGGCGGCGATCTGCGCTTCGGTCGGTTCGTCGTGACCGGCGAAGCTGCGCGCCACCGCAAGGCGCCAGACCGCGACGACGACGCCGATGACGGCGGCCGCGCCCGCCGCGATGTTCGCGCCGACCAGCAGGCCCAGTGCCACGACGATGCCGACCGCCATCAGTTGGAGGGGCACGCTGCGCGTCGAGTTGCGCATTGCCAAGCGAAGCAACTCGCGCCGGACGGCTGCGTCAAGAGTGAGTTCTGCGGTCATTTCCAAGCCGGCCCGAACGGAATCGCGCCTGTCATCGCATTCTCGTGCAAGGACCGAACCCCGCTCCGAGCCGGCGACTCAGCCCGCGGCGCAATGCGCGGTCGTCACGACTTCAGGCCAGCTTCCCGTGGCAAAGCTTGTACTTCTTTCCGCTCCCGCAAGGACAGGGGTCGTTGCGCCCCACCTTCGCGACTTCGCGGCTGCGCGACGAGGCCATGGCCGCAGCGACGGCACCGAGCGCCGCGTCGGCCGACGCGGCGGTGCCCTCGCTCTCTTGCGAGACGCTGCCGTCGTCGTTCGGGTGCGTGTACGTCACGTTGCTGATCTGCTCGGCGCGCTGTTCGATCGCCTCGGCAGCCAGGCGCACTTCTTCTTCGGACTGGATGCGCACGGCCATCAGGATGCGGGTCACGTCCATCTTGACCACGTCGAGCAACTGCGAGAAGAGCTCGAAGGCCTCGCGCTTGTATTCCTGCTTCGGGTTCTTCTGCGCATAGCCGCGCAGGTGGATGCCCTGGCGCAGGTAGTCGAGCGCGGCCAGGTGCTCGCGCCAGTGCTGGTCGATCGACTGCAGCAGGATCATGCGCATGAACGGCGTGAATTGCTCGACGCCGACGAGGCCGACCTTGGCGTCGAACATCGTGTCGGCGGCCGTCGTCACCTTCAGCGCGACCTCCTCGTCGGTGATCGAGTCGCTCTTGGCGACGTCGGTCTGGAGGTCGACGTCGAGCTGCCACTCTTCGCGGAGCACCTTTTCGAGCGCCGGCAGGTCCCACTGCTCCTCGACGCTTTGTACCGGCACGAACGTGCGCACGACGTCTTCCATCGTGCTCTTTCTCAGGCTCGCGATCTGCGCCACCAGGCTCGGCGCCTCGAGGATGTCGTTGCGCTGCTGGTAGATCACCTTCCTCTGGTCGTTGGCGACGTCGTCGTACTCGAGCAGCTGTTTTCGCACGTCGAAGTTGCGCGCCTCGACCTTCCTCTGCGCGCCCTCGATCGAGCGGGTGACGATGCCGGCCTCGATCGCCTCGCCGTCGGGCATCTTCAGCCGCTCCATGATCGAGCGCACGCGCTCACCCGCGAAGATGCGCATCAGCGAATCGTCGAGAGAAAGGTAGAAGCGCGACGAGCCCGGATCGCCCTGCCGGCCTGAGCGGCCACGCAGCTGGTTGTCGATGCGGCGCGACTCGTGGCGCTCGGTGGCGATGATGCGCAGGCCGCCCTGCCCCTTGACGGCGTCGTGCAGGCCCTGCCACTCGTCGTGCAGCTGGATCGCACGGGCCGCCTTGTCGGTGTCGGTGACGCTCTCGTCGGCGTCGATGATCTTGATCTGGTTCTCGACGTTGCCGCCGAGCACGATGTCGGTGCCGCGGCCGGCCATGTTGGTGGCGATCGTGATCACGCCGGGCCGGCCAGCCTGGGCCACGATCTCGGCCTCGCGGGCATGCTGCTTGGCGTTGAGCACCGCGTGCGGCAGCAATGTCTTTTCGAGCAGGCCGGAGATCAGCTCCGAGTTCTCGATCGAGGTCGTGCCCACGAGCACCGGCTGACCTCGGGTGTGGCAGTCGCGGATGTCCTCGATCACTGCCTCGAACTTCTCGCGGCTGGTCTTGTAGACGAGGTCGAGCTCGTCCTTGCGCACGGTGGGCAGGTTCGGCGGGATCACCACCGTTTCGAGGCCGTAGATCTCCTGGAATTCGTAAGCCTCGGTGTCGGCCGTGCCGGTCATGCCGGAGAGCTTGCCGTACATGCGGAAGTAGTTCTGGAAGGTGATCGAAGCGAGCGTCTGGTTCTCGCTCTGGATCGGCACGCCTTCCTTGGCTTCCACGGCCTGGTGCAGACCATCGCTCCAGCGCCGGCCGGTCATGAGGCGACCGGTGAACTCGTCGACGATCACCACCTCGGGCCCGTTCTCGCCCTGCTGCACGACGTAGTGCTGGTCGCGGTTGTAGAGATGCTTCGCGCGCAACGCCGCGTACACGTGGTGCATCAGCGTGATGTTGGCCGGGTCGTAGAGGCTCGCACCATCGATGAGCAGGCCGGCCTCGCGCAGCAGCCGCTCCGAGTTCTCGTGGCCGTCCTCGGTCAGGAAGACCTGATGCGTCTTCTCGTCGACGGTGAAGTCGCCGGCGTCGATCACGCCCTCGCCGGTGCGCAGGTCGAGCTCGCCGATCTGCTTCTTCAGCTTCGGAACGACCTCGTTGATGCGCACGTACATCTCGGTGTGGTCTTCGGCCTGGCCACTGATGATGAGTGGCGTGCGCGCCTCGTCGATCAGGATCGAGTCGACCTCGTCGACGATCGCATAGGCGAGACCCCGGGCGACCCGGTCGGCGGTGTCCTGCACCATGTTATCGCGCAGGTAGTCGAAGCCGAATTCGTTGTTGGTGCCGTAGGTGATGTCGGCGGCGTAGGCGGCCTGCTTTTCCTCGCGCGACATCTGCGCGAGGTTCACGCCCACGGTCAGGCCGAGGTAGTTATAAAGCTGGCCCATCCAGGCGGCGTCGCGGCGGACCAGGTAGTCGTTGACGGTGACGAGATGCACGCCCTTGCCCGCGAGCGAATTGAGGTAGACAGCCAGTGTGGCGGTGAGCGTCTTGCCCTCGCCGGTGCGCATCTCGGCGATCTTGCCGGCATGCAGCGCCATGCCGCCGATCATCTGGACGTCGAAGTGGCGCATCTTCAGCGTCCGCTTGCTGGCCTCGCGGACCGTGGCGAAGGCTTCGGGCAACAGGTCGTCGAGCGACTCGTCCTGGGCCACCCGGGCGCGGAATTCGCCGGTCTTGGCGCGCAAGGCTTCTTCGCTCAGCGCCTCGAAGGTCGCTTCCAGTGCGTTGACCTTCGCAACGACCAGCCGGTATTGCTTCAAAAGCCGGTCGTTGCGGCTGCCGAAGATCGAAGTGAGAAGCTTGGGCAACATGCGTGTGAGGGTAGGAGCGAGTGGGCCCGGCGGGCGCGCCGGCTCGGTAAAAACTCTGTGGGAAGTTAGGTACCGGCCACCGTTCTCGGACGTGCGGACTCGGACTGCCATTGCAAGCCGGGCTTCTGCCGGACTCGCTGGACAACCGCGAATTTTAACCGCTGCCCCGGCCGCTAGACTTTGGCCATGAGCCGGCCCCCCGTCGCCCACCGTACCGCGCCGTTGACGATGGCCGAAGCGCTCAGCGGCAGTGCCGCCCTCGGCCGCCTCGGCGAGCGGCTGCGCCGGTCCAAGGTCTTGTTCGCGGCAGTCGCCCCGCTCATCCCGCCGGGCCTGGTGGGCCACGTCCACCCCGGGCCGGCCGACGAAGAAGGCTGGTCGCTGCTTTGCGCGAATGCCGCCGTCGCCGCCAAACTCCGCCAGCTGGCACCGCGGCTGCAGCAACGGCTTCACGAATCCGGCTTTGCTGTCGCGGCGCTCCGGATCAAGGTGCAGTCGCCCTGACCGCGGGCGCCCGACAATCACCTGGCGAGCGCCGCCCGACAAAGTCTGCTGAACTCTTCGTGTCGGCGAAGCTCCTTACTGAACCGTTTCACCTGCCATGAACATGAACATGAACCGACGCCACTTCTCCTCCACTCTCCTCGGCCTGTCCGGTGCTGCGCTGCTGGCGGCTGCGCCGGCCCGGGCTGAGAACCCGGCGCCCACGGAAGGCAAGGACTACCTCCGGGTCGACACGCCGCAGCCGGCGCGCGACGCCGGCAAGGTCGAGGTCATCGAGTTCTTCTCTTACGCCTGCCCGCATTGCAGCGCCTTCGAGCCGCTGCTCTCGGCTTGGGCCAAGCAGCTGCCGGCCGACGTCGTCGTGCGCCGTGTTCCGGTCACCTTCCTGATGAACGCAGAGAACTTCCAGCGCACCTACTACGCTCTGGAAACGATCGGCGCCGTCGAGACGCTGCAACCCAAGATCTTCCGCGCCATCCACGTCGATCGCATCCGCCTCGAGAAGCCCGACGACATCGCCGAGTTCGTGGGCAAGAACGGCGGCGACGCGGCCAAGTTCATGGCCGCCTTCAAGTCGTTCTCGGTCGCCACCTCGATGAACCGCGGCAAGAAGGCGATGGCCGACTTCAAGATCGAGAGCGTGCCGATGCTGGTCGTGAATGGCCGCTACGTGACCTCGCCGTCGCAGGCCAACGGTAGCGCACAGGCGCTGGCCGTGGTCGACTTTCTGATCCAGAAGTCGCGCAAAGGCTAGGCTTTCGCAGGCGCCGTCGCGGCTCGGCGCCGGGCCATCGTGGCTGCGTCGCGGCACCGCCGGCGGCTTCGGCGGCAGCGATCACCCGAGCGGCCCACTCGAGCTGCTAGGCGCTCGGCAAGAAACACTCGTGAACGACCCCCGTTTTGCGCGGGTGGATGCAGAGCATGCCGCCGAAGCCGAAGAGAACGCGAACGGCAGCACGTCGGTCGTGCCCGGCAAGGTGACCTGCCCGACCTTGATGCTTTATGGCGCAAAGGCCGGCAAACAAGCCTGCATGCGGGGCGGCTGGGACCTGACCCCCGTTCGTCAATCAGACGTCCGTCGCCGAACCAAGACCAAGATTCGGAAGGACGCCACACTCGCGAAGCCAACAGACGTGCGTTCGACGCGGTCCAGGCGCTTCGCCAACGGCGAGACACCGCCGTTCGACTCGTCGCTGCGCAGACCGTCGTCCATGAGCTGAACACATTGAGTGCGCTTTTCAAGTTCGCGGCGGGATCGATGGGAGGGCGGCGTGCCTTCCAGTGCGTGCGACGGCCACCCGCACGGCGTCCAAGCCGGCGCCAGGCACCAGCGCCAGGATCTTGGCCATCACGCGGTCGCCGCCGGTCTCCCGAAGCAGCCCTCGGCGCATCCGCTGCAGCGGCTCGGGCGGCTCGGGCAAGTCGGCGAACGGGGCGCCGTTGCGCAGCGCACCGGGCTTGCGTTCGAGCAGCGGGATGTAGTGACGCCAGTCGCATCGGATCTTGCCCTTGTCCATGAGCCGCAGGTGATCGGCGACGATCACATCGTCGGCCACGACTACCACCCGCGTGGGGTGTAGCCGGGTGTTCAGCATCTGCCCGGCCAGCTCGCACGGCACCGAGTGACGGTTGCGTGCAACCGTCGCCAGACAGGTGCTGCTGACCCGTGCCGCCTCTTCGACATCGCCGTCGAACGGCACAGTCATCGGTGTCATCTGCAGTCGCTCGTGCTCGAGTACGTCGGCCACGCAGAACTGTTTGTGTTCGGGATGTTTGACCTCGAGTCACAGCGCCCTGCAGCGCTCGCCCACCCAGGCGTTGAGCTCGTCCAAACTTTGGGATTCCGACACGAGCCGCTGCCCTCGGTCGGTCTCCAACGCGGACGGCGCAGCGCAGGCAGCGCGGATCTCGGATCGCGGCCGAGCGTCAGCCTGGTCGCCAGGGGGCCATCGCGTCGGCGCGCCAGAACGTAGTGAGAAACCCGCGGAAGTCGCGCACTTCACCCCGGAAAAACGGTGGCGCACGCCAAACTTTCCATACGCATCAAGGCCCGACGCTCCCCGCGTACGCTTTTCGGCAACGCATATTCCTAAAAGTCATGCTTGCTGCGCAACCAAGCAGTCAACAGAATGTTCTGGACTGATGGTTTTCTCTTCAGAGCATCAGTTGACCACGTCACGAGTATGGAATGGAGATTCCCATGTCGCACACCTTCGATTCGCAACGCAGGCTGGCTTTAAAGCGCGCGTTTGCGCTGGGCGGTGCCGCCGCCACCGGCGGAGTCATCTCTGTCAGCGCGTACGCTGCCGACAAAGCATCGGTCAGCCTGCAACTTGGCTGGCTCGTAGGCGGAAACCAGATCGGTGAGGTCGTCGCAAAGCGCCTCGGCTACTACGAGCAAGAGGGCGTGGCCCTGACGATCGTGCCTGGCGGTCCCAATGTCGACGGGGTAGCGGTCGTCGCGTCGGGTCGCGGCGAAACCGGCCAAGTCTCCTCCAGCCCGTCGATCATGCTGGCGGCCTCCCAAGGCATCCCCGTCAAGTGTTTTGCGATTGGCGCTCAGCGCCATCCGTACACGTTCTTTTCTCTGCAAAAGAACCCAGTGCGCAAGCCGACCGACATGATCGGCAAGAAGGTCGGTATTCAATCCACCGGAATGGTTCTTTTGCGAGCCTTGCTTGCTCGGGGGAAGATCGCCGAGAAGGACGTCAACATCATCCCCATCGGTGGCGATATGTCTCCACTCTTGAGTGGGCAAGTAGACGTCGTAACCGGCTGGTTGACCAACACGACCGCCCTGAAGGTCCTAGGGAAGGAGCGCGTCGATCTGAG
>JAYVNL010000303.1:0-3206 GCA_043758495.1 Rhizobacter sp.
GCCGTCGGCCGAGAAGATGCGCATCGGCAGCTTGGGACGGTAGTCGGTCAGGCTGCCGATCTCGGGAAGGTTCGGATAGGAGACCGCGAGTGCGATCGAAGCGAGCAGGGCCACGGCAACGACGCCGGCCGCGGCGAGGCCGAACAGACCGCCGAGCACGCGCAGGATGACCCTGACCCAGGCCGGCAACGAAGATGCGGTTTTGCCGCCGCGATCCGCCGGCGGGCTGTCGTCGCTGTTGGATTCGCTCACACGGTGGCCTGCATCGAAGGCGCATTATAGAAACGGGGCCCTGCCGGACTACCGTTCGCGGTCTTCGTCGAAGCTCGGGAAGGGGCCGGACAGGCATCGAAACCGGTCTTCCGAACCGACCTTTATCGAGCCCCGGGTCAGCAAGGCTTCGCGTGTGAGATTTGCAACGCGCACGAGGGTGCGGCCGGCGTTTTTGCTTTGGTAATCAAGGGCTTTACTGCTAGCATCGAAGTAACTTATTAACAGCCAGCGCACCTGTTTTTGCAGCTGGAAAAGGGGCGCCGTGAGCTTTCTCGATACTCTGCTGGGCCGCAAGCACCCACCCATGATCGGACTCGACATCAGTTCGTCGAGCGTCAAGCTGGTGGAGCTCGGCCAGAACAACAACGGCGAGTACGTGCTGGAGCGTTTTGGCTCCGAAAGCTTCGAAAAGGGCTGGATTTCCGACGGCCAGATCGAAAAGTTCGATGAGGTCGCCGAAGCGGTCAAGCGGGTCGTCACGAAGAGCGGCACCCGCACCCGCCAGGTCGTGATGGCGATGCCGCAGTCGGCGGTCATCACCAAGAAAATCATGCTGCCGGCCGGCCTGCGCGAAGAAGAACTCGAGATCCAGGTCGAGTCCGAAGCCAACCAGTACATCCCGTTCTCGCTCGACGAGGTGAGCCTCGACTTCTGCGTCATCGGCCCGAGCCCGACCTCGGTCGGCGACGTCGAGGTGCTGATTGCCGCCTCGCGCAAGGACCGCGTCCAGGACCGTCAGGGGCTTGCCGAGGCCGCCGGCTTGAAGCCCGCCGTGCTCGACATCGAATCGCATGCCTCCCGACTGGCCATGAGCCGCGTCGTCGCCAGCCTGCCAAACGAAGGCCGCGACGCGCTGGTGGCGCTGTTCGAGATCGGCGCCGACACGACCAGCCTCAAGGTACTGCGCGACGACGAGATGCTGTACGACCGCGACCAGGCCTTCGGCGGCTCGCAGCTCACCCAGCTCATTTCGCGCCAATACGGCTTTTCGTACGAAGAGGCCGAGCAGAAGAAGCTCGCCGCCGACCTGCCCGACGACTACGAGACCTCGCTGCTTGCTCCCTTCGTCGACAGCCTGTCGCAGGAGATCGGCCGCGCCTTGCAGTACTTCTTCACCAGCACGCCGCACCACAAGGTGCACTACGTGATGCTCGCCGGTGGCACCGCCACCCTGCCCGGACTCAAGGATCGGGTCACCGAGCTCACCGGCTTTGCGTCGATGGTCGTCAACCCTTTCGAGAACATGCAGCTCGGCTCGGCGGTGCGCGAGGCACGTCTGCGCCGCGAGGCGCCGTCTTATCTCACGGCCTGTGGACTGGCGATGCGGAGGTTTCTGCAGTGATCCTGATCAACCTGCTGCCGCATCGGGAAGAACGTCGCAAGCGCCGCAAGATCGCGTTTTTCGTCGGGCTCGGTACGGCGGCGGTGTTCGGCGTCGTGCTCAGCGGATTGTGGTACCTGTTGATCCAGCAGATGATCGCGGCGCAGCAGCAGCGCAACCAGTTTCTCGTCGCGGAGATCGCCAAACTCGATTTGCAGATCAAGGACATCGCGACGCTGAAGAGCGAAATCGAGGCGCTGAAGGCGCGCCAAAAGGCGGTGGAGAGTTTGCAGACCGACCGCAACATGCCCGTCCACATGCTCAATGAACTGGTGCGCCAGACGCCGGAAGGCGTGTATTTCACGGCCATCAGGCAAGAAGGACAGGTGCTCAACCTCAACGGCATCGCCCAGACCAACGAGCGCGTGTCGGAACTGCTGCGCAACACCGCCTACAACTCCGACTGGCTGACCAAGCCCGAGCTGGTCGAAATCAAGGCGGCCACCGTGCAGACGGCGTCGCGCGAACAAAAGCGGCTGTTCGATTTCGCGCTGCGCGTGAGCATCAAGCTGCCCGCCGAGCCGAAGCCCGAGGCTGGTGCTCCTGGTGCTCCCGCTTCGGCGCCGGCCGCCGCGGCGGCCAGGAGTTGAGGCGCCCCGATGGCCACCCGAACGAAAATCGCCGCGCCCGATCTGCCTTCGATTTTTGCGAATGCGGCGGCGCAGTTCCGCAATCTCGATGTCAACGAGCCGGGGCAGTGGCCTGCGCTGCCGAAGCTCGCTGCCTGGACGCTGCTGATGCTCGCGGTGGTCGTGGCGGCCTGGTTCACGGTGCTTTCGGACGCCAACGACGAACTCGCGACCGAGCGCGCCCGCGAGCCGACGCTGAAGGCGGATTACCGCCGCAAGCTGGCGCAGGCCGTCAACCTGACCGAGTTGCGCACCCAGAAGCTGCGTGTCCAGGAATATGTGACGCAGCTCGAAAAGCAGTTGCCGGGCAAAGCCGAAATGGACGCGCTGCTGTCCGACATCAACCAGGCGGGGTTGGGTCGCGGCCTGCAGTTCGAGCTTTTCCGGCCGGGCCAGGTGGTCGTCAAGGATTACTACGCCGAATTGCCGATCGCCATCCGCGTCAGCGGCCGCTATCACGACATCGGTGCATTCGCGGCCGACGTGGCCAATCTGTCGCGCATCGTCACGCTGCACAACATCGTGATCACCGGCGCCCGCGATGCGGGTGGCCTGCTGGCAATGGAGGCGACGGCCAGAACTTACCGCTACCTCGACGCCGATGAGCTCGAACAGCAGCGCAAGGCCGCTGCCGCTGCCGCCGCTGCCCGCGCCGGGGCCAAGAAATGAGCGCATCGCCGGCCCTCCTGCTCGTGCGCACCATGAGATGGCGCGGGGTCGCCGTGTTCGCCACAGCCGCCGTGCTGGCGGGCTGCGGCAGCGAGCAGGACGAGCTGCAGCAGTGGATGGAGCAGCAGCGCAACCAGGCCAAGCCGAGCGTGCAGCCTCTGTCGCCGCCCAAGAAATTCAATCCGCAGGCCTATCTGGCCGGCAATGCCGTCGAGCCGTTCAGTACCCAGAAGCTCACGGTCGCGTTGAAGCAG
>JAYVNL010000304.1:0-9941 GCA_043758495.1 Rhizobacter sp.
GTTGAGCCCGATGCGTTCGGCTTCGCTCAGCGACTCGAGCCCGAAGCGCGGCAGCAGCGTGTCGAGGATGCCGCGATGCAGAGCGTCGACGTGCACCCAGGCGATCCGGCCGTCGGACCCGGGCCGCATCGTCCGCTGCATGGCCGGCTGGTAGCCGGCGCGCCAGGCGTCGGCGAAGGCGGGCCAGTCGACCTGCCAGCCGCGCGTCGCCGTGAGCGCCGCGCCTTCGCGAACGATGGTGCCGCGCCAGTCGACGACGGTGCCGAAAACGTCGAAGACCAGGGCGCGGATGGCGGTGGCCTCGACGGTCGGCTTGGGTACGGATTCAGTGCGGCTCGGGGTCATCGACGGGCTCCTCGGCAGGATCGGCCGGCCACGCCAGGCCGGCATCGGGATAGAGCGCGCGCAGGGCATCGCGGCCGGCGCGGCGAACGATCGGAATCAGGCGCGCGGACATTTCCGCAGGGTTGTCGCCGGCGGCCGGCGCACGCTCGGACCAGGCCGCATCGAGCGCCTCGTGCAGCGGTGCCAGCGCTGCGTTGACGACGGCCTGCCAGTGCGGCGGCGCCTCGCCCGCGACCCAGTCGCCGCGGCCGCGACCGAAATGCTCGACGGCAAGCAGGCGAAGCAGCGCCGCCGCCGTCATCGTGTCGAGTGCTGCCGGATTCCAGACGACGTGCGAGCGCCCCGTGCCGCGCACGAGGTTGACGCAACGCGCCAGCCCGGCGCTGCCGAGCGCGCCGAGCACGCCGCCGGCAATGAGGCCGCCGCCGAGCGTGAGGCCGCCGCTCAGCACGTCGGCCTTGAGGCCGACGAGTGCGCCCGTCACGGCGCCGCCCCACATCGCCGCCTGCGTTTCGTCGAGCCTGAGCCGCAGGTCGTAGCCAGCGGCGAGGCGATCGCGGATCGCGCCTTCGGCCGTGCCGCCGAGGCCGTGCAATGCGAGCAGCTCGCGGGTGCTGGCGCGGAGCTCGTCGTCGAGCTTCGCGGCGAGCGTGCGCTGCGCTTCGGCGGCCGGCCCCGGCTCGGCCTGGCCGATGCCGATCGCGGCGCCGGCCTGGCGAATGCGCGCACGCAGGCCGCCGCCTTCGGGCAGTGGCTCGCTCATCGAAGCGATGCGGGCCAGGCTGGCGGCGATCGCCTGCACCGAGGCCTCGAACGTCGCCAGCCGACGCGCCCGCCAGGCCTCGCGCAGGCGCGCCATGCGAGGCCGATCTGCCTCGGGCAGCGCCTGCTCGATGGCCGCGAACAGCGTCAGCTCCTGGACCCAGCAGCGCGCGAAGGCGTCGAGCGGCAGCACGGCGCGGACCTGCGGCCAGCGCGACAGCTCGGCCTGCCAGCGCCCGATCTCGGCAGCCTCGAGTCCGGGTGCACGCGGCGCGCCGAGCTGGTTGAGGAGCACGACGACCGGCTTGCCGATCCAGCCGAGCAGTTCCATCTCCGGCGCGACGTAGCCGGCCGCCTCGACCGACTCGGAGGCGTTGACGAGGTAGAGCAGCACGTCGGCCTCATCGCGCACATTGCGGATCGCCTGCTGGCTGGCCCAGAACGGGCGGTCGCGCCAGCGGTCCCAGACCTCGCCCAGGAAGCGGCGCAACGGCTGCTCGCTCTGGCGCAGCCGCTTGACGAGACGGACGCTGTCGCCGAAGCCCGGCGTGTCCCAGAGGCGGAGGCGATCGCCGTCGACCGTTTCAACCAGCACGTGGGCGTCGGCGAATTCGGTCACGTGCGGCGCGTCGCGCACCTCGCCGATGTCGCGGCCGAGCAGCGTTCGCGCAAGGGTGGTCTTGCCGGCGTTGGTATGGGAAACGAGGCTGAGCGAGATGTCGCCGAGATCTCGCGGCGGCGGCGAAGGCGATGCGTCGATCGTCGTCATGGTTTCACGGCCGGCCGTGCGAACGCAAGCTGCAGCATCGCCTCAGCGCCGGCGACATCGGTCGATTCGAGATCGACCACCGCCGGCGTCACGCCCGCACTTTCGCCCCACACCCGCCACGTTTCGCGACGTTCTGCGAGGCGCGCGTCGAGGCCGGCAAAGCGGCGCGTGAAGGCGCCTGCGTCGACGAGCACGGCGAGCACGGCGCCGGCCGGCAGCGCTGCGGCGAGCGTGCGCAGGAAGCGGCTCTGGTGCTCGGCCTCGGGCGTCGCGCCGAGGTCGAAGAGAGCGATCGCGTGAGTCGCGTCGGCGAGCATCGACGAAGCGACCGCCGCATCGTCCTCGCCACCGAACGGCACCAGCGGCGCGACCCGCGTCTCGAAACGGCCGCCGAACGCCGCCGCCAGCAAGGCACGCAGGCCGAGCGTGGCCTGCGGCGTCGGCGTCGACGCGTACGGGAAGACGACGACGCGGGCCGCGGTGCCGCAGCCGAGCCGCGCCAGCCGCTGGTAGTACGGCTCGCCGAGCGGCAGCGCGAAGCGGTGGCTGCGCCAGCTCGCGGCGGCAGCACAGGCGAGCGCGAGCACGAGCCGCGGCAGGACGACGAAGAGCGCCAGCGTCAGGGCGATGAGGTGCAGCCATGCCGCGGCGGGCGCGCCCACGCCGCCCTCGCCGTGCGCCGTCTGCAGGCTGGCGAACGCGGCCGCGTCGGGAACGGCGATGCCGGACAGCATCGACGCCGGCGCCAGCACGGTGGCGACGAGCGCGTGGGCGCTGTCGGCCCCGAGCAGCGTGCTTTCCCAGCCGACCCGGTAGTCGAGCACGAGGCCGCGCGCGTAGAGGCCGGCGATGAGGCCGACGCCGAGCGCCGCGGCGCCGACGTGCAGCGCCGTCTCGGCACGCAGCGTCGTCAGGCCGCGGCTGCGCGCCAGCCACAGCGCGGCAAAGCGGCGGATCGCGGTGGCGCTGCCACCGGCCGAGACCCGCGGCAGTCGCTGGCGAACGCGCAGCAGCGCGTCGACCGCCTTCACGAACGGACCGGGCTTCACCGTTGCGCCTTTCACGAGCCGCCACAGCGGCAGCACGATCAGCAGCCCATAGACGACCGCGTTCCACAGCAGCACGCCGCCGTTCGGCGGTGCCAGCAGGTTGATGCGCTGGCCGTTGCCGATGGCGTCGGCAACGACACCGAGTGCGAACGCGACGATCGCGATCACGGCGACGCCGGCCGATCGCCACGCCGGCTTCACCGCGGCGCGCGCGATGGCCGGCTCGCGGCTGCCGAGCCGCTGCATCGCATGGCCGGCACGCGTCGCCACGAAGGCAGCATGCGACGTGCCTGGCGTGGCCGCTTCAAGGGCGACGCGATCGGCCCACGTGCGATCGTCGGCGCTCCAGCTCGGGCTGGCCGGCTCGGCCGTCTCGAAGGCCTCGAGCAGCGTCGCTTCGCGGGCTCGCCGCTCGTCCATCGTCATCGCCGCGGTCGGTCGGCTCAGGCGAGCGCCCGGCCGATGAGGATCTTCTGCACGTCGCTCGTGCCTTCGTAGATCTGGCAGACGCGCACGTCGCGCCAGATCCGCTCGACCGGGAAGTCGCTCACGTAGCCGTAGCCGCCGAAGGTCTGGATCGCGTCGCTGCAGACGCGCTCGGCCATCTCGCTCGCGAACAGCTTGCCCATCGCCGCTTCCTTCAGGCACGGCACGCCGGCGTCTTTCAGGCTGGCGGCGTGGTGCACGAGCTGGCGTGCCGCCTCGATCTGCGTCGCCATGTCGGCGAGGCGGAACTGGACCGCCTGGTGCTCGAAGATGGGTTTGCCGAAGGCGACGCGTTCCTTGGCGTAGCGCAAGGCCGCCTCGAACGCCGCGCGGGCCATGCCGATCGACTGCGCGCCGATGCCGATGCGGCCGCCCTCGAGGCCGGAGAGCGCGATCTTCAGGCCCTGCCTTCCTCGCCGAGCCGGTTCGCGGCCGGCACGCGGCAGTTCTCGAAGACGATCTGCGCGGTGTCGCTGGCGTGCTGGCCGAGCTTGTCTTCGAGGCGCGCGACGGTGTAGCCCGGCGTCGCGGTCGGCACGATGAAGGCGCTGATGCCACGCTTGCCGGCGGCCTTGTCGGTGACGGCCATCACGATGGCCACGTCGCCGTTCTTGCCGCTGGTGATGAACTGCTTGACGCCGTCGATCACGTACGAATCGCCGTCGCGGCGGGCGGTCGTCCTGAGGCCACCCGCCTCGGAGCCGACGTGCGGCTCGGTGAGGCAGAAGGCGCCGAGCATCTCGCCCCGCGCCAGCGGCTTCAACCAGCGGTCTTTCTGCCCCGGGCTCGCCCACGCCATCAGGATCGAGCAGACCGGGCAGTTGTTGACGCTGACGATCGTCGAGGTGGCGCCGTCGCCGGCCGCGATCTCCTCGAGGATGACGGCGAGCGCGAGGTAGTCGAGGCCGGCGCCGTCGCAGTCCGTGGGCACGGCGACGCCGTAGCAGCCGAGCGCGGCCAGGCCCTGCAGCTCTTCCTTCGGGAAGTGCGCCTCCTTGTCCCACCGGGCCGCGTGCGGTGCGATGCGGTCCTGCACGTAGCCGCGCACCGCTTCCTGCACGGCGGCGTGGTCCTCGCCAAGCTTCATCGCGGCGGCCCCAGCCGCAGCAGCAGCGTGCCCTTGCCCGAGAGCAGCGGGCCACGCACCGAAGTCGCCTCGCCTTCGACCGTGACGATCCAGCCGTCGAGCCGATCCTTGCGATCGACCGCGGTGACGATCCACGTCGCCGTCATGTCCTCATCGGCAAGGACGACGGCGCGAAAGCGGATCTCGAAGGCGATGCCGAGGCCCGAGCGCTCGCAGCCCTCGGCCGTCGGCTTCGAGAAGTGCGTGGCCGTCATCGCCATCATGATGCCGCCGAGCTGGGTGCCGCTGGCAATGAGGCCGGGATAGCCGGCGGCACGCGCCACCGCTTCGTCGTGATGGAGCGGGTTGCGGTCGTCGACCGACCGGGCGAAGGCACGGATGCTTTCGATCTCGAAAGAAAAGCGCCGCGAGAAGGTCTCGCCCACCTGCGCAGGCAAGGCGTCGGCCGCCATCACCACGGAATCGCGTGGCCCTGGTAGTCGACGAACGCACCGTTGTCTTTCGCCTGCAGGCCGGTCAATACCTTCTTCATGCCGGCGACGCTGGTGGCGACATCGATGTCGGCGCCGCTGCCGCCCATGTCGGTGCGGACCCAGCCCGGATGCAGCGCCACGCACACCGCCTTGCCGCCGAGCAGCAGCGAGGCATCCTTCAGCACCGAGTTCACGGCCGCCTTGGAAGCGCGATAGAGCGACATGCCGGCCGACGTGCGGCTGCCCACCGAGCCCATGACCGACGACAGCACGGCAATGGTCCCGCCCGAAGCGAGCGCCGCGGCGATCTGCGGGATCACGCGCATCGGCCCGAGCACATTGGTGCGCATGACGTGGTCGAAGTCGTCTTCGGAAGGCGCTTCGAGTCCGCCGCTGCGCGGACCACCGGCGCCGGCATTGACGATGGCGAGGTCGAACTTCGCACCCTCGAGCCGCGGCGCCAGGCCGGTGGCGCTCTCGGCGTCGGTCACGTCGAGCACGAACGCCGTGGCGCCGAGTTCGCGCAGGCGCTCGAGGCCGGCTTCGTCGCGCGCGGTGGCGCTGACCTTGGCCCCTTCGGCGAGGAACTGGCGTACGAATTCAAAGCCGATGCCGCGCGAGGCGCCGATGACGAGAACGTTCATGGTGTTGGACCTTTCAATGCCGATGACATCAATGGCGTTGAGCGAGCGCGAGCCGCGCCGCCATGCCGAGGAAGAGTGTGCCGCCGAGTGCACGCAGGCCGCGACGCATGCGCGCCGAAGCCTGCCAGCGACCGAGCGGCGCGACGAGTGCGGAAAACGCGACGAGAAAGATCAACCCTTGCGCGATGAACCAAGCGCCGAGTGCGAGGAAGGCCCAGGTTTTGTGCGGCGCTCCGGCATCGATGAACTGCGGCAGGAATGCGAGGAAGAAGATCGCCACCTTCGGGTTGAGTGCGTTGGTGAGCAGGCCCTGCCGAAAGATGCGGCCGAGGCTGGTTTCGGAAGCAACCTTCGCTGCCGCGGCTGCGGCGTCGACATTCGCCTTCGGCTCGGCGCGCAGGAGGCCGATCGCCAGCCACACGAGGTAAGCCGCGCCGATCCACTTGATCGCGCTGAACGCTTCTGCCGAAGCCGCCAGCACCGCTGCCAGTCCGAACGCTGCGGCGAGCGTGTGCACGACGCAGCCCGCGCCGATGCCGCACGCCGCCGCCACGCCGCCGCGCACGCCGTGCTGCAGCGTGCGCGCCAAGGTGAACAGCAGGTCGGGGCCGGGCGTGAGGTTGAACACGAACACCGTGGCCGCGAACAGCCACAGATCGTGCAGGCCGAGCCAGCTCGTCATCGCCGCTTCCGATTCACAGGTCGATCAGATCATCTCGACGGCCAGCGCCGTCGCTTCGCCGCCGCCGATGCACAGCGCCGCGACGCCCTTCTTGCGGCCGTGCTTCCTCAGCGCACCGAGCAGCGTGACGACGATGCGGGCGCCGCTGGCGCCGATCGGGTGGCCGAGCGCGACAGCGCCGCCGTGCACGTTGACGATCTCCTGCGACAGCTTGAACTCGCTCATCGCTGCCATCGTCACCGCGGCGAAGGCCTCGTTGACTTCCCACAGGTCGACGTCTTTCGCGTTCCAGCCAGCCTTTTTCAGCACCTTCTCGATGGCGCCGACGGGCGCCGTGGTGAACCAGGCCGGCGCCTGCGCGTGGACGCTGTGACCGACGATGCGCGCGATCGGCCTGACGCCGAGGCGCTGCGCCGTCGACTCGCGCATCAGCACCAGCGCGGCCGCGCCGTCGGAGATGCTCGACGAGGTCGCCGCGGTGATCGTGCCGTCCTTCTTGAACGCCGGCTTCAGGCCCGGGATCTTGTCGAGCTTGGCCTTGAAGGGCTGCTCGTCGAGCTTGACGATCGTCTCGCCGGCCTTGCCCGGCACCTTCACCGGCGCCATCTCCCACTCGAAGCTGCCATGTTCGTTGGCCTTCTTCGAGCGCTCGGTCGAGGTGATGGCGAAGCGGTCCATGGCCTCGCGCGTGAACGCGTACTTCTCGACGCACAACTCGGCGAACACGCCCATGGCGCGGCCCTTCTCGTAGGCGTCTTCGAGGCCGTCGACGGCCATGTGGTCGAGCAGCTGCGAGGCGCCATAGCGCACGCCCTTGCGCACGAAGGTGAGGTGCGGCGCGTTGGTCATGCTCTCCATGCCGCCGGCCACGACGATCTCGGCGCTCTCGGCCTTCAGCATGTCGTGCGCGAACATCATGGCGCGCATGCCCGAGCCGCACATCTTCGAGAGCGTGACCGCTCCGGCCGATTGCGGCAGCCCGGCGCCGAGCGCGGCCTGGCGGGCCGGCGCCTGGCCCTGGCCGGCCATCAGGCAGTTGCCCATCAGCACTTCGTTGACGGCGTCGCCCGTGATGCCGGCGCGCTCGACCGCCGCGGCAATCGCGGTGGCGCCGAGCTGGTGCGCGGCCAGTGCACTGAAGTCGCCGAGCATGCCGCCGATGGGCGTGCGCGCGGCAGAGACGATGACGACGGGATCGGATGTGCTCATGGAGGGCTCCAGTTCAGACGGAATGCTCGGGCGCCGGGCGCCGCGCCTCGAAGCGCTTCTGCGCTTCGTAGGGAAAGACATCATGCACGTATCCGGCCTTGATCTCTTCCTTGTGCCCGTGCCAGAAGGCGGCATCGAGCAGGTCGGCGTGGTGCGCCATGAAGACCGCGCGCACGGCCGGGTTGCCGAGCAGAAAAGGCGCGAAGGTTTCGGGGAACACGTCTTTCGGGCCGACCGTGTACCAGACCTCGCCCGACATCTCTTCTTCTTCGTTCCTCGGCTCGGGCACCTTGCGGAAGTTGCAGTCGGTCAGGTACTCGATCTCGTCGTAGTCGTAGAACACGACCTTGCCGTGGCGGGTGACGCCGAAGTTCTTCCACAGCATGTCGCCCGGGAAGATGTTGGCGCGCACCAGGTCCTTGATGGCGTTGCCGTACTCCACCACCACCAAGGCGATCTGCTCGGGCGTGGCATCGTGCAGATAGATGTTGAGCGGGATCATGCGGCGCTCGATGTAGACGTGGCGGATCACCAAGGCCTCGCCGTCTTCCTCGAGCAGGCTCGGGCAATAGTGCTTCAGCTCGGCCACCAGCTCGGCGTCGAAGCGGGCGCGCTCGAAGGCGACGTTGCTGTACTCGAGCGTGTCGGCCATGCGGCCGACGCGGTCGTGCTGCTTGACCAGCAGATACTTGCTCTTGATGAGCTCGCGCGTGGTTTCCTTCTGCGCCGGATAGAAGTCCTTGATGACCTTGAACACGTAGGGAAAGCTCGGCAGGTCGAACACCAGCATGACCATGCCCTTGATGCCGGGCGCGATCCGGAACTTGTCGCTCGAATGCCGCGTGTGCATGAGGAAGTCGCGATAGAACAGGCTCTTGCCCTGCTTCTGCAAACCGAGCGCGTTGTAGATCTCGGAGCGGGGCTTCCTCGGCATGAGCGAGCGCAGGAACGCCACGTAGGCCGACGGCACTTCCATCGCCACCATGAAGTAGGCGCGGGCGAAGCTGAACACGAGCTGCAGGTCGTCTTCGCCGAAGAGAGCCGCGTCGATCACCAGCCGGCCCGACTTGCCGTGCAGGATCGGCAGCGCGAAGCCGGTCTCGTTGAAGCCGTTGATCACCTTGCCCACGACGTAGGCACCCTTGTTGCGGAAGAACAGCGACGACAGCACCTGGATCTGGAAGTTGGCGCGCATCCGATAGATGCCGAGCTGCCCGTCCACAGCCGCCATCACGCTGGCCACGTCGCGGCCCAGGTCTTCGAACTCGCAGGCCAGCTGGAAGTTGGTGACGATGCGGCGCCAGGTCTCGGGCAGCGTTTCCTTGGTCGGGTAGTAGGCGCGGTAGGTGGGCAGCGCCGCCGGCTCGGTGTTCTCGAGATGGTCGGTCGAGACCGCCGAGCGCACGAAGATGAAGTCGTTGTGGAAGTAGCTGCGGTGCAGGATCTTGGTCGTGACCGAGTTGAAGAAGGTTTCGGCGAGCTCGGGCTGGTAGTGCTCGATGAGCAGGCCGATGTAGTGCAGCTTGACCTGCTGCCAGACCTCCATCGGCAGCGTCGCCGCGGCGAACTCGGTCTGCAGGCGCTCGGTGGCCTCGGCGACGCGCGTGTCGTAATACTCGATGCGCAGCGCCTGCGCTTCCTGCTGGCCGTGCCAGTCGGCCGCCTCGAAACGCGCCTTGGCCTCGGCGCTGGCCTGGCGGAACAGGCGGTAGTGGCGGTCGAAGCCTTCGAGCATGGCGCGGGCGATGGCGAACGCGCGCGTATCGGTCAGCGCCGGAAAGCCGGGGACGGGCACGGCGCTCATCCGGTGACTCTCGCCTTGGCCTTGAGCAAGCGGCGCGCGGCGGCCTGTTGCGCGAGCACTTCGTCGAGCGTGCTCCGCAGGTCGCCGAGGCGCTCCTCGAGCTGGCGGCGATGGCGGTCGAGCACGTCGAGGAAGCGCTGCAGCTGCGGGCCGGTATCGCGCTGCGTCTCGTACATGTCGATCAACTCCTTGACCTCGGCCAGCTTGAGCCCGAGCCGTTTGCCGCGCAGCGTGAGCGTGAGGCGGGCCCGATCGCGGCCGGTGTAGACGCGGTTCCTGCCGCTGCGTTCCGGCGCGAGCAGGCCGCAGTCTTCGTAGAAGCGGATGGCGCGCGTGGTCAGCCCGAACTCCTTCGCCAGCTCGCCGATGCTGAACTCGGCAGCGGGCGCTTCGGCAGCGGCCGCCACCGCAGCGCGGGAGCGGGAGGCGCGGGGCACGGAAAAAGGCATCGCGAATTACACTCGTCGGCTTGACTTGACGTTTACGTTAAGTGCCGAAGTCTATCGCCAGGAAGCCGCTCGATGAACGCCCAGGAAGCCCAGCTCGACTACTGCATCGGCCAGACCACGCCCGAGCCCGGCCACGTGATCGAGGTCGCGCCCGGCTTGCTCTGGGCGCGCATGCAGCTGCC
>JAYVNL010000305.1:0-9941 GCA_043758495.1 Rhizobacter sp.
AGAGCGGCGAGCATCTCGAGGCTCTGGCCGCGGCCGTGGCCCTGGTAGGCGAAGGTGGCGTCGCTGAAGCGATCGCAGAGCACGGTTTCGCCGCGGGCCAACGCCGGCGCGATGACGCGCTCGACGTGGTCGCGTCGCGCTGCGAACATCAGCAGCGTCTCGGTGACGCCGCCCATCGCTTCGCCGAGCACGAGCGCGCGCAGTTTCTCGGCCAGCTCGGTGCCACCGGGCTCGCGCGTGCAGACGACGCGCTCGCCCTGCCCGCGCAACCACTCCGCAATCGGCTCGAGGTGGCTCGACTTGCCGGCACCGTCGATGCCTTCGAAGGTGACGAAGCGGCCGGTCACGGTGAATTCGCCCTGCGCTGAAACCGGTTCACCGCCCGATTGTGATCGGCGAGGTTCTCGCTGAACTCGCTGCTGCCGTCGCCTCGGGCCACGAAATAGAGCGCTTTGGTGGCGTCGGGGTGCATCGTCGCGAGCAGTGCCGCCTTGCCCGGGATCGCGATCGGCGACGGTGGCAGCCCGATGCGCGTGTAGGTGTTGTAGGGCGTGTCGGCGAGCAGGTCGCGCTTTCGGAGATTGCCGTCGAACGCGATACCGAGCCCGAATATCACCGAGGGATCGGTCTGCAGCGGCATGCCGATGCGGATGCGATTCAGGAAGACGCCAGCGACGCGGCCGCGGTCGCTGCCGAGCCCGGTTTCCTTCTCGACGATCGATGCCAGTGTCAGCGCTTCTTCCGCGCTTTTGAGCGGCGTCGACGGATCGCGCTCCTGCCAGGCCGCGGCGATCCGCTTCTCCATCGCCCGGTGGGCCCGCGTCAGCAGCGCGAGATCGGTCGACCCCTTGCTGTAGGCGTAGGTGTCGGGGTGGAACCGCCCTTCCGGCGACACGCCGGAGGCGCCGATCGCCGCCATGACCGCCTCGTCGCTCAGGCCCACGCTGGCCGGCTTCAACGCCTCGGCACGCGCGAGCTCGGCGCGGATCTGGCGAAAGGTCCAGCCTTCGTTGAAGCGAACGACGGCGAGCGTCTCGTCGCCACGGACCATCTTTTCGAGCAGCGACATCGGTGTCGTGCCGGCGCCGGCTTCGTAGCTGCCGGCGCGAATTCGGCGTGCCTTGCCCGACCAGCGGAACCATTCGTAGAGCGCGAGCGGCGAGGTCTTCACACCCGCCCTCACCCAAGCCTCGGCGATGTCGCGAGGGGAGCTCCCGGGCTCGATGGAGAGTTCGACCGGATCGCTCGCCAGCACGAGCGGGCGCTCCAGCCAGAGGCCGACAACCGCCGCGGCGGCAACGACCGCGGCGACGACGAAGGCCAGCGCGACGACCATCAAGGAAGGCCTGGATTTCATCGCGCTGCGAGCGCCGCACGGGCATCGATGCCCATCTCGAACGGAGCCATGGAGGCTGATGATAATGGGGCATGAACACAGCGATCTGGCTTGATGGCGCATGCCGTGTCGACGGGCTCGGTGTCATCCGCGCCACCGGTGCCGATGCGGCGACGTTCCTGCAAGGACAGCTCAGCAACGACATCGCCAGCCTTTCCGATTCGCAGGCGCGCCTCGCAGGCTTCTGCTCGGCGAAGGGCCGCCTGCAAGCAAGCTTCGTCGTCTGGCGCGACGGCCCCGAGAGCTTCGTGCTCGTCTGTTCGCGAGACCTGCTGGTCAGCACGTTGAAGCGCCTCTCGATGTTCGTGCTGCGTGCCAGGTGCCGTCTCTCGGACGCGAGCGCGGAGCTCGCGTTGTGGGGCGTTGTCGGCGCCAGCGCTGCGGTGCGGTTCGATGATGCGTTGCCGTGGCAGCGTCGGCAACATGGCGGGCAGACCATCGTCCGCCTGCCAGACGCCGAAGGACAGGTCCGCGCGCTGGTCGCCGTGGCCGCGGCCGACGCGAGCTCGATCACCGGCGCACCCGCGCTCGACCCCGGTGCCTGGCACTGGCTCGACGTGCGCAGCGGCGTCGTCACGATCGAGGCGGCGACCGTCGACCGCTTCGTGCCACAGATGGTGAACTTCGAGCTCGTCGGCGGCGTCGATTTCCAAAAGGGCTGCTATCCCGGCCAGGAAGTCGTCGCCCGCAGTCAGTACCGCGGCACGAACAAGCGCAGGACCTTCCTGTTCGAATGTGACGCCCTGCCGAGGCCGGGCGACGATGTCTTCGCCAGCAACGCTGAAGGCGCTGCTCCTGAAGCCGTCGGGACCGTCGCCACCGCCGCCGCCGCGCCTCAAGGAAGCAACGACAGCGCCCTGATCGAAGTGCGCCTGGCGTTCCTCGACAGCGACCTGCGCCTCGGCTCTGCAAGCGGGCCGCGACTCCGGCAGGTCGACCTGCCCTACCGCGTTGTCGTCGAGGCCGGGCAGGCGCTTTGAGACGAGTGGGTGGCTGCGTGCACGAACTGTTCGTCTGGTATCGCGTCAGCGCCGAAAATGCCGACGCCGCCCGTGACTCGGTGTTCGCGATGCAGGCCGCGCTCCGAGCCGACATCGGCGGACTCGTCGCCCGTGTGCTCACGCGCAGCGACGACGGCGCCGCATTGCAGACCTGGATGGAAACCTACGCGCGGCCTGCGCACGCAGCGGGCGTCGATGGCGACATTGCAGCCCGCATCGAATCGCACGCACGGTCGCTGACCGGATTGATCGACGGCGAGCGTCACGGCGAAGCCTTCGCGCCGATTGCGCCCCTCGATCAGAAGGCGCGCAACATCTCGACGTGAGCGATCCCGGCCTCGTCGAACTCCGGACCGCGGCGGACGAAGCCTGCACGCTCGTAGAACGCGGCCGCCGATAGTTGCGCGTGCAGCACCGCCTCGCGGTCGCCACGGGCCGCCGCGGCGGCGAGCAGGGCACCGAGGACGGCACGGCCGACGCCGCCGTGGCGCGAGCCAGCCATCACCGCCATGCGGCCGATCTTGGCGACGCCGGGCACGTGCTCGAGCATGCGCCCGGTCGCCAGCGGCCGACCGAGGCGATTGAAGGCGACGGCGTGAACGGCGATGTCGTCGGCATCGTCCCATTCCATGTCGGCGGCAATCTTCTGCTCGGCGATGAACACTTCCTCGCGGATCGGCCTCGCCGCTGCTTCGAGCTCGTGCCACGGGCCGACGCGGACCTCGATCATCGGCAGGCCGGCCTCGAAGGCATCGAACAGTGCCCGCAAGCCCGGCGGCACCGGCTTGGCGATCTTCAGGTGCGGATCGGCAAACACATACGTGAGCTCGCAGCTGACCAGCAGCTCATCGCCGCGGAAGGCGCCGCCGATGAAGGTCATCGACGAGGTGCCGATGCGGGCGCAGCGCATGCCGATCTCGAGCACGTCGTCGTATCGCGCCGAGCCGAGGTATTCGAGCGTCGCCTTGCGGACGAAAAGGTCGCCGGCGAACGCCGCGACGGTTGCCGCATAAGGGGCTGCCAGCGCCCGCCAGTAGCCAGCGATGCCGGTGTCAAAGTAGGTGAGGTAGTGGCCGTTGAAGACGATCTGCTGGGCATCGATCTCGGCCCAGCGCACGCGCAGCCGCTCGTGGAATCGGAAGTCGGAAAGCTGCATCGTCGGGGCCGTCTCGAAGGGCGCCGCAGTGTGCCAGACTGAGGCATGGCATTGATCAACTACATCACCCAGGTCCAGCTCGATTTCGGCGCGTTGCAGTTGCTGCCGCAGGAGCTCGAGCGGGCGCGCATCTCGCGGCCGCTCATCGTCACCGATGCCGGCGTGCGCGCAGCGGGGTTGCTCGACCGCGCCGTCGCGGTGCTCGGCGGCAAGCCGCACGCCGTCTTCGACGCGACGCCCTCGAACCCGACCGAGCGCGCCGTCCGCGCCGCCGCGAAGGTCTACGTCGAGCAGGGCTGCGACGGCCTCGTCGCGCTCGGTGGCGGCTCGAGCATCGACCTCGCCAAGGGCGTCGCCATCGCCGCCACGCACGAGGGCCCGCTGTCAGGCTACGCCACCATCGAGGGCGGCAGCCCGCGGATCAGCGAGCGGGTGGCGCCGCTGATCGCCATCCCGACGACGGCAGGTACCGGCAGCGAAGTGGCGCGCGGTGCCATCGTCATCGTCGACGATGGCAGAAAACTCGGCTTCCACAGCTGGCACCTGGTACCCAAGGGCGCCCTGTGCGACCCCGAGCTCACGTTCGGCCTGCCTGCGGCGCTGACGGCAGCGACCGGCATGGATGCCGTCGCCCACTGCATGGAAACCTTCATGGCGCCGGCCGTGAACCCGCCTGCCGACGGCATCGCCCTCGACGGGCTCGAGCGCGCCTGGCGCCACATCGAACGGGCCACGCGCGACGGCAGTGACCGGCAGGCGCGCTTCAACATGATGAGCGCGAGCATGCAGGGCGCGATGGCGTTCCAGAAAGGACTTGGCTGTGTGCACAGCCTCAGCCACAGCCTCGGCGGCGCGGATCCACGCCTGCACCACGGCACGCTCAACGCGATGTTCCTGCCGGCCGTGGTGCGCTTCAACGCCAATGCGCCGAGCGTCGTCGAGGAGCGACGTTTCGAGCGCATGGCGCGTGCGATGGGGCTGCCGTCGAGCGATGACGCGGCCGGTCAGGTGGCCGCCGAGATCCGGTCCATGAACGGCCGCCTCGGCCTGCCGTCCGGGCTGGCCGCGCTCGGCGTCACGGTGGCGATGTTCGATCGCATCATCGACGGCGCCCTGGCCGACCACTGCCACAAGACCGGCCCGCGCCTGGCGACGCGAGACGACTACGTGTGGATGCTGGAAGAGTCGATGTAGGTCGCAGCGTCTCCGGCCGCCGCGCCGCTGTCATCCTGGGCATCAGCGAAGGATCCCGGCTCGGCGACCGGAGAACCTTCGCCTGGCTCGGAATGACTCGCCGCGGGAAGCGGCGAGTCGGCAGCACCCTGGTCCTCCGCGGGCCATGCCGCCAGGTACTCGCGCCAGTGCGGTTCGTCGAGGCCCGTGACCACCTCGCGCGTCGCCGTGATCTCCCGCCGGTAGCCGGTCTCGTCGAGGCGACCGCGCATCTTCTCGAAGCGGCACCAGAGCAGGTAGGTGTTCATCGCGTCGGTCTCGCAGTAGCGGCGGATCTCGTCGGTCTTGCCGGCGAGGTAGCCCGAATACACCTGCGAGCCGTCCATGCCGAGCTTACCGGGAAAGCCGCACAGCTTGGCCATAGCGTCGAGCGGTGCGTTGCCGCGGGCCTGGTACATCGCCAACAGGTCCATGAGGTCGATGTGGCGCAGGTGGTAGCGGCTGATGTAGCTGTTGTAGCGGTACTCGCGATCACCGTCGCCCATGTCCCAGTATTTTCCCGCGACGACGCCGTGACGCAGGCCGCGCTGCTGCAACACCGGCAGATCGAAGCCGCCGCCGTTCCAGCTCACGAGCTGCGGCTTGTGCTGCTCGATGCGGTCGAAGAAGGCCTGGATGATCTCGCCTTCCTGACTGCGGCCGCCGAGTTCGCCGTCAACGAACGAGCGCACCTGCAGGCCGCGGGCGCTGCGGAACACGCACGAGATGACGAGCACGCGCTGCAGGTGCAGCGGCATGAAGTCGCTCTTGTTGCGCGAGGCGCGGTCGGCGATCTCGGCGGCGTAGACCTCGGCATCGGTCATCGACGCGTCGGCCCCGCGCAGGAGCCGCAAGCCGGCGACGTCGGGGATCGACTCGATGTCGAAGGCGAGGACCGGGGTCACGCGCGATCCTGGATGAAGGCTCAGCGGATCGGCAGCAGCCGCGCCGGATCGATCGGCTTGCCCTGGCGACGGATCTCGAAATGCAGCTGCACTCCGTCGGCGTCGGTCGAGCCCATCTCTGCGATCTTCTGGCCCTTGCGCACGGTCTGGTCGTCCTTGACCAGCAGGGTCTGGTTGTGAGCGTAGGCGGTGAGGTAGGTCGTGTTGTGCTTGAGGATCACGAGGTTGCCGTAGCCGCGCAGGCCCGAGCCGGCATAGACGACGCGGCCATCCGCTGCGGCAAGCACCGGGTCGCCGGCCTTGCCGCGGAAGACCAGGCCCTTGTTGCGGGCCTCGTCGAACGGCGTGGCGACGGTTCCTCCTGCAGGCCAGCCCCAGGCGATGTCATCGTCGCCTTCCTTCGGCAGCGGCGCCGGCACGGGCACAGGGTTGGGCGCGACCGGGATGGCTGAGGCGACGGCCGGAATCGACGCCGCTGCTGTCGCTGCAGCGGGCGCGGGCCGCGTCTCGAGCGGCCGCGTCTCGACCTTCGTGCTTGCGACCGGGCGCGTCGTCGCGCCCGCGGGATCGACGCCGGGCGACACGACGCGAAGAACTTGCCCGACCTCGATCAGGTTCGGGTTATCGAGGTTGTTCCAGCGAACCAGGTCTTTCCAGTTCTGGCCGTTGTCAAGGCCGATCCGGATCAGCGTGTCACCCAGCTTGATCGTGTAGTAGCCGGCCCGCGGCGCGCCCTCAAGCGATGCTGTTCGCGACCCTTCGCCGGCAACGGCCGGACTGGCGGCCGCGAGCGTGGCCCGAGGTGTGGCGGATCGATCTTCGACAGGGGCCCGGTTGGGCGTCGTGCTGCAGCCGGCGAAAAGCGTGGCGGCGAGGAGGACAGCAGCACCCACCGGGGTGCGCGCGGCCGTGACGGTAGTCAGGGACATTGAATCGGTCGGTCTTCGACGTCAGCGAACAAGACCCGATTTTAGAGGAACGAACTTCACCGCTTCGTGAACGCTGTGGGCAAAGCCATGCTCGCTGCGATCGACGACGACGAGGGCCTGGCCGCCACCGGGCTGCTGCACTGGCGACACCAATCGGCCGCCGACGGCGAGCTGGTCGAGCCAGGCCTGCGGCAGCGCATCGCCGCCGGCCGCAGCAATGATGCTGTCGTAAGGCGCACCGGGCGGATGGCCGAGCATGCCGTCGCCATGCACGAGGCGAAGCCGGTGCGAGCGCATCGGCGCCAGCAGTACCTGCGCCTTCTCGTGCAGCGGCCCGAGCCGCTCGACCGAGACGACGCGCACAGCCAGCTCGCACAGAAGCGCCGCCTGGTAGCCGCAGCCGGTGCCGACCTCGAGGACGGCGCCGAGGCGCCGGCTACTGCGCGCGTTGCTGCCATCGAACAGCAGCTCGATCATGCGGGCCACGACCGAGGGCTTCGAGATCGTCTGGCCGTGGCCGATCGGCAGGCTGGTGTCTTCATAGGCCTGCGTCGCCAGTGCCGCATCGACGAAGTGGTGGCGCGGCACCGCATTGAATGCGGCGAGCACGGCGACGTGGCCGATGCCGCCGGCGCGCAGGCGATCTGTCATGCGGCGACGCACGTCGGCCGAGTCGAGGCCGAGGCCAGTGGGCGGCAACCGCCGTCTCGAGTCGGCGTGGTTGGCGGCTGCGTGGCGTTGTGGTCGCAGCAACGAGCGCGGCGAGGGTGCCGCGGTGCCTGGCGGCGCCGCCGGCTTGGCGGCACCCGGAAGGCGGTCAAGGATCAGGGGAAACTTGCGCGGCGGTCGCTCGCAGGCGCTCATCGGCGCGCCGTTTCCGTCCAGCGCCGCCACTGCGGCAAGGTCGCGTGGTCGGTGAGGTCGACTTGCAGCGGCGTGATCGAGATCTCGCCGTTCGAGGTGGCATGGAAGTCGGTGCCGGGACCCGCCTCCCGGGCGTCGCCGGCCGGGCCGATCCAGTACAGCATGTCGCCGCGCGGGCTCTCCTGCCGGATCACCGGCTCGCTCGCGTGGCGGCGGCCGAGCCGGGTGATGCGGCGCGGCAGCGTGTCGGCGTCGGCCCGGTTCGGGATGTTGACGTTGAGCAGGTAGTGCGCAATCTCCGGCGGCTCGCGCAGCACGTGCTCGATGACGCTGCGGGCGACGCGACCTGCCGCCTCGAGTTGCTTCCAGCCCTTTTCCACCTGCGAGAACGCGATCGCCGGGACGCCGAACAGGAAGCCCTCCATGGCGGCTGCGACGGTGCCCGAGTAGAGCGTGTCGTCGCCCATGTTGGCACCCTGATTGATGCCGGACACGACGAGATCGGGTCGATGCTCGAGCAGCCCCGACAGCGCCAGATGCACGCAGTCCGACGGCGTGCCGTTGATGTAGCGATAGCCGTTGGTCGCGGTGTAGACGGAGAGGCCGCGGTTCAGCGTCAGCGAGTTCGAGGTGCCGCTGGCGTTCTGCTCCGGTGCCACGATGTCGAGATCGCCGAGGCCACGGCAGGCCTCGACGAGCGTCGTCAGCCCGGGCGCGAGGTAGCCGTCGTCGTTGGCGATGAGGATGCGCATCGGCGGATTGTAGGAGTCGCGTTTGCGGCGATTTGTCGCGCCGCAGCGGCTGCGTATCATCGTTCGTACATCCTCTCGAGACACGAACCATGCACGCCTGGCTCTGCGAAAACCCGATCGGCGTCGAAGCGCTCGAATGGAAAGAACTGCCGACACCGACGCCCAAGGCCGGCGAAGTGCGCATCGCCATCCGTGCGGCGAGCCTCAACTTTCCCGATCTTCTGATCGTGCAGAACAAGTACCAAATGAAGCCGCCGCTGCCCTTCGTGCCCGGCTCGGAATACGCCGGCATCGTCGAAGCCGTCGGCGACGGCGTCACGCACCTGAAGGTCGGCGATGCGGTCGCGGCGTTCGGCGGCACCGGCGGCTTCGGCACCCATGCCGTCGTCAACGCAGGCGTCGTCATGCCGCTGCCGGCCGGCTTCGCCTTCGACGACGCCGCCGCCTTCGTGCTCACTTATGGCACCACGCACCATGCGCTCGTCGACCGTGCCGCGATGAAGGCTGGCGAGACCTTGCTGGTGCTTGGTGCGGCCGGCGGCGTGGGCACGGCGGCGATCCAGATCGGCAAGGTCATCGGCGCGCGCGTGATCGCGGCGGCGTCGAGCGACGAAAAATGCGAGCTCTGCCGATCGCTCGGCGCCGACGCCACGATCAACTACACGAACACGAACATTCGCGACGAACTGAAGAAGCTCACCGACGGCAAGGGCCCCGACATCGTCTACGACCCGGTCGGCGGCGATCTTGCCGAGCCGGTGTTCCGCTCTATCGCCTGGCGCGGCCGCTACCTCGTGGTCGGCTTCGCACAGGGCGGCATCCCGGCCCTGCCCTTCAACCTCGCCTTGCTGAAAGGCGCCTCGATCGTCGGCGTGTTCTGGGGCGACTTCGCGCGCCGCGAGCCGAAGGCGCATGCCAAAGCGCTCGCCGAACTGGCCGGCTGGTACGCGGCCGGTCGCATCAAGCCGGTGATCGATCGACGCCTGCCGATGAGCGAATTGCCCGCCGCCTACGCCCTCATGGGCAGCCGCAAGGTACGCGGCAAGCTGGTGATGACGAACGAGTGATTCGCGCGGCAACTGCCGAGCGGGGCGCCTGCGCTGTCAGGAGGTGGGGTGGCTGATGGGGCTCGAACCCACGACAACAGGAATCACAATCCTGGACTCTACCAACTGAGCTACAGCCACCACCGGAGAGAGAATTATAGCGAGCGGTCTGCGGCCGGAGCAGAGCCCGGCAACACGCTCCCCACGCGTCGCGACGCCGCTCAGCGCGGCTCGCTGGCGGCGGTCGACTCGCGAGATGCCACCAGTGCGGCGCTGTCGACGGTGACCTTGTAGCGCGCCTTCAACGCGGCGTAATAGGCCTGCGCTTCGGCATCGCCCCAGACCTGCGCGTACTGACTGTTGGCCTTGGCCGCATCGGCCACGGCGGGGTCGCGGCCCGCGATCTTCGTGATGCGGGCGACGGCGTAGCCCTGATCGCCGAGGTCGGCGCCGACGAGGGCGGGCAGCGTTGCGACTGGCGCCTTGAGGATGGCGTCGAGCAGCGCGGGCGGCAGGTCCTTGGCCTGCGCACGAGAGACGACTTGGGATGCTTCGGTCAACGCCGTCGCGGGCGATGCCCGCATCGACGCCAGCCGCTCGGTGCCGAGCTTCTTCGCCATCGCGACCGCCTGGATGCCGGCGAGTCGGCTGCGCACCTTGTCCTTCACTTCGGCCAACGG
>JAYVNL010000306.1:0-3200 GCA_043758495.1 Rhizobacter sp.
GTCGCGTTCGCACCGGCGGCGACGCCGCGCTCGAACCAATGTTCGCCGTCGAAGTGAACGAGGTCGACCGGCATCGCATCGAGCACCTCGTTGCCGACGACGACGCCGCGCATCGCATCGGGCAGTTCGTCGGCCCACTCGACGCGACCGGCATGCGCGGCCGTCGTTTCGCCCTGGCGCCCGCGCAGTGCCGCCGAGACCTCGACGATCCGGTAGCGCGCGACCCGGTCGCCGAGCTCGCCGAGCAGCCCGGCCGCGAGCGCGCCCGAGCCGGCGCCGAACTCCCACACCTCGTCGCAACCGCTGGCGTCGAGCGCCTGCACGACCTGCCGCGCCAGCGCCCGCGCGAACAGCGGCGACAGTTCCGGCGCCGTAACGAAGTCGCTGCCCGACGACGGCATTCGGCCGATCCGCGGCCCGCGCGCGTAGTAGCCGAGGCCGGGTGCGTAGAGCGCGAGCGCCATGAAGCGGCTGAACGGCAGCCAGCCGTCGCCCTGTTCGATGGCGCGGCCGATGAGCCGCGACAGGGCCGCCGATACACTGTTCTCGTTGGGGCCTTCGTGCACCGCCGCATTGTAGGAATCGTGCTCACGACCATCGCGCCGCCGGCGCCGTTGCGAACCAAGCTGCCGGTCGAGATCGCCAAGCTCTCGAAGCGCCTCCATGCCCAGGTCGGCCGCGCCATCGCCGACTTTTCAATGATCGAGGCTGGCGACCGCGTCATGGTCTGCGTATCGGGCGGCAAGGACAGCTATTCGCTGCTCGACATCCTGCTGAGGGTGCGGGCACGCTCGCCGGTCGCGTTCGAGATCGTCGCCGTCAACCTCGACCAGAAGCAGCCGGGCTTCCCGGAAGAGGTGCTGCCGGCGTACCTGGCCGGCGTCGGTGTCGAGCACCGCATCGTCGCCCAGGACACTTACTCGGTTGTCAGGCGCCTGGTGCCCGAGGGCAAGACGATGTGCAGCCTGTGCTCGCGACTGCGTCGCGGCGCGCTCTACCGCATCGCCAGCGAGATCGGCGCCACCAGGATCGCTCTCGGCCACCACCGCGACGACATGGTCCAGACCTTCTTCATGAACATGTTCTTCGGCGGCCGCCTGAAGGGCATGCCACCGAAGCTGGTCAGCGACGACGGCCGCCACGTGGTCATCCGGCCACTCGCCTACGCTGCCGAGAGCGACCTCGCGCGCTGGGCCGCGCACCGCGGCTTTCCGATCATTCCCTGCAACCTGTGCGGCAGCCAGCAGAACTTGCAGCGCGTGAAGATCCGCGCCATGCTGAACGACTGGGAGCGCGAGCACCCGGGGCGCATCGACCGTATCTTTGGCGCGATGGGCACGGTCGTGCCGTCGCACTTGATGGACCGGAACCTGTTCGCCTTTGCCGCACTCGTACCGACCGGCGTTGCCGACGCCTCGGGCGACCGTGCCTTCGACCCCGACAGCGGCGACGACGAGCCGGCCCTGGCTGCCCGATTGCCCGCAGGAGAAAAACCATGATGAAGACCTTCGCCCTTCTTGCCAGCGCCGCGCTGCTCGGCGGCTGCGCATCGCTCAACAGCGTCGACAACGAGGTCTCGAGCTTCAGCCGCTGGCCGGCGGGCCGCGCCCCGGCGAGCTACGCCTTCGAGCGGCTGCCGTCGCAGCAGGCTCAGCCGCAGCAGTCGCAGATGCTCGAGGATTCGGCCCGTCGCGCCGTCGAGGCGGCCGGCTTCGCCCCCGCCGCCGACGGCAAGCCGGCCGACGTCACCGTGCAGATCGGCGCCCGCATCGTCGAGACCGATCGCTCGCCGTTCGACGATCCGTTCTGGTACGGGTCGTACGGCGGCTTGCACCGGCCGTTCGTCTACGGCCGCTACGGCCGGCCGTTCTGGGGCCCGGGCTGGCGCCGCGGATGGGGCCCGGGCTACGACTTCCCGACCTACGAGCGCGAGGTCGCGGTCCTGATCCGCGACAAGCGCTCCGGTGAGCCGCTCTACGAATCGCGTGCCACCAGCGAGGGCAACACCAGCGGCGTCGGCGGTGTCCTGCCCGCGATGTTCCAGGCGGCGCTGAAAGACTTCCCGGCCGGCGGCGCGACGAACCCGCATCGGGTCGTCGTCGAGGCGGCGCGGTAGGCGCCTTCCAGCCTCAGCTCGTCGAATCGGCGGCCAGTTCGCGCAGGTCGGCCTCGTAGCCCTTGAGCTTCTTCGCCGCTTGCCGGCGCTGCAGCGGCGTGGTTCGGTTATGCAGGGCGGCGGCGAAGACGCAGTTGTAGGCGACGAGTCGCTCCGAGTAGGCGCGGTAGACCTCGCGCGGCGAATGGTCGAGGCGACGCATGTAAGCGCGGACCTGAGCTTCGGCGTCGTCGCGAGCGGTGCCCGGCATCGCGACTTTCTTCATCATTGCCAGCGCATCCTGCTGGCGACGCAGCCGCTCCGAGTACGACAGCTCCGCGTCTAACGGCGACGACGCCACCGACGCCGCCACGAACGCGCGCTGGCTGTCGTCGAGGTCGCCGTAGAGCGTCTGCGCGCGCTCGACTTCGCGCTTGACGGCCTCGCGGCGCCGCTTGTTCGGGTCGCGCTGCACGAACTCGTCGCGGAACTCCTCGTTTCGCTCGCGGTAGCGCTTCTCGACGTTGCCGATCTGCGCAGGCGACAACGTCGGCAGCACGTCGACGATCGCCGGCAGCGTGCGCTCGAACGCGGTCTCGACACGGCCGCGCACGTCGGCGGCCCAGCCGCACATGCGTTCGGGCGTGGCGTCGGCGATCACCTCGACCTGCGCCTTGGCGAGCAGGTCGGCGTAGTCGGGCAGCTGGGTACGCCGGTTCCAGGCGAGCCAGTCGTCGAGGGCAGAGCGCACGCGCTGCGATTGGGCATCGTCGAAATCGATGTAGCCGTCGAGCCAGCGGAAGGCGAACGGGCTGGCCTGGCCGTAGCCGAGCTTGACGAGGCTGCAGCCGCCGAGGCCGACGGCGGCGACGCACAACGCCAACGTGATAATCGAGACGCGGCGTCCGAGCCGGAATCGCAGGCGGAACGAGTCGAGTGACGGCATGGCGTTAAACATCGTGATCATGGCGGCGGGCAGGGGCACGCGGATGCGCTCGGCGCGACCGAAGGTGCTGCATGCACTGGCCGGCCGCTCGCTATTGCAGCATGTTCTCGACGCCACCGCCGGCTTGAGGGCGGAGCGCACCATCGTCGTCACCGGCCA
>JAYVNL010000307.1:0-3197 GCA_043758495.1 Rhizobacter sp.
TCGCCGGCTCGCGATCCAGCGCGTCGGCATTCGCAGCGTGCGCTATCCGCTGCAGCTGAAGATCGAGGGCACGGTGCTGCCGACGGTGGCGTCGTGGGCCCTCGACGTGGCATTGCCCGAGGACCAGAAGGGCACCCACATGTCGCGCTTCGTCGCCTGGCTCGACGCCATCGACGAACCGCTGGACGCGGCCTCGCTACGTCTTCAGGCGGCGCGGATGATCGCGCTGCTCGGCGCCGATGCCGGTCGCGTCGAGGCGGCGTTCCCCTTCTTCCTGAGGAAGCGTGCGCCGGTGTCGGGCGTCGAGAGCCTGCTCGAATATCAGGGCAAGCTGATCGCCGAAGCGAGCTCGGGCCACGATGCCACCGTCTGGGCCGAGGTCGTCGTGCCAGTGAAGTCGCTTTGTCCGTGCTCGAAGGAGATCTCCGACTACGGCGCCCACAACCAGCGCTCGCACGTCACCATCCGCGTCGAAGTGCTGGAAGAACTGTCGTGGCGCGAACTCGTGCGCTTCGCGGAGGACTCGGCGTCGAGCGAGATCTGGTCGACCCTCAAGCGCGCCGACGAGAAGTGGATCACCGAGCGCGCCTACGAGAACCCGAAGTTCGTCGAAGACATGGTGCGGGACGTCGCCCTGAGGCTCAACGCCGACAAGCGCATCGGCCGCTACGTCGTCGACGTAGAAAACTTCGAATCGATCCACGCCCACAGCGCGGTCGCGCGCATCGAGCGGTCCTGACTACTCCCCCTCCCGCTTGCGGGAGCGGGTCGGGGCGAGGGTCCTTCCGCGCGTGCGCAACGCTTGGCGCAGCAGGTACTCCACCTGCGCGTTGGCGCTGCGCAGCTCGGCGGCGGCCAAGCGCTCGATCTCGGCCCAGAGGGCCGGATCGATCCGCAACAGGAAGGCCTTCTTGTCGGGGCTGGCCATCGGGCCGAGCGGCGGGGTGCGCGGGCGGCCGCGTCAGTTGTAGAGCGTGCCGGTATTGACCACCGGGGTGGCGTCGTGGTCCGAGCAGAGCACAACGAGCAGGTTGCTCACCATCGCGGCCCGGCGCTCGTCGTCGAGGTCCATGATGCCGCGCTCGGCGAGGCCCTTGAGTGCCAGCTCGACCATGCCGACGGCGCCCTGCACGATCTTGCGGCGCGCCGCGATGATCGCCTCGGCCTGCTGCCGGCGGAGCATGGTGCCGGCGATCTCCGGTGCGTAGGCGAGGTGGGTGAGCTTGGCGTCGACAACGACGATGCCGGCCTGCGCGAAGCGTGCCTGCAGCTCGCCGCGCAAGGCGGCCGAGACTTCCTCGGTGCCGGAGCGCAGCGTCACCTCCGCCTTCGTCGTCGGGTCGGGATCGTCGATGTTGTCGTAGGCATAGCTGAGCGCCAGGTGGCGCAGCGCCGACTCGGCCTGGGTCAGCACGTAGGCCTCGAAGTTCTCGACGTCGAAGCTGGCGCGCGCGGTGTCGTCGACGCGCCAGACGACGGTGGCCGCGATCTCAATCGGGTTGCCGCGCAGGTCGTTCACCTTTAGCTTCTCGCTGTTGAAGTTGCGGGCGCGGACCGAGATCTTGGTCTTCGAGTAGAACGGGTTGGCCCAGCGCAGGCCACGACTGCGGTCGGTGCCGCGGTAGCTGCCGAAGAGCAGCAGCAGTGCCGCCTGGTTCGGCTGCAGCATGTAGAGGCCGCCCAGGCACCAGAACGCCAGCAGGACGGCGAAGACGAGGAAGGCGATCGTCGGCCCCATCGGCCGCGACGCCGCCAGCGCGACGGCGATGAGCAGGACAACGAGTCCCACCGTGATGTAGACGAAGCCGCTGCTGGTCCTGGCTTCACGCTCTTCGGCCGATTGCACGGTCATGACGTTCTCCGGTGATTCTTCGCATCACCAGCGGCCGCTGCCGCCAATGTCAAAGTGATATCACTTTAGTAGCGTCATGCATTGCCGTCAAGGCCTCACGCGCTTTCTTCTGCATCGACGGCGAGGCCGAGCAGTGACGGATCGCCGCGGCCGAGTCGCACCAGCACCGGAATGTTGCCGGTGAGGTCGATCACCGTCGTCGGCTGCATGGGGCAGGCGCCGGCATCGACGATCGCCTGCACCGACTTCCCATAGCGATCGCGGATCTGCTCCGGATCGTTGAGCGGCTCGCTCTCGCCCGGCGGGATGAGCGTCGTCGCCAGCAGCGGCTGACCGAGGAGCTCGAGGAGGGCGATGGTGACCGGATGGTCGGGCGCGCGCAGGCCGATCGTTCGCCGCGACGGGTGAGAGACCCGGCGCGGGACTTCCTTCGTGGCTTCGAGGATGAAGGTGAAGGGACCCGGCGTGGCCGATTTCAGCAACCGGTACTGGCGGTTGTCGACGCGGGCATAGCTGGCCAGCTCGGAGAGGTCGCGGCAGAGCAGGGTGAGGTGGTGGCGATCGTCGACGCCGCGGATCCGGCGCAGCTGCTCGGCGGCAGCCTTGTCGTCGAGATGGCAGACGAGGGCATAGCTCGAATCGGTGGGAATCGCGGCGACGCCGCCGCCGTGCAGGATCTGCGCCGCCTGCTTGAGGAGGCGCAGCTGCGGGTTGGTCGGATGGACTTCGAAGTACTGGGACATCCGCTGATTGTCGGCGCCGACGGCGTGTCAGGCAGGCGTGTGGATTCGGTCCTCGAGCGCTTCCCACACCGGCACCAGTCCCGCCGGCAGCGGTGGCAGGCCGCCGAGGTCGATGCGGCTTTCCTCGGGGCTGTGGAAGTCGCTGCCGCGCGAGGCGAGCAGGTCGAACTCGCGCGCGGTGTCGGCGTAGCGGAGCGCATCGGCCGCGCTGTGGGCACCGGTCACGACCTCGACACCGCGACCGCCATGGGCCTTGAACTCGCTGAAAAGCGCGTATTCCTCGGTCGGCGTGAATTTGTAGCGCGCCGGATGGGCGATGACGGCGATGCCGCCGGCGCCGCCGATCCATGCGACCGCGTCGCCCAGCGTCGCCCAGCGGTGCGGCACGAAACCAGGCTTGCCCTCGACGAGAAAGCGGCGGAAGACCTCCTGCGTATCGCCGCAGACGCCGCTCTCGACGAGAAAACGCGCGAAGTGGGTACGCGAGATCAGTTCGGGATTGGCGACGAACCGAAGCGCGCCTTCATAGGCGCCGGCGATACCGACCTTGGCCAGCTCGGCGGCCATGCCCCGGGCGCGCGCCTCGCGACCGCCGCGGGTCG
>JAYVNL010000308.1:0-3190 GCA_043758495.1 Rhizobacter sp.
CGGGTGGCCAGCTCTGTCGCGCAGAACTCACACCAAGCTCATTGCGACCTTCCTTGAGGACCCAAAAACGATTGGGCTTTGATGAGCCTTTTGGTCTGAGAAAGCCGCGTACTGGATGTCACTGCCCGAAAAGCCAAACGGGTGGGACACCCTCAACGCAGTAGGAGCGTGCATGTCCATTCATAGTAAACAGTCCGAATCTTTGTCGCGCCGCTCGTTCAGGTTGTCGCGCCGCTGTGCTGGTCTGCACGCTTCTCGCCTCGCGCTGGCGTGCATCGCGGTGGGCGTGGCCAGTCTGTTAACGGCTTGTGGCGGCAGCGGCGACCCGACGGCCACCACCGATCCAGTTGCGACTCCGACTGCACCCTCGCCACCCACCACTGGCAGCAGCTCGCTGAATTCGGTATCAACTGCAACAGGCGACTTGAGCAAAGCCATGGCGAAATACACCTCGACCATCAGTGGTGTCGACTTCTTACTCACCGACGGCAAGACGGCTTATGCCCTCGGTTCCACCGCCAGCGACACCAGCTACACGCGCACCGTCAGCACCAGCACCGACGGGATCAACTGGAGCGCACGCAAAGTCATGGCCGGGCCCCAAGACCCTAGCGGTGACTTCGCGGTGAACAGCAAAGGCGTGCTTGCGGTGCATGGCTGTACGTACAAATCAGTGGATGGGGTTTCGGTAGGCGTGCCCTACATCAGAACATCGACTGATGCGGTGACCTGGACTGAGCGCAACCTCCCCGTTCTGACCCCTGACGATGTCAGCAACTTGTGCGGGAACGGCGGCGGCAACATGTACGTGGTGGGCAACGCTTTCGCCGTGGTCGGTCAGTACTGCACCACGCTGGGTTCAACAGATGGCACCGATTGGGTGATGGGTTCACCCTCATTGAATGCGGGTCGTACTGGATTTGGAAACGCTTGTTTCTTGGGTTTCTCCGCCAAGGGGCGCTTGGTAGTTGAGCACGGTACGGCGCAGGAATACGACCGAGCGACCAACACATCGAAGTACTTTCTGTTCTACAGCGACACTACTGACGGGATCCATTGGGAACAAAAGCGCCTCTT
This sequence comes from Rhizobacter sp., assembly GCA_043758495.1. Lineage (GTDB taxonomy): Bacteria > Pseudomonadota > Gammaproteobacteria > Burkholderiales > Burkholderiaceae_C > Schlegelella_A. Next base: position 1,078 of record JAYVNL010000308.1, read on the forward strand.
CTTGAACGACAAAGTTGCAGGCAGTAGCGCCATGGCGTTTTTGCCGAGCGGTGAGGTGCGAGTCAGCACGCAAATCGCGTTTCGAGATCTCACCAACGCCGCCTTCGCGGGCTTGACCATCGGTGACCCCTCCACCATCTGGAGCACGATCGACCTGAACACCTGGACGCCGGTGCAGACCGACGTCAAGGGTTTGATCCCGTACATCAGGAACTTCGATGCCGCCGCCAAGGTGCACCCGCAAGTCGTGGAATCGCCCGGTTTCCAGTACGTGTGTGACGGCAATTCTGCCCGCTCCGATATCCAAAGTTTGGCCAGCTCGCCAGATGGCCTCGCGTTTACGACCTCGTCCATCTTTGCGGCAGGCGGCGACTTTTCAGACGGTAAAAACTTCTGCCGTAAGCTGATCTATTTGATAGCCGCCAATCGTTTGGTCGGTACTGCGACTCCCGCAACAGGCGACCCCACGTCTTTCTTTATCAGTAGGTAAAAATCCACTCGACTCGCCCGACTGCACTCATGCGGGTTCTGTCGCAGTAGCGCGATGGGACCGAGCAATAGTGCGAGGCCGACACCGATCAGAAAGCCAGCGAGTAGAACTGGTTTGCAGCAGACCGAACTCAGTCTTTGATCGCGACGAGCTGGCCTTTGCGGGTCATGTTCATGACTTCGATGCCGGCGATCAGGATGCGTGCGCAGCCAAAGATCTTGAATCCGAGCATCGGCCGGGTGATGCGTTTGACGGCGCGGTGGTCTTGCTCGATGAGGTTGTTCGGGTACTTCGACTGGCGCATCTCGATGCACAAGCCGCTGTCTGCCTGGATGCTCGTGATCGCCGCTGTGTTCGCACCGCTCTTGTCGAGGGTGATCTTCTCGGGCACGCCGTGCAGATCGATGGCTCGCTCGAAAAAAAAAGTACGTGCTGCGACGCAATCTCGCTTGGCGCGCAGCGAGAAGTCAACGGTGTCGTCGTCGCGGTCCACCGCCGGGTACAGGTACTTCCACTGGCCGCTGAGCTCTACGTAGGTTTTGTCCACTCGCCAGCTTCGACCGACAAGGCGCTTGCGCCGACGAAACACCGCCGCCAGAACCGGAAGCGCCTTGATCGCATTCGCTGCAACACTCGGCTAAGCGCCTCGATCATCCTCGTACGGTCGAACTCCATCGGCTGACCCGAGCAGCCTGCGCTATCGCGACAGGACCCTCGCGCTCTTGCTCACCGCGATGGTGGTGCTGAACTAGTACGTGTTGTCGATCGAGGATGAGCCGGGCAGTGGCTGGTATTTCGATCTGCACAAGTCGGTTGGCCTCGGGGTCGTGCTGTTGGTCGGCGCGCGCATCGCGTGGCGCCTCACTCATCGCCCGCAGCCTTTGCCACCGACAGTGCCGAAGTGGCAAAGGCGGTCGGCGCTGGCGACGCAAGCGTTGCTGTATGGGCTGATGGTGCCGATTCCGCTGACGGGCTACCTGGGCGCGTCGTACTCCAAAGCCGGCGTGAGCTTCTTCGGCATCCCCACCGCACGATGGCTCTTGCCCGACCATGACCTAGCCGAACAGTTCTTCGGCATTCATGGCGTTCCGATCTGGGTGCCGGTTGCCCTGATCAGGGTCCATGTCGCCGGGGCTCTGCACCATTTGATGCAACGCAAGGACGGTATGTCTCTGCGCATGACCTTCGGGCGCAGAGAGGAGCAGGTAGAACGCTACCCCGAGGGACTTGCCAGAGTGGTTTGACCACCCCGGCAAATGCGTGGATTGTCAAGTGCGCGGATGGGTCAGAAGCTCAGGCCTGGCAAGACCGCAGTGGCTTCTTTCTGCACCGAAAGCAGCAGGTTCGGATCGAGCCTGAGCGCACTCAGAATCGTTGGCGCCACCTGGATGGTCCCGACCCGCGTCGCGTTGACCTGCGCGGCCAATGACGGCATTGAAACGAGCAGCGCGACATGGCTGTCGTCCGGCGCATTGCCGCCGTGCTCGGCGTCCTTCTTGCCGCTGCTGGTGTAGATCACCCCCGGATTGGGCTGCACGATGATGTCCGGCGTGCGGCCGAGGGCGGGGTCCCCAAACTTGGCCGTGAGCGCGGCGCCTGACAGGATGCTGGCGCCGGGACCGT
>JAYVNL010000309.1:0-3171 GCA_043758495.1 Rhizobacter sp.
AGGGCCGACTGCGCTGCCTCGCCTTCGAAGCCGAGGTCGATGTCTTTCTCGAGCGAGCGCGGCACGAAATCGCGCACGGTGTCGCGTGCCAAGACGGCGATGTCGACCGGGCCGCTGTGGCCGTGCTCGTCGTCGTGTTCCACGCGCGCCATCGCCAGCAGCTGGTCGACCATACGGGCGGCGTTCTGGCTCGCGCTCGCGATCTGCCGCAGCGAAGCGCGCAGGGCCTCGGGGTCGTGGTGGCCGGCCTCGATCTCGCGCTCGGCCAGCTCGGCCTGGGTGCGCAGGCCGGCCAGCGGCGTCTTGAGCTGATGCGCCGCGTCGGCCAGGAAGTGCTTCTGCGCGCGGATCGATTCGTCGAGGCGACCGAGCAGGTCGTTGATGGCACGCACCAGTGGCGCCACCTCTTCGGGCGCGCGGATCTCGTCGATCGGGCTCAGGTCGCCGGTGTGGCGCCGCGCCAGCCGCTGCTGCAGCTCGTGCAGGGGCGCGATGCCGCGCGTGAGCGCGAGCCAGACCAGCAGCACCGCCAGCGGCAGCATCACGAGCTGCGGCAGGATCACGCCTTTCGTGATCTCGACCGCCAGCCGCGCCCGACGCTCGCGCGTCTCGGCCACCTGCACCACCGGCGGCGCCCCGGTCAACTGGTCGAGCCCAGGCACCGCCATCGCAGCCACGCGCACCGGCTGGCCGGCGAGCACGTCGTCGCGGAAATGCACTTCGCCCGGCACGGCGCGGTCGTCATCGGACGCTGCGTGCAGCGCTGCCTCGCCCGCGAGCACCTCGCCGCGCAGCCCGCGCACCTGGTAGTGGCGCGAGTCGTCGTCGTCGGTGCGAAGGGTCTCCACGGCAGCGCTCGAAGGCGCGTAGTCGGCCAGGCCGATCTCGCGCTGGGCCTGTGCGGCCATGTCGCGCCCGAGCAGACGTACCGACGCGGCGAGCTCGCGGTCGAAGGGCTGGTTGGCGAGGCCCTGCGCCACCAGCCAGGTGAGCGCCACGCTGAGTGGCCAGAGCAGCAGCGCCGGCACCAGCATCCAGTCGAGAATGCGGCCGAACAGCGAGCGCTGGGCCCGACCGGGCTCTCCTCGTTTCGTACCCAGCCGCTTCACCAGCACGGTCTCACGCCGCACTGCGCTCCAGACAGTAGCCGAGGCCGCGCACGGTGGCGATGCGCACCTGGCCGTGTTCGAGCTTCTTGCGCAGCCGGTGCACGTAGACTTCGATCGCGTTGTTGCTGACTTCGTCGCCCCACTCGCACAGGCGCTCGACGAGCTGGTCCTTGCTGACCAGCTTGCCGGCACGCTGCAGCAGCACCTCGAGCAAACCCAGTTCGCGCGCCGAGAGGTCGACGAGCTGGTCGTGGATGTAGGCAACGCGGCCGTCGGCGTCGAAGCTCAGCGCGCCGTGGCGGATGACGTTCGAGGCCGCGCCGAGCGCGCGCCGGGTGAGCGCTCGCACCCGCGCTTCGAGTTCCTGCAGCGAGAACGGCTTGGCCATGTAGTCGTCGGCGCCGAGGTCGAGGCCCATCACGCGCTGCTCGACGCTGTCGGCTGCGGTCAGGATCAGCACCGGCGCGGTCGAGCCGCGCGCGCGCATGCGCCGCAGCACCTCGAGGCCGTGCAGCCGGGGCAGGCCGAGGTCGAGGATGAGCAGGTCGAACTCGTGCGCTTCCAGGGCGGCGTCGGCCGCGGCGCCGTTGGCCACCCAGTCGACCGCATAGCCGCTGCCGCGCAAGGACCGAAGCAGGCCGTCGGCCAGCACCTGGTCGTCTTCGGCGATCAGCAGGCGCATCGCGAAGATCCTCCCCGCCCATCGGGGCGGGGCTTGTTCGCCCGTCGTGGGGGCGGCGCAAATCGCGCGGCTCGGCTACTGTACAAACATCCAGCCTTTGCAGATAATCCCCTAACCCTCAGGAGACCGCACATGGACACGCCCGTCAAAGCCCTCAACACCGAAAAAGCCAAGGCCCTGCAGGCAGCGCTCGCGCAGATCGAGAAGCAACACGGCAAGGGCGCCATCATGCGCCTGGGCGAAGGCGAGGTGCTCGAGGATATCGAGGTCGTTTCCACGGGCTCGCTGGGTCTCGACATCGCGCTCGGCGTCGGCGGCCTGCCGCGCGGCCGGGTGGTCGAGATCTACGGGCCGGAGTCGAGCGGCAAGACCACGCTCACGCTGCAGGTCATCGCCGAGATGCAGAAGGTCGGCGGCACCTGCGCCTTCATCGACGCCGAGCACGCGCTCGACGTGCAATACGCGCAAAAGCTCGGCGTCAACCTGCAGGAGCTGCTCATCAGCCAGCCCGACACCGGCGAGCAGGCGCTCGAGATCGTCGACGCGCTGGTCCGTTCCGGCTCGGTCGATCTCGTCGTCATCGACTCGGTGGCCGCGCTCACGCCGAAGGCCGAGATCGAAGGCGAGATGGGCGACTCGCTGCCCGGCCTACAGGCCCGCCTCATGAGCCAGGCGCTCCGAAAACTCACCGGCTCGATCAATCGCACCAACACGATGGTGATCTTCATCAACCAGATCCGGATGAAGATCGGCGTCATGTTCGGCTCGCCCGAGACCACCACCGGCGGCAACGCGCTCAAGTTCTACGCCTCGGTCCGGCTCGACATCCGCCGCATCGGTTCGATCAAGAAGGGCGAGGAAGTCATCGGCAACGAGACCAAGGTCAAGGTCGTCAAGAACAAGGTCTCGCCGCCGTTCAAGACGGCCGAGTTCGACATCCTCTACGGCCAGGGCATCAGCCGCGAAGGCGAGGTGATCGACATGGGCGTCGAGGCCAAGATCCTCGAGAAGAGCGGCTCCTGGTATGCCTACAACGGCGAGAAGATCGGCCAGGGCAAGGACAACGCCCGCGAGTTCCTGAAGGAGAACCCCGACCTCGCCATCGAGATCGAGAACAAGGTCCGCGGCGCGATGGGCATTCCGCTTCTGCCGCCGGCCCAGGCCGCGGAAGCGCCGGCCAAGCTGAAGGTCGTCAAGGAGGCGTGAAGCCCGAGCGCGCGCGAGCGTGAAGCCCCGCTCGCTGAAGGCGCGGGCGCTGCAGCTCCTCGCCCAGCGCGACCAGAGCCGGCTCGAGCTGAGGCGAAAGTTGTTGACCCATGCGCGCCGTACCGAGGCGGGCGGCGAGGATGACGATGGCGCTCCGGTCGCCGAAGTCGACGC
>JAYVNL010000310.1:0-3157 GCA_043758495.1 Rhizobacter sp.
TGCTGGGCTCGACGGCCAGCGGCGTTCGTCGATGACTAACGAAAAGCGTGGAAGATTCGGCGATGAAGATCACGATCGTGTCCCCGATCCCCGACATGACTGGCGGCTGTCGCGTCCTTGCTATCTACGCAGACTGTTTCGTTCGCTTCGGGCACGAGGTCACGATCGTCACCAACAAGTCGGCAGCGCGGCGCAGTTGGTCGCCCTTCGCTTCCCGAAAACAAAACCGGCCCGTCGAACCGCCGTCCCACTTCGATCGTTTGGCGCTGGCGGTGCAGCGTGTCGGCGAGGGCCGGGTAGCGGCGGCTCAGGTGCCAGATGCCGATGCGGTGATCGCCACGTGGTGGGAGACCGCCGAATGGGTCAACGACTTCCCGCCTGAGAAGGGGGCTAAGGTCTACTTGATTCAGCATCACGAGGTGCACCCGTATCTTCCCCTGGAGCGGGTTCAGGCGACCTATCGGATGCCGCTGCAGAAGGTGGTCATCGCGCGCTGGCTGGCCGATGTGATGGCGCGGGACTATGGCGATCCGGATGCCGTGCTGGTGTCCAACAGCGTCGATCATCTGCAGTTCTTCGCGCCGCCGAGACAGCGCCAGCCGGCGCCCACTGTCGGGCTGCTCTATTCCGGCGCCGACTGGAAGCGTTTCGACCTGTCCATGGCTGCCCTCAAAAACATCCGCCTTCGACTGCCGGGATTGCGGGTGGTGTCGTTCGGAAGCGAGCGGCCGAAGCGTTCCTTGCCGGATTTTGTCTCGTTCACGTTCGAGCCCCCGCAACACACGCTGCGCGACCTCTACGCATCGTGCGACGTGTGGCTGACGGCCAGCACGAGCGAGGGGTTCAACCTGCCGGCGATGGAAGCGATGGCTTGCCGCACGCCCGTGGTCTCCACGCGCACGGGTTGGCCCGCCGAGGCAATCGTCGACGCAGCCAACGGCTACTGTGTCGCTGTCGACGATGCGCTGGCGCTGGAGCAGGCGGTCGAGCGCATTCTCACGCTGCCCTCGGCCGACTGGGCTCGCATGTCGGAGCGGGCCTTCGAGACGGTTCGCGAGAGCACCTGGGAACGCAGCGCACGCCAGTTCGAGCAGGTGCTCATGGAAGCGGCAGCGCGCAACGCTCGCGTGCCCGGATGATGTTTCGCAAGTCGTTCGGTGAGCTGGCCGTCAGGCACCGGTTCATCAGGTCGTTCTACCTTCGTTGGGCAGGCCTTTCGGGCGTTGAGCACGGCGATTTCCTGCGCCAGTGCGGTGACGTGCATCGCATCGGCCACAACGTCAGCGTCAACCCGGGAGTGCGATTCACCGATCCGGCGTACGTGAGCATCGGCAGCAACGTCGTGCTGTCCGACTGCACTTTCATCGGCCACGACGGCGCGGTCGGCGTGCTGTACCACGCGTACGGTGAGAGCGTCGAAGCCGTCGGCAAGATCGTCGTTCACGACAACGTCTTCATCGGCCATGGCGCCATCATCCTGCGTGGCGTTTCGATCGGGCCGAACGCGATCGTCGCCGCGGGTGCCGTCGTCGTGCGAGATGTCGAACCTGGAACCATTGCCGGCGGCGTACCCGCGCGCACGATCGGCCGTACCGAGGACTATCTGCGCAAGCTCTCGGCCGAGACCGACGCCTTGCCGTGGGGTGCGCTGATCCGCGCCCGTAAAGGAGGGTTCGACGCCGCATTGGAGCCGGAGCTCGTGCGGCAGCGGCTCGCCCACTTTTTCCCGCCGACGCAAGCAGTGCCGCAGCCGCCATCCGAGCGTTGATCCGTCGGTTAAGCGCAGTTCGTCGAGCTCGCGCAACACCCGGCCCATGATCTGGCCCACCGCTTCGTCGGAGAAGTGGGCGATGGCCAAGGCCCGAGCCGCGGCACCGATGCGCGAACGCAGCGGCCCGTCTTGCCAACAGGTCTCGATGGCCTGTTCCAGATGCTTCAGGTCGCCCGGCCGCACCAGGAGTGCGTCGACTCCGTCGATCACGTAGTCGACACTGCCTATGCACTCCGTGACCACCACGGGCCGGCCAGACATCATGGCGTTGAGCAGCGTCACCTGGCCCGAAGCCGTCTCGCGGTTGGCCACCGGCACCACGCACGGGCGCGATCGCTGAACGAGCTCGAAACATTGCGCTTCGCTCAGCCCGCTGCGGATCTCGACGCCGGGCGGCACCGCCAACCCTGCAACCGCATGAGGAGCCGCAACGATCACGGCCCGGTGTCCGAGCTCGGCCAGAGCCAGGAGCAGCAGCCTGTAGTCGCGCTTGGCCGACCCCATCGAGAGGATGTAGGGGTCCGCGCGGTCCTCCTCGAACTCCACGGTACGGGTCGGGCCGAGCGTGCGACCAGGCGCTTGAAGCCGGTGTGCAGGCCGCCGAGGTTGAAGGTCCATGCGACCAGAGGGATTCGCGACCCCGAGAGGAGCTTGTGCAGGCCCAGGGTGATGGCGAGGTGCGGAAAGCTGATGAGCAGACGGCTTGTCTTGCGCGGGCCGAGCTGGCTCCAGGCGAACAGGGCGTGGCCCAGATAGTCGCGCCAGGCCCGCCAGCCGGTCAAAGCTTGGGAACCATCGTGGCCATACGCGGCCGGAATCGTTCGAAAGCGTAAGGCGCCGTCTGCGTTGGGCACGGACGCACCCAGCCAGATGTCTGCCGGTTCGCGCAGAAAGGGTGCGGCGATGAGCCGCTTACGGGAGGTGTCCGAGGCACGAACCTGAGAGGTCATCGTGGCTGTCAGCTGGGTCGTTGAGGAAAAAATTCACGGCCGGGTCGGGGCAGGCTACGTGACGGGGATGTGGCGGTCGAACACGGCGAGGCACGCGCGAGGCATCACGTTCGGCTCGGAGCAGGCGCCTTCGACGCTGTGTGCTCGGGTTCATACGAACACCTCGCTTACGCCCGGACACAGGTTGTAGGAATGCTCTGACTACCCTGTGGTTCGTTGGAACGGCATCGAGCCGAGCGGCTGCAAGAAGCCTGCCGGTCTTTGTCCGCCCCGCTGCTTCCCGTAACACCTTTGCCTCAAGTCGCCTCCGGCGCCGCCGATTCCCGAATGTCCGAGACGTCTTCTTTTCCAAACTCGCACGCCTTTGAAGGTCGCAGCACTCGTCGCTTCGGCTCCGCTCTCGCAACCAACACTCGGCCCGCCGACACCGCCATGC
>JAYVNL010000311.1:0-3153 GCA_043758495.1 Rhizobacter sp.
AGCGTTGAGCAACGCAACCGCGTTCTCCGCAACACCTACTGGTTGCTGGCGCTGTCGATGGTGCCGACCGTGCTGGGCGCATGGATCGGTGTGTCGACCGGGATCATGAGGTCGCTCGGTGCCGGAATGGGCGCCGTTGTCTTCCTGGGCGGCGCGTTCGCGTTCATGTTTGCGATCGAGAAGACCAAGAACTCGGCCGCGGGCGTCCCCGTGCTTCTCGGCTTCACCTTCTTCATGGGTTTGATGCTGTCGCGGCTGATCGGTTCGGTGCTCGGCCTCGCCAACGGTGCCGGCCTGATCATGATGGCGTTCGCGGGCACCGGTCTTATCTTCCTGGGCATGGCGACCCTGTCGACCGTGATCAAGCGTGACCTGTCGTCGATGGGCAAGTTCCTGTTCATCGGCGCGATCATGTTGCTGGTGGCCGGCATCGCCAATATCTTCTTGCAGTCGAGTGCGCTGTTCATCACGGTGGCGGTGCTGGCGATCGGCGTCTTCTCCGCTTTCATCCTGTACGACCTGAAGCGCGTGAAAGACGGCGAAGAAACGAACTATGTGTCGGCCACGCTCGGCGTCTACCTGAGCCTCTTCAACGTGTTTCAGTCGCTGCTCGCCTTGCTGGGATTCGCCAGCGGCCGCGACTAACAGGCCGCTTTGTTGAATCGAAACGGGGCCTCTGGCCCCGTTTTGTTTTTTTAGTTTTCGAACACCGCAATGCTCTCGACGTGGGCGGTATGCGGGAACATGTTGACTGCCCCGGCCGCCGTGCAGCGATAACCGGCACGATGAACGAGGAGGCCAGCGTCGCGCGCCAGCGTCGCCGGGTTGCAGCTCACGTAGACGATGCGCTGCGGCGGCTGCCAGCCAACCTGCGCAGAGGCAGGATCGACGGCGTCGACCAGCGCCTTGACGATCGCAAAGGCGCCTTCTCGCGGCGGATCGAGCAGCCACTTGTCGGCCTGGCCGAATGCGGCGAGTTCGGCAGCGGTCGTCTCGAACAGATTGCGAACCTCGAAGCGGGTGCGGCTCTCGAGGCCGTTCAACAGCGCGGCCTCGCCGGCCCGCTCGACCAAAGCGGCGCTGCCCTCGATGCCCAGCACCGACGCCGCCCGCGTCGCCAGCGGCAGCGTGAAGTTGCCGAGGCCGCAGAACCAGTCGATGACGGTCTCGTCGCGCGTCGGCGCCAGCAGCCGCACCGCCCGCGACACCAGAGCCTGGTTGATCGCCTGGTTGACCTGAGTGAAATCGGTCGGCCGGAACGGCATGCGAACGGCGAACTCGGGCAGGCTGTATGCGAGCGACGATGGCGCCCCGTCGAGCCGGCGAACCGTATCGGGGCCTTTCGCCTGCAGCCACCACTCGATGCCGTTGCGAGCCGCGAAGTCGCGCAGCAACTCGAGATCGGCGGGCGGCAACGGTTCGAGGTGGCGCAGCACCAGCGCCGTGGTGGCATCGCCGACGGCGAGCTCGATCTGCGGCAGGCGGTCGCGCGTGGTCATGGCGCCGACCAGCACCCGCAGCGGCAGCAGCAGATCGCTCACATGCTTCGGCACGACCTCGCAGCTGGCAATGTCGGCGACGAAGCTCGACTTGCGCTCGTGGAAGCCGACCAGCACCGTAGCCTTCTTGGCGACGTGGCGCACCGAGAAGCGCGCCCGCTGGCGATAGCCCCAGGCGGGCCCTTCGAGCGGCCGGAGCAGACGTTCTGCGCGCACCTTGCCGAGATGCCAGAGCGCGTCTTCCAGCGAGCGCTGCTTGGTCGCGACCTGCGCCGAGACGTGCAGGTGCTGCATGCGACAACCACCGCAGACGCCGAAGTGCGGGCAGCGCGGCACGACCCGCTGCGAGCTCGGTCGCCGCAGCGCCAGCAGCGACGCCTGCTCCCAGTTGCTCTTGCGCCGATGCACCTGCACGCGCACCTCCTCACCTGGCAGCGCATCCTCGACGAACACGACCTTGCCCTCGGCGTTGTGGGCCACGCCTTGCGCTTCGAGATCGAGCGACTCGATGCGCAGCCATTCATCCGCTGCTGTCATGGCGCGGATTATCCCGGCGCACTCTGCCCCGCCGCGGGTGCGCTGCTAGACTTCGTCCCGTCAGGAGAGCGCAGCAAGAGATCGCTGCCGCCGAAGGCGCAGACCGTGGCAACGCGGTCGAACGCTCAGGTACCAGGGACTGGCACACGTCTGTTCGCAGGCGTTCCTCGCTGGAGAGAGGCCCGTTTCGAGCGGGCCCACCGAAGGGGCAAGCAGCATCGTTCGCGGCGCTGCCAATCTCTCAGGTAAAGCGGACAGAGAGGGCAATTTTTCCGCGGTGCTGCGTCGTCATGGCGCGGCACCGCGGGTGTGCAAATTGCTCTGGAGCCGCCCCTTGGCCGACATCGTTTCCCGCGCCGAATTGCTGCGAACACCGCTGCATTCGCTCCACGTCGAGCTGGGCGCGAAGATGGTTTCCTTCGCCGGCTACGACATGCCCGTGTCATTCCCTGCCGGCATTCTCGCCGAGCATCGCCAGTGCCGCGGCTCGGCGGTGTTGTTCGACGTCTCTCACATGGGCCAACTGCGCCTCGCCGGCAGCGGCGCAGCCGCCGCGCTCGAGACCCTGGTGCCGGTCGACATCGCCGGCCTGGCCGTCGGCAAGCAGCGATACGCGCTCTTCACCGACGACGACGGCGGCATCCTCGACGACCTGATGGTGACGCGCCGCGACGACCACTTTCACCTCATCGTCAACGCTGCCTGCAAGGCGGCCGACATCCGCCATCTTCAGGAGCGCATCGGCAGCCGATGCGCCGTCGAGCCGATGCCGGAGCGCGCGCTGCTGGCGCTGCAGGGACCGAAGGCGGCCGCGGTCATGGCCCGGCTGGCACCGTCGCTCGCCGCCCTCACCTTCATGAGCGGCGCTGCCGCCGAGATCGCAGGCATCGCCGTGTTCGCGACGCGCTCCGGCTACACCGGCGAAGACGGCTTCGAGATCTCGGTCGACGGCGGCGACGTCGAAGCGCTTGCACGCGCCCTCCTCGCCGAGCCCGAGGTCGAGGCCGCCGGCCTCGGCGCCCGCGACACGCTGCGTCTGGAAGCGGGCCTGTGCCTCCACGGCCACGACATCGACATCACGACAACGCCCATCGAAGCCGCGCTCGCCTGGGCGATC
>JAYVNL010000312.1:0-9795 GCA_043758495.1 Rhizobacter sp.
TCCTCGGCCGACTCGCGGTAGCGCGGGTCGATGTCGCCGAGCTGGCGAAACATCAGAAAGGCGACGCCGAGCGCGTATGCGACCAGGATGCCGATGAAGATGCGGGTGCGTTTGGTCACGGTGCAATGGCGCTCGCGGCAGCCCGCGGCGGTGTCACCGGGCGAGCAGGTTCGAGGCTGCCGCGCCGACGACGCGCGAGATGACGTTGTCCAGCGCCATGACCCTCGTTTCGGCGGACAGCGCATTCCAGGCGACGACATCCGTCTTCGAGTCCGCAACGTAGGGCGCGATGAAGCCCTGGCTGCGTTCGCCGGTCTCGAGCCGAACGGGCATCGTCCCATCGTCGACGTAGAAGCCGAGGCCGGCGACGGTGCCGGTGCCGATGCGACCGTCGCGCATCGCTTTCGAGTCGGCCGTGTCGGTGAACAGGCACTCCTGCAGCGCGAACAGCCACGGGTCGCGAATCGAGACGCGCAGGGTCGGCGCGCCGGGCAGCGCTCGCCTGACAGCGGACTCGGCGGCAGTGGTGGCGACGGCGTCGCCGACCAGCGACAGCACGGCGGAGGTCGGCGCGGCGGTGTCGGCAGCGCGAGCCAGCGGAGCAGCCTCGGCGGCGAGAAGCAGAGCGAGGGGGAGCGCGAGGCGCAGGCGCGCCGTGCTCGTCATGGCGATGGGCTTGGGTCGGTGGGCAGGTCTTCTTCCAGCGCGTAGCCGCTGCCGCGCAAGGTGCGGATGGGCTCGAGCAGCGGCGCGACAGCCTTCATCTTGGCGCGCAGGGTCTTGACGTGGGCGTCGACGGTGCGGTCCATGCTGTCGCTGTCGTTGCCCCAGACGCGCTCGAGCAGGGCGTCGCGGCTGTAGACATGGCCGGGCCGCGATGCCAGCGTCTTCAGCAAACCGAACTCGTAGCGCGACAGCTCGAGCAGGCGGCCGTAGTAGCGCACTTGCATGCGGCCCTCGTCGACGGCGATCGGCGGCGCCAGGCTGATCGCGGCCGCCGCCGCAGGCGCCGGCGCCGCGGCCGGCTCGGCGCCGCCCCGGGCGCTGCGCCGCAGCACGCTGCGCACGCGCGCGACCAGCTCGCGTGGCGAGAACGGCTTGGCGATGTAGTCGTCGGCGCCGAGTTCGAGGCCGACGACGCGGTCGATCTCGTCGCTGCGCGCGGTGAGGAAGACGACCGGCACGTCGCTGGTCGCGCGCAGGCGCTTGAAGATTTCGAAGCCGCTCGCGTCGGGCAGGCCGACATCGAGAATCACCAGCGCCGGCGGCCGGGCCCGCGCGTCAGCCAGCGCCTCCTCGCCGGTCGCGCACCAGGCCGGCTCGAAGCCATCGGTGCGCAACGCGTATTGCAGCGTGTCGGCGATGCCGGGCTCGTCCTCGACGATCAGGATGCGCGGCCTCATCGCAACCTTATGCGGGAAGAAACCCTTCGATCGACAGATAGCGCTCGCCAGTGTCGTAGTTGAAGCCGAGCACGGTGCCGCCGGCGGCGATCTCGGGCAGCTTCTGCGAGATCGCGGCGAGCGTCGCGCCCGACGAGATGCCGACCAGGAGGCCCTCTTCCCTCGCCGAGCGGCGCGCCATCTCGCGGGCCGCCTCGGCCTCGACCTGGATGGTGCCGTCGAGCAGATCGACGTGCAGGTTCTTGGGAATGAAGCCGGCGCCGATGCCCTGGATGGGGTGGGGGCTCGGCTTGCCGCCGCTGATGACCGGCGAGGCGCTCGGCTCGACGGCATACACCTTCAGCTTTGGCCACATCTTCTTCAGCACCAGCGCGCAGCCGGTGATGTGACCGCCGGTGCCGACGCCGGTGATCATCGCTTCAATGCCGCTCGGGAAATCGGCGGCAATCTCCTCGGCCGTGGTGCGGACGTGGACGTCGATGTTGACGGGATTCTCGAACTGCTGCGGCATCCACGCACCCGGCGTCGCGGCGACGATCTCTGCAGCGCGGGCGATGGCGCCGTTCATGCCTTTCTCGCGCGGCGTCAGCTCGAAGGTGGCGCCGTAGGCGAGCATCAGCCGGCGGCGCTCGACGCTCATGCTGTCGGGCATCACCAGCACGAGCTTGTAGCCCTTCACGGCCGCGACCATCGCCAGTCCGACTCCCGTGTTGCCGGAGGTCGGCTCGACGATCGTGGCGCCCGGCTTGAGGACGCCCGTGGCTTCGGCCGCCTCGACCATCGCCAGGGCGATGCGGTCCTTGATCGAGCCGCCGGGGTTGGCGCGCTCGCTCTTTATATAGACGTTGTGGGTGCTGCCGAACAGCCGGTTGATGCGGATGTGCGGCGTGTTGCCGATGGTGTGCAGGACGTCGTTGGCGAGCATGTGCGGGCTTTCGCGGAGGGAGCGCGGAGATTATGGTCGCGCCACCCGCAGAAATACGTTGCGGCGGCGATGTCGGCCTACGGCCGCTACGGCGGCGACGTGCGCGAAACCACCGTGCGCGTGGCGAACGGCAAGACCGTGACCACCGACGGCCGGTTCGCGGAAACACACGAGCAGATCGGCGGCTTCCACCTGATCGACGTCGCCGACCTCGACCAGGCCGCGCCCGGGCATGACGATCACGCCCGTCATCGACGGCATCTGCCGCGCCGAGAGCGCCCGGGTGCTGTCGGGCCTGATCGGTCGATTCCGCGACTTCGATCTCGCCGAAGACGCGATGCAGGACGCCTTCACGAAAGCGCTCGAGGTCTGGCCGGTGCAGGGCCTGCCGAAGGTGGTGCCAGCGGCCTGGCTCGCAACGGTGGCGCGCCGGCTCGGCTCGAGGAACAGGACCGCAGCCGCTGGCACGGCGCTGCCATCGACGGTGAGGAACCGCGCCGAACGGCTCTACCTCGAGCGCCGCCTCGCGGCCTGCCAGGTCCGTTGGCGCGGCGACAATCGCGGCATGCCCGCACTTCTGCAGAACGACACCTTCCTGCGCGCCTGCTTGTCGCAGCCGACCGAGATCACGCCCGTCTGGCTGATGCGCCAGGCCGGCCGCTACCTGCCCGAGTACCGCGCCACGCGGGCGCGCGCCGGCAGCTTCATGGGCCTGGCGACCAGCCCGGCCTTCGCCACCGAGGTGACGCTGCAGCCACTCGAGCGCTACGACCTCGACGCCGCCATCCTTTTCAGCGACATCCTCACCGTGCCCGACGCGATGGGCCTCGGCCTGTCGTTCGCGGAAGGCGAAGGTCCCCGCTTCGAACGGCCGATCCGCGACGAGGCCGACGTGTCCCGGCTCGCCGTGCCCGACATGGCGCGCTTGCGCTACGTCTTCGATGCGGTGGCGTCGATCCGAAGCGCTCTTGCAGGAAAGGTGCCGCTGATCGGCTTTTCGGGCAGCCCGTGGACGCTGGCCTGCTACATGGTCGAAGGCAAGGGCTCCGACGACTACCGGCTCGTCAAGACCATGCTCTACGCCCGGCCCGACCTGATGCATCGGATCCTCGCCATCAATGCCGATGCCGTCGCCCAGTATCTCAATGCCCAGATCGACGCCGGCGCCCAGGCGGTGATGGTCTTCGACAGCTGGGGCGGCGTCCTCGCCGACGGCGCTTTCCAGACGTTTAGCCTGGCTTACACCGAGCGCGTGCTGAAGCAGCTCAAACGCAATGCCGACGGCCGCCGCGTTCCCCACATCGTCTTCACCAAGGGCGGTGGACCGTGGCTGGAGGCCATCGCCGCGCTCGGGCCCGATGTCGTCGGCGTCGACTGGACCCAGAACCTCGGCCAGGCCCGAAAGCGCGTCGGTGCCGGCGTCGCGATCCAGGGCAACATCGACCCCAACGTGCTGTTCGGCGGCGACGAGGCCATCCGCCGCGAGGTCGCGGCTACGCTGGCCGGCTTCGGCGCCGTGTCGGCGGCGGAGCCCGGCGGTCACGTCTTCAACCTCGGCCATGGCATCAGCCAGTACACGCCGCCCGAAGCCGTGGCGACCCTGGTCGACGCCGTGCACGCGCTGTCCCGGCCCTATCGCGCCGAGCGCGAAGCGTGATCAACGTCACGAACGCACCCGTCGTTGCCGTTTTGCGGTGAGTGAGCACTAAGGGCTTGACTTATCCCCACATCTTCGATCTGTCACAAAAGCCCGACAGGCATGCTGCGGCGCATCAACGCGCCGATCAAGGGCGCGCGTAAGTCCTTGATTTCATTGAATTCATTTGTTTGCCGCGAAAGCGGGCAAGGCGTCGGGAAACGAGGCGGGGCCAGCGTTTCGGGCCTTCCACCGGGGCTTACCCACAAAGTTATCCACAGCTGCGGTGGAGAATTTGAAAATGTCCCGCGAATCATCGACTTACGGGCAGAAGTTGAAGTCTCGTGAAGGATGTCGCAGAGCCTGACCCGGCGCCCGCGACGCGCCCTGCCGCCATCGTGTCGGTGGCCGTCGAGACGCCACGTCACATTGGCCTCGGCCCACTCCTCAGCTACGAAAGTCAGCACACGCTCTCGCCGGGGGCGCTCGTCCGCGTACCGCTGGGCCGGCGCGTCGTTGCCGGCATCGTCTGGGACGGCGGCCATGGCGGCGCCGGGAATGAAACCGCACTGCGCGCCGTCGACGAATTTTTCGATGCTCTGCCACCGCTGTCGGCGGACTGGCGGGCGCTGATCGACTTCAGCGCCGCCTACTACCAGCGCGGCGTCGGCGAGGTGGCGTTATCGGTGCTACCGCCGGAGCTGCGCCGGCTCGGCGCCGACGCTGTCGCCGATCGGATCCGTCGCCTTCACAAGCGGCTAGCGCTCGATGCGCTTCCGGCCAGCGCCATCGAACCCGCCAGCCCGGAGACCTCACCGCCGCTCACCGATGCGCAGGCGGCGGCCTGCGAGGCCGCCGCCGCCGCGATGGCCAGCGCATCGCCCGGCACCCTGCTGCTGCACGGAGTGACCGGCAGCGGCAAGACCGAGGTCTACCTGCGCACCGCCGAAGCGGCGCTGGCCGCCGGCCGCCAGGCGCTCGTGCTCGTGCCCGAGATCAACCTGACGCCGCAGCTCGTCGAGCGCTTCGCCCGCCGCTTCGCCGGCCGCCGCATCGTCGCCCTGCACAGCGGCCTGACGCCGGCGCAGCGCCTGCGCAGCTGGCTGGCCGCGCACCTCGGCCTCGCCGAGCTCGTCCTCGGCACGCGGCTGGCGGTGTTCGCCTCGCTGCCGCGGCTCGGCCTCGTCATCGTCGACGAGGAGCACGACCCGTCGTACAAGCAGCAGGAAGGCGCCCGCTACTCTGCGCGCGACCTCGCGGTCTGGCGCGGCCGCCGCGAAGGTGCGCTCGTGATGCTCGGCTCGGCGACGCCTTCGCTCGAGAGCTGGCAGCGCGCCGAGACCGGCCACTACCGGCGGCTGGCGCTGCCCGAGCGCATCGGCGGCGCCGGCTGGCCGACCGTGCGCACCGTCGACATGAGCCGGCTGGCGCGCGCCACCGTCGGCCTGCGCACGGGCTCGACCGGGAGCGCGCCGGGGCTGGCGCCGCAGCTGGTCGCGGCGCTGCGCGAACGCGTCGAACGCGGCGAGCAAAGCCTGGTCTTCCTCAACCGGCGCGGCTATGCGCCGGTGCTGCAATGCGGCGAATGCGGCTGGATGAGCGGCTGTCCGCACTGCAGCGCCTGGCGCGTGTTCCACAAGCAGGACCGGACGCTGCGCTGCCACCACTGCGGCCTCGCCGAGGCGGTGCCGCGAGCCTGCCCCGAATGCGGCAACCTCGACATCGCGCCGGTCGGCCGCGGCACCGAGCGGCTCGAGGAACAGCTCGCGGCGCTGCTGCCCGAAGCGCGCATTGCCCGCATCGACGCCGACAGCACGCGCAAGAAGGGCGCCCTCGAAGCGCAGCTCGGCGCCGTGCATGCGGGCGAGGTCGACATCCTGGTCGGCACGCAGATGGTCGCCAAGGGCCACGACTTCCGCCGCATCTCGCTGGTCGCCGCTGTGAACCCCGACAGCTCGCTCTTCAGCAGCGACTTCCGCGCCCCCGAGCGGCTGTTCGCTCTGCTCATGCAGGCCGCCGGTCGGGCCGGCCGCGACGGCGCCAGCGGCGTGGCCAGCGAGATGTGGGTGCAGACCTGGCATCCGGCGCATTCGCTCTACACAGCGCTGGCCCGCCACGACTTCGCTGCCTTCGCAGCGAGTCAGCTCGCCGAGCGGCAGAGCGCCGGCCTGCCGCCGTATTCGCACCTCGCGGTCCTGCGCGCCGAGGCAAAGACGGTCGACGCCGCGCGCGACTTCCTCACCGCCGCCGCCGCCGAGGCGACCACCCTTGACGAAGCCGCCGACGTGATGGTCTACGCGCCGGTGCCGCTCGGCATCGCCCGCGTCGCCGACGTCGAGCGAATGCAGATGCTGGTCGAATCGGCATCGCGGCAGCGGCTGCAGGCGATGCTGGCGGCCTGGCTGCCGCGTCTCGATGCCCTGCACAGCCAGCGCGGCAGCGGCCAGCGCATCCTGCGCTGGGCCGTCGACATCGATCCGCTGACGATCTGACGGCCGGGCTTCAGCGCTTCGGCAGGCCGGCGGCATCGGCGAGCAGCAGCGTCGCCCGCACCAATTCCTCGACGGCCGCCTCCAGGCTCGGCGGCGGTTCCAGCGCTTCGATCTCGGCCTGCAACGCGTCGGCCTCTTCGAGATGGTCGATGCCGAGATGGCGGTAGAGGAGCGCCAGCGGCGCGGTGACCTCGTCATCGTCGCGCTCGAGCAGCGTGGCGAAGGCTTCGAGGGCAACGCTGAATCCGAAAGCCCAGGGCTGCACTGCGGCAGACACCGCGTCTTCATCGTCGTCGTCGTCAGGCTCGGCTTGGGAAGCGAATACCCAGGGATCGAACCAGCGCCGCGCCGCGATCGCCTCGGCGAGCTCGCGGTGGCGGCGGCGCACGATCGCCTGCAGCGGCGACGCGTCGAAGCGTGCCGGCAGCGGCCGGGTGTCGATGTCGACGACGCGCGGCCACCAGGCGCTTTCCGCCACCGCGCGCGGCTGGACCAGGACGCCGCAGAGGTAGCCGTCGAGGGCGCTGAGGTCGAGAGGCTCCAGCGGTGCGGGCACCTCGTCGAGGAGTGCCTGCAGCGTGGCGAGATCGCACTCGTCGAGCGGCTGCGAGGCGATCACGACAGGATCATCTGCGTGCAGCGAAACAGCGTCAGCCGCTTGTCGCCCGGACCGAACACCGTGGCCGACCAGACGTGCGTGGTGCGGCCGAGGTGCTCGGCGCGGCATTCGGTACGAATGATGCCTTCGCGCGCAGTGCCGAGGAAATTGCTCTTCAGCTCGACGGTGGTGAAGTTCTTCGCGCCGGCCGGCAGGTGGGCCAGGCAGGCGTAGCCACAGGCGGTGTCGGCGAGCAAGAGGACGCTGGCGGCGTGCAGGAAGCCGTTCGGCGCCAGCATCCAGGGCACGATCTCGAGCTCGGCGTCGAGGCGGCCTTCGTCGATGGCGGTCACCCGCAGACCGTATCGGCCCGGGAGGGTGTCGCCCTGGTAGGCGTCCAGGCTCTCGGCGGTGATCTCGGGTCGACGCATGGCGCCAAGGATAGCGACCGGCCTAGACTTCATGGCTCGGCCGCGCGCGGCCGCCGTTGCGAACCGCGAAAGGAAAACGCCATGGGTGCCATCGAGGCCTTCACCACCACCAACGACGCCGTCCACTGGATCGGCGGCCGCGCTGCAACCGGCAGCGGCAGCCGCCGCGCTGCCGTGTACAACCCGGCCACCGGCGCCGTCGCCCGCCAGGTACTGCTGGCCGAGAGCGCCGACATCGACGCCGCCGTCGCCAGCGCGAAGGCCGCTTGGCCGGCCTGGGCCGACATGCCGCCGTTGCGCCGGGCGCGCGTGATGAACGCTTTCCTGCAGCTCCTCAACCAGCATCGCGACAGCCTCGCCGCGATGATCACCTCCGAGCACGGCAAAGTTTTCACCGACGCGCAGGGCGAGGTCTCGCGCGGCATCGACATCGTCGAGTTCGCCTGCGGCATCCCGCAGCTGCTGAAGGGCGACTACACCGAGCAGGTCTCGACCGGCATCGACAACTGGACGATGCGCCAACCGCTGGGCGTGGTGGCCGGCATCACGCCATTCAACTTTCCGGTGATGGTGCCGATGTGGATGTTCCCGGTGGCGATCGCCTGCGGCAACGCCTTCATCCTGAAGCCGAGCGAACGCGATCCATCACCGTCCCTTTTCATGGCCGAGCTGCTCAAGCAGGCCGGCCTGCCCGACGGTATCTTCAACGTTGTCCAGGGCGACAAGGTCGCGGTCGACGCCCTGCTCGCGCACGCCGACGTGAAGGCGGTGAGCTTCGTCGGCTCGACGCCGATCGCGCGCCACATCTACGAGACCGGTGCCCGCCACGGCAAGCGCGTGCAGGCGCTCGGCGGCGCCAAGAACCACATGGTCGTGATGCCCGATGCCAACCTCGAGCAGGCCGTCGACGCGCTGATCGGTGCCGCCTACGGCTCGGCCGGCGAGCGCTGCATGGCGATCTCGGTGGCGGTGCTGGTCGGCGACATCGCGGAGCGCATCGTGCCCCTCCTCGCCAAACGCGCGACCACGCTCGTCGTCAAGAACGGCATGGAACTCGACGCCGAGATGGGCCCGCTGGTGACGAAGGAAGCGCTCGGCCGCGTCGAGGGCTACATCGCCTCGGGCGTGGCCGAAGGCGCGACCCTGGTGACCGATGGCCGCGGCCATTCGGTGGCCGGCCACGAGCAGGGCTTCTTCACCGGCGGCACGCTGTTCGACCACGTCACGCCGGAGATGAAGATCTACCGCGAGGAGATCTTCGGGCCGGTGCTGTCGTGCGTACGCGTGGCCGATTTCGACGCCGCCGTCAAGCTCGTCAACGGCCACGAGTTCGGCAACGGCGTGGCCTGCTTCACCAGCGACGGCAACGTCGCCCGCGAGTTCGCGCGCAAGATCGAGATCGGCATGGTCGGCATCAACGTGCCGATCCCCGTGCCCATGGCCTGGCACGGCTTCGGCGGCTGGAAGGGCAGCCTGTTCGGAGACACCCACGCCTACGGCGAAGAAGGCGTGCGCTTCTACACGCGGCAGAAGTCGGTGATGCAGCGCTGGCCGGCGAGCACGCCCAAAGGCGCCGAGTTCGCGATGCCGACGTCGAAGTGAGCCCCGGCGGCGTGCGAGCACTGCTTGCCGCCGCGTCGCTGGTCGCTGCGGCGCCGTTGCCGGCGCAGGACATCGGCTGGCCGAACTACGGCAACGATGCCGGCGGCCGCCGCTACAGCGAGGCGGCGCAGATCGACGCCCGCAACGTCGCCGGCCTGCGCCGCCAGTGGCTGTACCGCACCGGCGACATCGACAAGCGCCCGCCGGCCCTCATGCGCCGCGTCAAGTTCGAGACGACGCCGATCCTGGCCGACGACAAGCTGGTGTTCTGCTCGTCGTTCAACGAGGTAATCGCGCTCGATCCCGGCACCGGCGCCGAGGCCTGGCGCCACGACCCGCACGTGGCCACCGACACGCGCCCGGCGAACCGCTTCAACTGCCGTGGCGTGGCGCAATGGCGCGACCCGGAAGCGGCAGCCGATGCGCCGTGCGCGCTGCGCGTCCTGAGCGCCACGGTCGACGCGCGCCTGATCGCGCTCGACGCGCACGACGGCCGGGCCTGCGCCGGCTTCGGCATGGCCGGCGAGGTTCGACTCGATGTCGGCGCGCTGCAGTGGCCCGGCGAGCTGCAGGTGACATCGGCTCCCGTGGTGGTGGCTGGCGTGGTCATCGTCGGCTCGGCGATCGGCGACAACCAGCGTGTCGGCGCCCCATCCGGAAAGGTTCGCGCCTTCGATGTCCGCAGCGGCGCGGCGCGCTGGCAATGGG
>JAYVNL010000313.1:0-9750 GCA_043758495.1 Rhizobacter sp.
CTCAAGGAAAAATGAATTGAGCAGATCGGGGATCACGAGGCCGATCGATGTCGAGTGGTTGCGCCGAAGGTCTGCGGCAATGCCATTCGGCCGGTAGCCAAGGGTTTTGGCGGCGATCCGAACACTTTCGCTGCGCCGCAACGAGACGCCCGGCTTCTCCGCGAGCACCTTGGACGCGGTCCCGATTGACACGCCAGCCGCGTTGGCGACCTCCCGAAGGGTCACCCTTGAAACGGGTTGCGGGCTGTCGCTGTTCATAAAAATATAACGTTTCAATAATTGTGAGTGAGGCGTTTGCGGCATGCAAGAGGCGGCGCCGATGGTTTTCCCGATGTGATTCCCGGGCGAACTCGTTCGCTGCACGCGGCTATTCGAGTCCCAAGCACCGCATTCCAGACTGCAGGCGCAACTCGGCCTTGAACGCCCAGACGTCCGAGCGCGAACTGGCCTTTGCGGATGCGATGCATCATTTCGATGCCAGCAATCGTGATCGCCGCATTCCTGAATTGCTTGAAGCCAAGCATCGGACCGATGCGCTGCTTCACGGCCCGGTGGTCTTGCGCGATCAGATTGTTCAGGTACTTCGACGAGCGCAGCTTCGTGTTCGCGGGCAATGAGCCATCGGCTTTCAGCTCGCGCACCGCGCAATGCGACGCCGCGTACCCATCCAGCGTAATCGTCTGAGGCGCCCGTGGCTCTTGATGGCCCTGCCGAAGAAGGCCTTGGCTGCAGCGACGTTCCGTTTGGCGCTCAGATGGCAGGTCTCGCAGGCTCAGCTTGAACCGCAGGTACCTCCGCACGCACACGATGATGACTTCGCGGTCGAAGTGTCGACCCACGAACAACTCCTCGATGCTCTTCAGCCTGCTCATAGCCGACCTTCAGTGCGCCCAGCTAGCCAACGTAGCCGATCGGGGAGAGATTTGCACCGGAGCCGGGTCGTGTCCGGCTCCTCATTTGATCGTGTAGGCACGGACCTGAGCCGCCGCGCCGACGGGCGCGGGAACGGCGATAAACAAGGTCGAGAGGCGGGGGACGAAGAGCCCAGTGCGCGCCCCGGGCACGGTCTGCAGCCGCTCGACTACCTCGTAGCGACCGCTCCGGCCCTGATGCACCACCGCGACGACCCCTTGGCCACAAACCGCGTAGAGCTGCCGTCGCTGGGAATCGAAGAAGAGGTCGTCCGGATCGGCGCATATCGGCAACTCGGCCACTCGCTTGCCGGTCGTCGTGTCATAGGCCTGAAGCAGCGCCGGTCTTCGCGTGGCGACGTACAGGCGATTTGACGCTTCATCAAGCGCCATGGGGAAGTTGCCGGTTGCGCCCGTGACCGGCCAAGCCGCCGCAATCTTGCCGCTTTGCCGATCGATCACAACGATCTGTCCCGCGCTGGGCACGTTGACGAACACCCGATTTCCCGAGGCCTCGAGCTCGAATGCCTCGGGATGTCCCGGCAGCTCGATCCGCTGCACGACGACTAGCGTTTGCGGATCAAGAACCGCCAGGGCGCGGCCATAGCCGACGAACAGGCGGTTCGAACGCGCATCGAAGCGGACGTTGTCGGCGTCGTCGAGATTGGCGGCGCGCGCTACGGCTGACGGCGCGCTCTCGTACGCCTCGACAAGACCGCTGCCGCGGCTGGCGACAACGATGCGATGTTGCGCCGGCAGGTACGCCACGCCCTGGGGTTCCGAGAGGGGCGCGAATCGAGCGATGCGCTTGCCCGTGCGCAGGTCGAGCACCTCGAGCGAGCCCGCAGCGAGCGCCGCGACGAAAAGACGGTGGCCCTCGAGATCAATGTCCAGATGGTCGATGCGACCGGTCACGTTCGGGAGGTCGATCGTTTGGGCGAGCACCACCGATTGCGAAGACGCTGCGCGGGGGACCAATAGGGCAAACGCAGCAGCCAGTACCGCTCTCTTAAACAATCCGAGGCCCGAGCCGGTCATGTCGTGGACTCTACACGCATGTATTATTTATTACATGTCTTCTGGTCCCGCCTCGAGTTGGCTGCTTCTCGTCATCTCTCTGCCCACCTCGAGCGCGACTGGGCGCATGCGCATCTGGCGCGCTCTGAAGTCGCTCGGCTGCGTCGCCCTACGCGATGGCGCCTACCTGCTGCCCTCCGGCCCAGGCCGCGCTGAGACGTTGCGCGACCTCGGCGACGAGTGCGAGCGCGAGGGCGGGAGCGCCTGGCTCATGACGGTCAGCCCAGACTCCCTGGACGACGCCATCGCCTATCGGCAGCTGTTCGACCGCTCGGGGCAGTACGCCGAGCTACGCTTGACGTGGAAGAGCGAGAACCGTGGCCTCCGAGCCTTGTCAATCACGGAGCTCACGCGCCTCAAGCGACGCATGCAGAAGGAGTTCGACGCGTTGCGGGCAAGCGACTTCTTCCCGTCAGAGGCGAGTGTCGAGGCGGAAGCAGCATGGGTCGACTTCAGCGAGCGCATCGACGCCGTCCTTTCTCCGGACGAGCCACACGAGACAGCGGGGCAGGTGCCTAGACTCGATGCCAGCAAGTATCGCGGGCGGACCTGGGCGACGCGGCGCCGTCTATGGGTTGATCGGGTGGCCAGCGCTTGGTTGATCCGCCGCTTCATCGACACCGAGGCCAAGTTCCGCTGGCTCGCCACACCCTCCGAGTGTCCGAAGAGCGCCCTCGGATTCGATTTCGATGGCGCGACTTTCACGCACGTCGGCGATCGGGTGACCTTCGAGACCTTGATGGCCAGCTTCGGCCTCGAGGGGGACGCCAGCCTGGCGCGCATCGCGGCAATGGTTCACTACCTCGACGTCGGTGGCGAGCCGGTGCCGGAGGCGATTGGCTTTGAAGCCATGACGGCCGGAGCACGGGAGCGCCTGGGCGATGACGATGCTTTGCTGGCCGAGATGAGCAGCCCGCTCGATTCGCTCTACGTGCACTTCGCGCGCCAGGCGACACGTGCCAAAAACTGAGGCATCAAATGAAAACAGCCCCGGCTGTCGAGACCGAAGATGCTGCTGCGACTGCCCCGTACAGCCTGTGGCAGCTCGTGCGCTACATGCTGGGTTTAGGCACTTGGGGCTTCGGCGGTCCGGTGGCACTGGTCGGCTTCATGTACCGAGACCTCGTCGAGGAACGCCATTGGATTTCGGAGAGCGACTACAAGGAGGGTTTGGCGCTCGCGCAGATGATGCCCGGTCCGCTCGCCGCCCAGCTCGCGATCTATCTTGGCTACGTCCGCTATCGCGTCGTGGGCGCGACGCTGGCCGGCATCGCCTTCGTGATTCCGTCGTTTCTGATGGTCATCGCCATCGGCGCTGTCTACGTGGCCTATGGCGGCATCGCCTGGATGCAGGCGGTGTTCTATGGCGTCGGCGCCGCAGTGATCGGGATCATCGCGATCAGCGCTTACAAGCTCACGACCAAGAACATCGGCAAGGACAAGCTGCTCTGGGCGATATTCCTGGCGAGCGCCTCGGTGACCGTGATCACCAAGTCAGAAATCGTCTGGCTCTTTCTCGGCGCGGGCGTTCTCATCTGGCTCGTTCGCGCGCCGCCCAAGCGTTTGTTCGGAAAGGGGCTGAACGGCATCGCCGCCTCCGCTCCGATGGCCGGAGCATTGCTGTCTGGGGTGCCCGACTGGCCGCTGCTGGCACAGATCGGCGGCTACTTCGCCTATGCGGGCAGCTTTGTCTTTGGCAGCGGCCTGGCCATCGTGCCGTTCCTCTACAGCGGCGTGGTGCAGGAACACCATTGGCTCAACGATCGGCAGTTCGTCGACGCGGTCGCCGTCGCGATGATCACGCCGGGGCCGGTGGTCATCACGACGGGGTTCATTGGCTATCTCGTGGCCGGCTTCTGGGGCGCCGTCGTCGCCGCGCTCGCCACGTTCGTTCCCTGCTACCTGTTCACGATCCTGCCGGCGCCGTACTTCAAGAAGTACGGCAAGCGCCCTGGCATTGTTGCTTTCGTCGACGGAGTCACGGCAGCTGCGATCGGTGCCATCACCGGCGCGGTGGTGGTGATGGGCCAGCGCTCGATCACTGACCATGTCACCGCCGCTATGGCGGTCGTGACCGTGGCCGTGCTGTGGCGCTTCAAGAAGATTCCCGAGCCCCTGATCGTCGTGGCCGCCGCCTTGATCGGCCTCCTCGTCCATCCCTCGATGACTCACGCCTGAACTAACGAAGAGTTCCCATGGACTTCACGCCACGACCTCTCGCCTTCTCGACAGGTGAACTCAAGGGGCTCTCCGAGCGCCTGCTGGTCAGCCACCACGCCAACAACTACACCGGCGCTGTGAAACAGCTCAACGCGATCCGCGCCGAGCTGTCGGACCTCGACTTCGCCAACGCGCCGGGCTTCTAGGTCAACGGCCTCAAGCGCGAAGAGCTGATCGCCACGAACTCGATGCTGCTGCACGAGTTGTACTTCGGCTCGCTGGGCGGTAACGGCCAGACCATGGTGCCGGCCATGACCCTGGCACTCGAGGCCAATTTCGGCAGCGTCGACCGATGGCGCGCGGAGTTCATCGCCATGGGCAAGGCACTCGGCGGTGGGTCGGGCTGGGTGGTATTGAGCTTCCTGCCGCGTGACGGGACCTTGGTGAACCAGTGGGCTGCCGACCACAGGGATGCGGTCGCAGGGGGTGTTCCGATCCTCGCGTTGGACATGTATGAACATTCGCACCACATGGACTTCGGCGCCGCCGCTGGCCCCTACGTCGATGCGTTCATGGCCAACATCGACTGGGCGCAGGTCTACGAGCGCTATCAGTTCGCTGTCCACGGTGCCAGCGAGCCGTTCGCCGCCAGTCAGGAGGAGCTGGCCGGGACGCAGGTACTCGATGTCCGGCGCGCCGGCATGTTCGAAAACGCTGAAGTCCTGATCGCAGGCGCGCACTGGCGCGACCCAGCGATGGTCTCAACATGGGCCAGCGACGTGCCAAGGGGTAAGGAGATCGTGGTCTATTGCGTCTATGGCCACGAAGTCGGACGGGCGACGGCACTGCGTCTGCGCGCTCAAGGGGTGAAGGCGCGCTTTCTGCGCGGCGGAATCGATGCCTGGCAAGCCGCCGGACGGCCAGTCGATGCCAAGGGTGCCGCCTCGTGAAGCGGCAAACTGGGTGCCGCAAGTGCCATTCGCCAATCTCGGCCTCACGTCGCGAGGACTCGACGAGCCAAGGAGATGATGATGCGGGCGATTCTCTATGTTGTGCTTTGGTGCGTGTCGGCGGGCGCCATGGCTGAGGCAGTCGACTTCGCCGCTGACGCCGTCGGCCAATCGCCGGCGGGCTGGACATGCGGTGCCACCGGCCGGGCCACTCCCAAGTGGACAGTCGAAAGCGACTCGAGCGCGCCAGGCGGCAAGGCGCTGCGCCAATCCGGGTCCGCGACCTTTCCGTGGTGCGTCAAGAGCAACGTAACGGCAACTGATGGATGGGTCGAAACGAGGTTCAAGCCCCTCTCCGGCAAGGAAGACCAGGCTGGTGGCGTCGTCTGGCGCTGGAAAAATGGCGACAACTACTACGTCGCTCGCGCCAACGCGCTCGAGAACAACGTCTCGCTCCACTACACCGCACGCGGGATCCGCAAAACCCTCAAGTACGTCGATGCGCCGGTGCCCGCCGGTCAGTGGCACACGTTGCGGGTCGAGTTCGCCGGGACGAAGATCGCCGTCTTCCTCGCCGGCAAACGCTACATCGATTTCAGCGACGACCACATCACGGGCACCGGCAACGTGGGCGTGTGGACGAAGGCCGACAGCGTGACGGCCTTCGCCGAGTTCGCCTCTGAAGCGGCTCGTCCATGAGCGCCTTGGAGACAAACCGTTCCCGCATCGTCACGCCAGGGCCGAAGGCGCTTCATCTCAACAATCAAGGACTTTCCATGTTCCGCCCCTCCTGTACCGCACTGGCGTTGCTCGCCTCCGTCATCACTCCGGCCGTCCGGGCCGCTGATCTTCCCCTGGACACCGCAGCCATCGAGTCGATCACCGGCATCACCGGGACGATGAACAGGGCCGAGAACGTCTTCAAGGTCAGCAAGCCCCGCACCGACATCAAGCCCACCGTCGACCGCTGGACTTTGCCGCCGTTCATGGGGATCACTTCCTACGCGGCGTTCATGCCAACGGCGGGGGGCACGATGGTGATGGGCGACACTGTTTTGCTCGAGGACGAGGTCAACCCGGCGATGAGCGCGGCACTCGATGCCGGTCTGGAAGTGACGGCGCTGCACAACCACTTTTTCTTCGACCAGCCCAAGATCTACTTCATGCACATCGGCGGCATGGGGGAAACGACGCAGCTGGCGCGTGCCGTCAAGGCGGTCTATGACCGTGTCGCCCAGGTCCGTTCCGGGCAAGCCACGCCCGCCGGTGCCTTCCCCGGCGACATCCCGGCTGCGAGCAGCATCTCCGCCGCGCCTATCGAAGAAGTCTTCGGAGTGAAATCGCAAAGCAGCAACGGGATGGTCAAGGTCGTGATCGGTCGCAAGGCGACGATGCACGGTGTCGAGGTCGGCAACGAGATGGGCGTCAACACGTGGGCTGCGTTCGCTGGCAGCGATCAGCAGGCGGTGGTCGACGGGGATTTCGCGATGCTTGAAGGCGAACTGCAGACCGTGCTGAAGACGATGCGTGCCGAGGGGATCAACATCGTCGCGATCCACCAGCACATGACCCACGAGAACCCGCGCTACCTGTTCCTCCACTACTGGGGAAAGGGCAAGGCGGTCGACCTCGCCAGGGCGGTCAAGAAAGCTCTGAGCACGCAGCGCCTGTGATGGCTAGTGCGCATGTGGGTCCGTCGCCGTCGCGCCGTGATGGCCCTTTGCGGTCGCACTACTCATGGGCGACTTGAGGCGACGACAGTATTCAGTCATGTCGGGCAAGGAGCCCGCACGGAAGCGGCTTGCCGATCCCGCACCGTTCTTGACGTTGATCAGGAATGGTTGGTACACGCCAGCCTGGGCATAGCTGATGTGCTGGCCTTCGTTCATGTTGGCGATGCCCTTGGCGGTACAGGCGTACACGTAGATCTCGTGAATGCCGTCGGCGAGCGAGGCGGTGCTCACCGGAAGAACGTAGCCGCCGCCGGCCGCAGGCGTGTCGATGGCGGTCGACCGTTTCGCGGCGGGCAGGCCGTCGATGAGGACGCCGACTTCGACGATGCCATCGTTGGCGCCGCTCGCCGACATCATCGCGTCGGTGCGCAGCCCGAAGCTCACCTGCGCCGTGCCTCTGACGGTGGCGCTGCATTGGGCCGGGTCCGACGTGTCCTTGCCCCAGCAGCCCATATCGGTCGCGTCGATGGCGCCCAGCATCACGCCGGCACCGGTGTCTGGCACAAGCGGGAACACGTTGCCAGGTAACGGCACACCTGGTGCGACCATCACCTTGTCGGGCTGCGTGAAAGCCGGCGCGGCGCCGATCGCGAAGTCGAGCTCCTGATGAATGTTGTGCACTCCGGTGAAGCCGTTTGAGACGAACTGGATCACGTTCTTGCCGCGCACCAACACGCCGTCGGGAATGTCGACGGACTGCTGATAAGGCGTCAGGCCGACGAGCTCGGGCAGCGTCCACGGCGGTGTGTCGGCGAGCCGGCGCGAGTCGGGCCAGGGAAACGATCGGCCGTTGACGATCACTTTGTCCGAGGCCGACCAGGCGCCCCGAATATGAGCGCCACGAATCTGCTCTGTGAAGAGAAGGCGGCGCGCGACAGCGCCTGCCACGACATCGGGAATCGTCAGCTCGACGGTCGCAGGCTGGTTGTCGGCGGTCTCCACATAGTCAGTGCCACCGTGGCGCAGCCGGTAGTTGTGAGTTACGGCCGTGGGCTCTTTTCCTGGAGCGGTGTCGTAGAAGATGGCGCCCATATGCCACAGCTGCAGCGTCTGGTTGTCCTTCGGCGTGTTGTAGCTGAAGGTGTCCCAGTCGAGGTGGTAGGTGTCGGCCTTCAGGTCGATGGCGTCGGCCGCGGTCTCGAGCACCTTTCGCCCGTCGATGTAGAGGACTGCCTGTCTACGCGAGACCTTCATCTCGTAGGTGCGGCGCACATTCGGCGCCGGCAGGCGATCCATCCAAGCGAGGTCGGCCGACGCCGGCTGCTTTGGGTCGGCAGCGCTCGGCACGTGTCTCCGGGTCCCGTCGGGCGCGAAGAACTCGAAGCTCACGCCGGTGTTGCCGGTAGTCAGCCGAAAGGTGCCGCCGCCAGGAGTGCGTTCGGCCCCGTTCAAGGTGACGATGTCGTTCGTGTCGGTGAGAGCGGGTCGCAGCTCCATGTAGCCGCTGCTGCGACGAAGCGGTGTGTCTTGGCTCCAGATGACAGTGCGGATGCCGTTATCGGCAAACGAGACCGGCATACGGAAGCGCATGAAGGTGGAAGCGCGGTCGCAGTTCGCAGAGCGCACGGTGTTGTGCGCGTGAAACTGCGAGTTGATGAAGGCGCCATTCATCTCGGGGTCGTTGCAGATCGAATAAGCGGTGTTGATCTTGCGTTCGTCCCATAGTCCGGCTGGCTGGTTGAAAGTCTCAACGAAGCCCTTGCGAAACAGCTTTGCGAGGGCGTCGATGCGCGCGGAGGTGCCACGAAAGGACACGGGCTTGCCTGGGGCTGACAGCTTGCCAAAAGAATCGACAGCCCGCACGACCGCGACATAGTCGCCGCCGCCCTCTTCGACGTTGACCAGAGGCTGCAGCTGGATCTGGTGATACGACGTGAGCTTGACGAACTTGGCCGGCTCCGTGGCTGGGCCCCAGGTGATCTGGTATCCGTTGGAGTCGCCCCGATCAGGCTGGTCGATGCCCCAAACCAGCACGGCGTTGTGATCGTCGCCCAGCGCGTTGACGGTGGGCGGCGGCAAGCTTTGTGAGTACGCGGCGTTTGCTGGGGTAGGCGGTGCAGTAACGCCCAATCCGCTCTCCTTGAAGCTTGCAGCCAAACCAAACGCGGGGCCCGTTTCCATGGCGGTGCCGGCCGATACCGGAGCCGATGCCCCCGACGCAGCAGCCACCGCAGGTGCAGCAGACGCCGCGGTCGTTGCAGGGGCGACACCGTCGGCCATTTGTTTGCCGCCGCCACAGCCTGCCCACAAAACCCCAATCGACATCGCGAGCAACAAGTTGCTCAGTGTTCGTAGCAATGGCATAGCTGCACTCATTCTTGAGATGCGCAGAACAATATAGGCGCCGGTCAGCTGCAGGCGATGGCAAGCGTAAGCACTGCGTCGATATGTGTCTCGCGTGGATAAGGCGTTGCAAGCCAGCGCGCCGCGATTAGAGAGGTGCGCCGGCCCTCCGACACACAAAACACGTCGCTCGGCCAGAGCCATGCAGTTGATATTTCTGCTTATCAACCGTCGGTGATTGAGAGGGCAAGATCGTCGCAGCTAGGCATGCTTAACTTCGAGCCGCATCACCGATGTCATAACGCTTTTCATGGTGGCTGCCCGACACGCCGGCGACGCAGCGGCGGTGTTGTTGGCGATGGCTGCCTGCTCCAAACAGCCGCAGGAAGCTGCTTCTGCGGGCTCGAACACGGCGCCCGTCGCCCCGTTGCGACGCCGGCCTTGGATCCGTCGCTGCCCTCCGCGGCGGTCGTTGTGCGCGCGCCTCCCACGCCCGTCGAAGCCCCGGCATCCGCCCTAGCGGGGATGCCGATGCCCCCGTTCGCAGCAGCCGCGGCTTCTACCTCGAGAGCACCCTAACTTATCCACCGTCGAGCGATCACAACGGCCAGTCGGTAGGCCAGTCGCAATTGATTT
>JAYVNL010000314.1:0-3132 GCA_043758495.1 Rhizobacter sp.
GTCACGCGCGCTGGTATCGCGCCGCGGCACTCGCCGCTGCGAGCGCGACGCCAGCTGCGCTCGCGCACGGCACGCACGGCAGCGCGGCTGGTCTGCTGCGGATCGACGCCGGCGCAGTCGGTCTGGCCGCGATGCAGGCCACCCTCGACCGCCTCGGCCTGCCCGCCGACTACGTGCGCGCCGTCGATGCCGCCGAAGCCGGCCGACTCGCCGGCACCGCCATCGCTTCGCCGGCATGGCACTTCGCGCGCGGCGGCTGGGTCGACCCGCGCGGCCTCGCAAGCAGCTTCCTTGC
The DNA here is from genome assembly GCA_043758495.1 of Rhizobacter sp. Classification (GTDB taxonomy): domain Bacteria; phylum Pseudomonadota; class Gammaproteobacteria; order Burkholderiales; family Burkholderiaceae_C; genus Schlegelella_A. The sequence continues at coordinate 296 of JAYVNL010000314.1, forward strand.
GCGCGCCGGCGGTCGAGTCGAACTCAAACTCGGCGTCGAGGTCGCAGCGATCCATCGAGACGGCGACCGCTGGTGCCTCGTCGACCAAAGCGGCTGCGTCGTCGTGACAGCCGGCACCGTCGTCCTGGCCAACGGTGGAGGTGCTTTCGATCTGCTCGGCAAGCCGGCCTGGGGCGTCACGAAAAGTCGTGGCCAGGTCTCGGCGGCGAGCGAGGCGGCGTGGCCACCTGCCGACGTGCCGCGCATCCCTGTCGCCGGCGCGGGCTACGCGCTGCCGGCCAGCGACGGCCGGGTCTGGTTCGGCGCAACGTCGCAGCGCGACGACGACGACCCATGGGTGCGCGCCAGCGACCATCTCGCCAACGTCGCCCGTGTCGGCGCGCTGTTGCCGGCAGTGCCGCGCCTGGATATCGAGCGCCTGATCGGCCGCACCGGTTTCCGCTGGCACGCCGCCGACCGCCTGCCCATCATCGGCGCCGTGCCGATGGCCGACGCCGAAACCACGAGCGGTCGCCTCGATCAGCCGCGCTTCATTGCCAGGCGCCCCGGCCTCTTCGTGATCGCCGCCCTGGGCTCGCGCGGCATCGCTTCGTCGGCCCTCGGCGGCCCGGTGCTGGCCGCTCTGATAGCGGGAACTCCGGTGCCGCTCGAAGCGGACCTCCTCGACGCCATCGACCCGGCGCGCTTCGTCAGCCGGGCCAGCCGGCGCGGGTCGCGCCGGACAGGCATGTCCTCGGACGAGATTCAGCCGCCGCTCGGACCGATTGCCGGCGGGTCTGCGGGCGGCTGAGCTGCTTCGTTCTCTTCGCCCGGCTCGCCAGCGGCACCGGTCACTTTGCGACCCGCCTTTTCCTTTTCCTTCTCTTCCTTCTTCTTCTTCTTGGCCAGCTCGCGCTGGCGCTTCTCGAACGAGTAGTTGGGTTTGGCCACGGGCCGTCCTTCCTGTTTGCCGCACCGAACGTGCAAGGGGGCTGAGGTTACGCGTTTTTTGCGGCCGCCCCGGCGATCAGAAGGTCAGCGTCTGTACGCCTTCGCTGGTGCCGAGAAGGCAGAGGCCGGCGCGGTTGCGCGCGAAGATCCCGACGCAGATGACTCCCGGCCATTGGTTGATCTCGCGCTCCATGCCGGCCGGGTCGACGACCCTGAGTCCGTGGACGTCGAGCAGCACGCCGCCGTTGTCGGTGACGACGCCCTCGCGCCGCACCGCGCGCCCGCCTATCGTGGCGAAGCGCCGCGCCACCTGCGCCGCCGCCATCGGCACGACCTCGACCGGCAGCGGGTAGCGACCCAGGCACTCGACGCGCTTCGATTCGTCGGCGATGCAGACGAACCGCTCGGCCAGATCAGCCACGATCTTCTCGCGCGTGAGTGCAGCGCCGCCGCCCTTGATCATGCAGCCGCTGCCATCGATCTCGTCGGCGCCGTCGACGTAGATCGGCAGCGATTCAACGTCGCATGCGTTGACGACGCGGATGCCCCTGGCCTGCAGCCGGGCGGTGCTGGCGGAGCTGCTCGAGACCGCCCCGGCAACGCCGACGGCCATCGCACCGAGCGCATCGATGAAGCCGTCGACGGTCGAGCCCGAGCCGACGCCGATGATTTTGCCGGCCGGCACGTAGGCGATGGCGGCCTGGGCGACGAGCCGCTTCAACGCGTCCTGATTCATGTCGGGTCGGAGGCCTTGCCGACCATCTGCGATGGCACCACCCACTCATCGAACTGCTCGCCGCTGACCCAGCCCGAGCCGACGGCGGCATCGCGCAGCGTGCTGCCGCTGGCGTGAGCAATCTTTGCGATCCTGGCGGCCTTGTCGTAGCCGATGTGCGGGTTGAGCGCCGTCACCAGCATCAGAGAGCGCTGCACCAGCTCCTCGATGCGGGCACGGTCGGGCTCGATGCCGCGGGCGCAGTGCTCGTCGAAGCTGCGGGCACCGTCGGCAAGCAGGCGCGCGCTCTGCAGGAAGTTGTGGATCAGTACCGGCTTGAAGACGTTGAGCTCGAAGTTGCCCGACGCGCCGGCGATGGTGATGGCGACGTCGTTACCGAACACCTGCGCGGCGAGCATCGTCAGCGCTTCGCACTGCGTCGGGTTGACCTTGCCCGGCATGATCGAACTGCCCGGCTCGTTCTCGGGAATCGTGATCTCGCCCAGGCCCGAGCGCGGCCCCGAGGCAAGCCAGCGCACGTCGTTGGCGATCTTCATGAACGATGCGGCCAGTGTCTTCAGGGCGCCGTGGGCGTGGACGATGGCGTCGTGGGCAGCCAAGGCCTCGAACTTGTTCGGCGCCGAAACGAAAGGCAGGCCAGTGCGTGCTGCCAGCTCGGCGGCGACGCGCTCGCCGAACTCCGGCGGCGCGTTGAGGCCGGTGCCCACGGCGGTGCCGCCGAGCGCCAGCTCCGACAGGTGCGGCAGCGAAGCACGCAGATGCACGAGGCCGTGATCGAGCTGCGCGACCCAGCCGGAGATCTCCTGGCCGAGCGTCAGCGGCGTTGCATCCTGCAGATGGGTGCGGCCGATCTTCACGACCGCCGCGAAGGCGACCGCCTTGCCATGCAGCGTGTCGCGCAGTGCCGCCACCGACGGCATGAGGCGAAGCGCGATCGCCTCGACGGCGGCGACGCTCATCGCCGTGGGAAAGACATCGTTCGACGACTGGCTGCGGTTGACGTCGTCATTGGGATGGACGAAGCGGGCATTCCCGAGCGGGCCGCCAAGCAATTGCGAGGCGCGGTTGGCGAGCACCTCGTTCATGTTCATGTTGCTCTGCGTGCCCGAGCCGGTCTGCCACACCGACAGCGGAAACTGCGCGTCGTGGCGGCCGGCGAGCACCTCGTCGG
>JAYVNL010000315.1:0-3120 GCA_043758495.1 Rhizobacter sp.
AGGGAGCCGGCAATGTACGGGATGGCGCCTCACGGCGCGACTTCGACGACCACCTCCCGCGCCTCGGCCCGCCCCTGGTCGTCGACGGCGCGCAGCAGGTAGCGCCGTCCGCTCGCGGCCAGGCTCGGCATCCAGGCCAGGCCTTCGCCAGGGCGGACGCGGCCGATCAGGGCATCGTCGGCGAACCAGTAAATCGCTTCCGCGCCGGCCGCGGCCTCGGCGCGCAGCAGCAGCGGCTCCGGCTTGCCGATGCGGACCGTGTGCGTCACGCCGCGCAGGGGCGAGTTGATGAGCGGCGCGCTCTCGTCGGCGAGGCGGGCGCCGGCACACGGGTCGGCCGGGGCGCGGGCGCGCGGCAGCCCGGCCCGGCGGAAGAGGCCCTGCATGTCGCTGCCCCATTGCTCCACGACCTCCCGCCGCGCATGCGGCCGCGGGCCGCATACCGCCTCGCCGCTGCGCTCGTCGACCCATACGGCTCGGTGCAGGCTGCTGTTCTGGATCGGCGACTTGCCGGCGATGAACCAGGTGCTGGTGCGCACCGGGCAGAGCGCGCCTTCGCCGCCGACCAGGCCACCGGTCGCGGCGCAGACCTCGACCTGCTGCAGGCCGGGCGGCTGCCGCGTCGCAATCGCGCCGGGGTCGAGGCGCTCGGCACGCAGCGCGTCGACCATGCGCATGAAGAGCGGAGCCGCGGCGTCGATGCCGACCAGTGCCGGGTTGCTGGTGCCGTCGAAGTTGCCGACCCAGACCACCAGCACGTGGCGGCCGAAGACGCCGGCCGTCCAGGCATCGCGAAAGCCCCACGAGGTGCCGGTCTTCCAGGCGATGGCCGGCCGTGCCGGCATCGTCGTGTCGGGCCGCGGCGTTTGCCGGAGCATGTCGAGCGTGATGAAGGCGGCCTCCTCGCTGAGCAGGCGCAGGGGCTTCGCAGTGCGCTCGCCGGCGGCCGGCCGGGTGTAGCGAAGCGGCTGCGACAGGCCGCCGTTGGCGAGTACCGCGTACATGCTGGCAAGCTCTTCCGGCGTGACCTCGCCGCCGCCCAGCACCAGGGCCAGGCCGTAGTGCGATTCGCTCAGCAGTTTCTCGACGCCGGCAAGCTTCATGAAGTCGTAGAGGCCGGGCTTCGAGAGCTTGGCTGCCACCGCCACCGCCGGCACGTTGCGGCTGCGGATGAGTGCGTCCTGTGCCGACAGCGGGCCGGCGAAGCGGTTGTCGAAATTCTCCGGCGTGTAGGGGCCGAACGACGTCGGTGCGTCTTTCAGCACCGTCTTCGGATGGAGCAGGCCCTGGTCCAGCGCCAGCGCGTAGATGAAGGGCTTGAGCGTGGAGCCGGGCGATCTCTTGGCGAGCGTGCCGTTGACCTGGCCGGCGATGGCGTTGTTGTGCCAGTCGGCCGAGCCGATGAGCGCGCGCACCTCCATGGTCGAGGCGTCGAGCAGCAGGGCGCTGGCGTTGGCGAGGCCGACGTCCTGCTTCGAGCGCAGGTACTGCGCCATCACGCGCTCGAGCGTGGCCTGCATGTGCAGGTCGATGCTCGACTGGATCTCGCGGCTGCCACGCTCCTGCTGAAGGAGCATGTCGGTGGCGTGCGGTGCGATGAAGGGCAGGCTGCCGCGCGATTGCGCCGCGAGTGCGAGCTGGGCGTCGGGCTCGTGGCGGGCGGCGGCCGGGTCGCGCTCGGCCCAGAGCGCCCAGAGCCGCGCCCGTGCCGCCTGCAGCTGCGCGTTGCGGCCGCGTTCGGCGATGCGTTCGACCGGGTTCTGCGGGATCACGGCGAGCGTGAGCGCTTCCGGCAGGCTGAGGCGCGCCGCGTCCTTGCGGAAGTAGATGAGGCTGGCGGCCTGCACGCCCTCGATGTTGCCGCCGTAAGGCGCGGTGTTGAGGTAGGCCTCGAGGATCTCCTTCTTGCCGTGGCGCGCCTCGAGCCAGAGCGCGGCCGCGATCTGCGCCAGCTTGCCGCGGGCGCTGCGGCTGTCGATGCCGTAGAGCCGGCGCGCGAGCTGCATCGTCAGCGTCGAGCCGCCCTGGCGGCGGCCACCCGAGCCCATCTGCCAGGCGCTGCGCAGCAGCGCCGCGGGGTTGACACCGGGATGCACGTAGAAGCGCCGGTCTTCGTAGAGCAGCACCGCATCGACGAGGGTCGGCGCGATCTTCGCCAGCGGCACCCAGAGCCGGTACTGCTGGTCGGGCGCCAGCGTCAGGCGCATCAACTCGCCGCCCTGCGCGTAGACGGCGCGCGAGCTGCCGATGGCGTCCGCGAGCGGCGTGTGCGGGAAGAGGCGCAGGCTGCAGGCGAGTACGACGAACACGGCGAGCGCAGCAAGGGGCCATCGCGACCCGCGACGAATCAGGGCCCCGCCTGTCATCCTGAGCGCAGCGAAGGGTCGCGCAGCGCCGAGACCCTTCGCTTTGCCGAGGGTGACAGTGGGCAGCCGGTGGTCCATCTCAGTTCGCCGGCACGACCTGGAAGCGGGCCCCGGCCGAGCGCGAGAAGACGCGGCGGTCGTACATCGCCTCGCCGTAGGCCGACGGCACCACGAACTCGCCGACGTTGGTGGCGCGCGCCTTGTACGTCACTTCGAACAGCTCCTTCGTGACCATGCCGTAGAAGACGACACGATCTTCGCGGATGTCGGCGTACTGCACCTTCCACGAGCCGCTGCTGCCGAGGCGCTTCTTCCAAATCGGCGCATCGGCCTTGGCGGCATCGTCGTCGCCGGCGGCCTGCAGCACCGGCTCGAGGCCGCCCGGCAGCACGTCGACGATCGCGATGTTGTCGATCTGCGCGCGCTCGAGACTCCTCACGCGCACCCGCACGGTGACCTCCTCGCCGAGCTTTGCCTTCGTCAGCGGATTGCCCTTCGCATCGACGACCTCGTGCGAAATCTCGAGGCCCTGGTTCACCGCCTTGTCGGCCGGGTTGCGCTCGAAGCCCTGCTCCGACCAGCTGTAGTAAAGGTTGAAGTCGCTGTCGTTCGCGAGGCGCAGGCGTGCCGTCTCGATCGGCACCGCGGTGCGCGTTACGGGGTTCGGCGCGCCGAGCGCGAGCGGCGTCGCTTGTCCCTTCGCATCGACGGCGGTGGCCGCGAGCTTGCCGTCGGCGTTGAGCGCGACGGCGTC
>JAYVNL010000316.1:0-26800 GCA_043758495.1 Rhizobacter sp.
GCGAGCATCGGCGATCGATTCGAGCATCTTGGCGACGTAAGTGCGAGCGCCGCCACGAACCGTATGCCACTGGGGCCGATCGGTGATCTGGAGCAGCCCGTGGTTATGGCAAAACCGAATCATGGTCGAAATAGGAAAACGCAGCATCTGGTCGGTGGGGCACGACCAGATGCTGCCGATCATCGGCAGGAAGTACCAGTCGCGGAACGCCACCCCGAAGCGATGCTCGGCGAGGAAGTCGGCGATCGATTCGTCGAGCGCCGCTGCGCCGCCTGCGCCTTGGCCGTTGGCCAGCGCCGTCGCGATCCGGTTGAAGCGGACGACCTCGCCCAGCATCCCCCAGAACGCCGGCCGCAGAAGGTTGCGTCGTTGCGCAAACACGGTGCCCAGGCTGCTGCCGCTCCACTCGAGGTCGGCGTCGGGCACGCGAACCGAGAATGACATGTCCGACGGCGCGGTTTCGACGCCGAGTTCGGCGAACAGGCCGATGAGCGCCGGGTAGGTTCGCTCGTTGTAGACCAGAAAACCGGTATCGACGCCGTGGCGCCGACCTTCGAGCTCGACGTCGACCGTATGGCTGTGGCCGCCGAACCAGTCGCCAGCCTCGAAGAGCGTGACTCGGCCGTGGCGAACGAGTCCGTGTGCGGCGGCCAGCCCGGCGATCCCGGAGCCGACGACGGCGACGCGCTTCATCGGCGGCATGAGTCCGGGCCGCGCGATGCGGCCCGGAGCGGGGAGAAGAACGTCGCCGAGCGTCCTCGGGGGAACGAGGGAGGGAGGAGGGAGGAGAAGAGGCCCCCGGGGGTTTCAACCGGGATGGCCGGCCGGCTCCGCGACGATGAAAGCGTTGTTGCTGTGACGCGCCTCCGGCACCAGAGTTCCCGTTGGTTCGCGAAAGTCGTTGTGGCTTGGTTCATTACGGTCGTCATTGCACCATCGTCCCGCAATCCCATACGCAGCAAGGGAATCGCGGATGATGCCGGCGCTGTCCGACGTGAATCCGGCGTGCTGGCGGTGCGCACCAAGACACGCCGGCGACGAGTCGGCGTCTAAAATCTGCAGGAAGTCAGGAATCACGATGCTCTACCCCGAACTTTTCAAGCAGCTCGAAGCCGTGCGCTGGAACATGAACCACGACATCCCGTGGGCCTCGTTTGACGCCACCCAGCTTTCCGAGGAGCAGGCGCAGACGGTGAAGATGAACGCCATTACCGAATGGGCGGCTCTTCCCGCGACTGAAATGTTCCTGCGCGACAACCGCGACGACAGCGACTTCTCGGCGTTCATGAGCGTCTGGTTCTTCGAGGAGCAGAAGCATTCGCTGGTCCTCATGGAATACCTGCGGCGCTTTCGGCCCGACCTGGTGCCGACCGAGGCAGAGTTGCACGACGTCCGCTTCGAGTTCGACCCGGCCCCTGCGCTCGAGACGCTGATGCTGCATTTCTGCGGCGAGATCCGCCTCAACCACTGGTACCGGCGCGCCGCCGAATGGCACAGCGAGCCGGTCATCAAAGCCATCTACGAGACCCTGGCCCGCGACGAGGCCCGCCACGGCGGTGCCTACCTGCGCTACATGAAGCGGGCCATGCTGAAGTTCGGCGACGAAGCACGTGCCGCATTTGCCAAGGTCGGCGTGCTGATGGCGAGCGCGCGGCGCACGGCCCAGGCGCTGCATCCGACCAACCTGCACGTCAACGCGGGCCTGTTCCCGCGCGACACCATCCAGAGCCGCCTGCCCGACCCGAAATGGCTGGAGAGCTGGCTTGACACCCAGATCCAGTTCGACAGCGTCTGGGAGACCAAGGTCGTCGACCGCATCCTGCACAACCTGAGCCTCTTGCTCGAGCGCAGCTTCGCCAGCGTTCAGGAGCTGAATCGCTACCGCAAGGAAGTGACGGCGAAGGTTGCGGCGGCCGCTGCCACTGCGGCCGCGGCCGTCGCCGTGCCGCCGGAACCGCCGGCCCGCCCGGCCTGAAACGGCACGGGCACAAGCGGCCGTTCGCCGCTGCCGGCCGCTGCGACCGCGGAGCGACCGCAGCGACAATCCGGTGATGTTGCCCGGCTTCGTCGCCAAACTGACCTCGCGCGCCGAGCTGCTGCCGCAGCTTGCGGCACTGGCGCGGCCGGTCGTGTTCACCAACGGTGTCTTCGACATCCTGCACCGCGGTCACGTGACCTATCTGGCGCAGGCGCGCGCGCTCGGGGCCAGCCTCGTCGTCGGCCTCAACAGTGACGCATCGGCGAAGGCCCTCGGCAAAGCACCGGACCGGCCACTCAACGGCGAGGGCGACCGCGCCTGCGTTCTTGCCGCGCTCGAGAGCGTGAGCCTGGTGACGCTGTTCGACGAGGCGACACCGCTCGAGCTGCTGAAGATCGTGCGCCCCGAGCTGTACGTCAAGGGCGGCGACTACGACATCGAAACGCTGGCCGAGACGGCACTCGTTCGCGGCTGGGGCGGGCAAGCCCAGGCGCTTCCCTTCCTCGGCGGCTATTCGACCACCGCGCTCGTCGATCGCATCCAACGCTAGCGCGACAGCGCCGAAAAAACCCACGCACAAGCGGCATCGAGCGCCGCGCCAGCTTGCGGCAGTGCCTGGCCATACGAGAGAAAGCCGTGGATGACGCCGGGCACCTCGTTCGCGGCGACCGACACGCCTTGACGCTGCAGCTTCGCGATCAACGCATGCTGCTGGTCACGCAGGATGTCGAGGGCGGCGACCGTGACATGGGCGCGCGGCATGCCGCGCAGATCGACATCGTCATCGAGGGCGAATGCGATCGATCGGTCGCCGGGCCGCGCTGCGTTGCCGCGATAGGCCGCGTGATAGCGCTCGTGCGCGGCGACCGAGAGCCCCCACCGGCCATCGCCGAAGGCGGCCATGCTGGCGTCGTTCGTGGCGTCGGTGTAGACGCCGTAGAACAGCAGCAGACAGTCGATCGACGCGTCGCGATCGCCGCGCAGTGCCCGAGCGGCGTCGAGCGCGAGGTTCGCACCGGCGGAGTCGCCGGCGACGACGAGTTCGGCATCGGGACGATCGCGCCGTGCCGCGCGAATCGCGGCGATGGCGTCGACGAGGCCGGCCGGGTAAGGTGTTTCGGGCGCGAGCGCATAGTCGATCGACCAGGTCTCGCAGCCCAGGCCGACCGCGAGGCGTCGCACGATGTTGTCGTGGGTTGCCGGCGAGCCGACACACCAGCCGCCACCGTGCAGATACACCAGCTGCCTCGCGCCGTCGAGCGGCTCCGGCCGGTAGACGCGCATCGGCAACGTGCGGCCGTCGACCTCGATGCTGGCGTTCTCGCAGGCGCAACGCGGCCCGTCGGCGAGCCACGGCTCGCGTTCCACCAGCAGCTGATCCCGAGCCTGCGCGAACGGCAGACCGTAGCGGTCTGGCAGGCCCGCGCGTTGCGCCGCGAGCTGTTCGAGAACGGCTCGCATCGCAGGATGGGCGAGGTCCGTCAGGCGTGCCAAGCCACCGCCTCGACTTCGACAAGCCACTTGGGGCGGGCCAGGGCCTGGACGATGACCAGCGTCGACGCCGGCCGGGCGTCGCCGAGGTGGCGGCTGCGAACGGCGTTGTAGTCCTTCAGGTCGTCGGCGCGCACGAGGTAGTGCGTGACTTTGACGAGGTCGGCAGGCGCCATGCCGGCATCGGCAAGCACGCCGACGAGATTCTTCCAGGCGGCGTCGGCCTGCGCCGGGAAGTCGGCCGCGAGCGTGCCGCCGGCCTCCACGCCCACTTGGCCGGCAATGTGCAACCAGCGGCCGCCCGCAGGCGCGCTGATCCCGTTCGAGTAGGCACCGAACGGTGCTGCCTGGGCAGCTGGGTTGTGGATCGACAGCGTCATCGAAAGCTCCGTTCGGAAGATTGGGAAAGCATGGCGTGGGCGCGCCGGAAGAGCGGAGCTTCATCGTCGGCAAGCTCGTCGAGGATGTCGAAGTGGGTTCGCCCGGGCACCTCCACCGATTCGGCGTCGCAGCCCTGGGCGCGGAGCGCGGCCGCGTACTCGTGCGACTGCTGCTTGAAGCCGTCGGTCTCGGCACTCCCGACCGCGCAAAGGTGATGCGGGCCGGCGTCGAAGCGGCACCAGCGCGGGCTGAGCGCGCGGGCGGCGGTCGGCCCCAGCCGAATGTCGGCGTTGACCGTCGTCGCCAGCAGCGGCTCGAGGTCGTAGATGCCGCTCACGCCAACGAAGCCGGCGACCGCCGTGCGGGCCGGCAGCGCACCGAGCAGCAGGGCGCCCAAGTGAGCGCCGGCCGAATGGCCACCGACGATAAGCCGGCGGCGGTCGATGCCGAGTTCGTCGGCGTCCGCGAGGAGGGAGCCGGCCGCCTTGCGAACCTGATCGACGATCGCGCCCACGCTGGCGGCCGGGGCCAAGTCGTAGCCGGGCAGCGCGACATGCACGCCGCGGGCCAGCCAGGGCTTGGCCAGGAAGCTGAAAATGCTGCGGTCGAGCGTGCGCCAGTAGCCGCCGTGGATGAACAGGAAAAGCGGCGCCGGCGCGACCGTGTCGGCTGGTAGGAAGTCGACGACGCTGTTCGCGGAGTCGCCGTAGCGCAAAGCCCGGAAACCGGGCGCGCTCGCCCTCAGCTTCGCGCTCTCGACCGCGAAGCGATCGTAGACGTCGGTGCGCTCCGGATGCCGCAGGCGCAGGTTGTACTGGCGCTCCAGCGCCGGATCGATACGGGTCGAGGCGCTGCCCTGCGTGGCGTCAGAGCCCAAGGTAGGCCTTTCGCACCCGGTCGCTGCCCCGCAAGGCTTCTGCGCTGTCGTCCATGACGATACGGCCGCTCTCGATCACGTGACCGTGGTCGGCATGGGCCAGCGCGACGCTCGCGTTCTGCTCCGAGACCAGCACAGTCAGGCCACCGGCCTGGAGCCGCCGAAGAACGTCGAAGACCTGCTGCACGATGAGCGGCGCCAGACCCATCGACGGTTCGTCGAGAAGCAGCAGGCGCGGCTCGCTCATCAGCGCGCGGCCGATGGCGAGCATCTGCTGCTCGCCGCCGGACAGCGTCGCCGCTTGTTGCGAAAGCCGTTCGTGCAGCCGCGGAAACGTCTCCAGCACGTACTCCAGGCGGGCTTCGTAGCGGCCGTCGCGCGGCGGCCGCGGAAAGAGCCTGCTGAAAGCGCCCAGCTGCAGGTTTTCCTGCACCGTCAGCGGCCCGAACACGCGCCGGCCTTCGGGCACCAGGGCAATGCCGCGCGCGACGATCCGCGCCGCAGGCAGTGCGGCGATGTCCTCGCCTTCGAAGACGATGCGGCCGCGCACGGGCCGCAGCAGCCCGGCGAGCGCCTTCAGCGTCGTCGACTTGCCGGCGCCGTTGGCGCCGATCAGAGTCGTGAAGGCGTTGCGCGCGACCACGAACGAAACGTCGTGGAGGACGTTGGCCGCCCCGTAGCCCGCCTGCAGGCCCATGACCTCAAGCATGCGCATGGCCCGGGCCGAGGTAGGCGGCCACGACCTCGGGGTGCCTGACAAGTTCGGCAGGCGCGCCTTCGGCAAGGCGGGCGCCGTGGTTCATCACCAGGATGTCGGCGCACAGGTTCATGACAACGCGCATGTTGTGCTCGACGAGGACGATCGTGACGCCGGTCGCATTGACGGCGCGGATGACGTCCGCGATTCGGTCCTGGTCGGCCGGTGGCACGCCGGCGATCGGCTCGTCGAGGAGCACCAGGCGCGGTGAACCGGCCAGGGCGCGCGCGATCTCGAGCAGCTTGGCGTCGGCGAAGCCGAGCGAGCCGGCGAGCTCACCGGCTCGGTTGGCGAGGCCGAGCATCGCCAGCCGGTCGCGCGCGATCGCCTCGGCCTCGCGTTCTTCCCGGCCGGCGAGCCCGAGCAGGCCGGCGGACCATCCGGTCTTGAGCCGTGCGTGCGCGCCGAGCATCACGTTCTCGAGCACGCTCATCTGCGGAAAAAGCTGCAGGTTCTGGAACGTGCGCGACAGCCCGAGGGCCGCGCGTTCGTGCGGGCGCAGTGCCGTGATGTCGCGGTCGCCGAGCGCTATCCGGCCGCGCTGCGGCCGCGCGATTCCCGAGATGGCATTGAAGAGCGTCGTCTTGCCGGCGCCGTTCGGACCGATCACGCCCTTGATGCTGCCGGTGGCGACTTCGAACGAGAGATCGTCGACGGCGCAGACGCCGCCGAACGAAACCGACACGCCGCTGAGTGCAAGCGCCGCCATCAGGCCGTACCGCGGGCGCTGCGCCGCGAGCGGACCGCGACCAGGCGCCGTCCGAGTCCGGAAATGCCGTCGGGCAGGAACAGCAGAACGATGAGCATGCCGAGCCCGAAGACCAACAACTCGGCGTCCTGGAAGCGCCGCAGCAGTTCGGGCACGGCGGTGAAGAGGGCGGCACCGAACAGGGGCCCCCAGAAGCGCCCCCAGCCACCGAGCGCGACCATGACGACGAGCAGCACCGAGGCCGAAAAGCTGAAGGTCTCGGGCGACGCGTACTGGTTGAAGTGGGCATACAAGGCACCGGCGACGCCGGCCGCCGCGGCGGACAGCATGAAGGCCATCAGCTTGGTGCGAAACGGATCGACACCCATGCTGGCCGCCGCGACCTCGCTGCCGGCAACGGCACGCAGCGCCCGCCCGGAGCGGCTCGCCAGCAGCCCCGCGAAGAGCGCCATCATCACCGCGCCGATCAGCCAGGCCAGCCAGAAGAAGCGAGCCGGGCTGTCGAGGGCAAAGCTGCCGATGCGCATCGGCGGGATACCGGCCAGTCCGTTCGGGCCGCCGGTGAGCGGCACCAGCTCGACGAAGAGCACGGACAGAATCGCGTTGAAGCCGAGCGTCGCCATGGCGAGGTAGTTGCCGCGCAAGCGCAGCGCCGGCAGGCCGATGAACAGCGCCGCTGCAGCGGTGCCGAGGGGTGCCGCCACGAGTCCGAGCAGCGCCGGCATGCCGGTCTGGATGGCCAGCGCACCCGAAACGTAGGCGCCGATTCCGAAGAAGCCGGCCTGGCAAAGTGAGATCTGGCCGCCGTAGCCCATCGCCAGATTGAGGCCGCCGATCAACAGCAGGTTGATGAAGAAGTAGATGCCGAGACTCAGTACGTAGTCGTTGCCGGCGACGAGCGGCCAGCAGGCGAAGACCAGCCAGACGAGCACGACGCTGCGCCGGCGGCCGCGCGACTTCGCCGCCGGCGACGCGCCGTCGTTCACACGCGCTCCACGTCGCCGCGGCCGAGCAGACCCGAGGGCCGCCAGAACAGCGTCAGCAGCAGGGCGACGAAGGCCACCGCGTCCTTGAAGTGCGACGAGATCAGGCCGCCGGCGAGCGCTTCGAGCAGGCCGAGCAGGATGCCGCCGACCAGCGCGCCGGGCAGGCTGCCCAGGCCGCCCAGCATCGCCGCCGAAAAGCCCTTGAAGCCGAGCACCGTGCCATGGTCGAAGGAGGTCAGCGTCAGGGGCGTGACGATCGCGCCGGCGAGCGCGCCGACGCCCGCGGCCAGGCCGAACGAGAGCGCCATCGCCAGGCGCGGCTCGATGCCGCAGAGCGCGGCCGCGTCCGGTTGTGCTGCGACCGCGCGCATCGCCCTGCCGACGAGGGTTCGCTCGAAGAACCAGTGCGTCGCGAGCATCACGACGACGGTGATGCCGACGATCCAGAATGTTTGCGGGTGGATGCGCAGGCCGAGCCACTCGATCGGCACGCTGCCGCTGAATCCCGGCAGCGACGCCGGGTTCTTGCCGAGCAGCAGCATCACCAGGCTCTTGCTGCAGATGGCGACCGCGATCAGCACAAGAGTGACGGCCAGCGGCGTCGGCATGGCGAGCCGGCGGATGATCCAGCGCTCGGAGATCATGCCGATGGCGATGACGACGAGGATGGCGCAAAGCACCGCCAGCGCCAGCGGCAGGCGTGCCGCGTAGGCCGTGGCGGCGACCATGCCGCCCATCATCACCCACTCGCCCTGGGCGAAATTGATCGCGCCGGTGCTTTTGAAGATGACGTTAAAGCCGAGCGCGACCAGGGCATAGATGCTGCCGGTCGACAGGCCCGACAGCAGCAGATTGCCGAGCTGCTCCATCGCTTGCTAGAACGTGCCGAGGCGCGGGTGCGGGATCGCCGGCAGCTCAAATCCGAGCGCTGCAAAGCGCTGGCGGCTCGTCGCCAGCCAGGTGCGAAAGATCGCGACCTCCTCCTCGGCACTCACCGCCCCCAGCCCGGCCTCGGCGACGAGATCGAGGTCGTGCGCGTCGGCGGTCGCATCGATGGCGGTCGCCAGCGCCGTGCAGTGGTAGCCGGCGAACTCGATTTCGCCGACGTGGCGCACCAGCGAAGCGACCACGCGCTCTCGCAAGACAGCGTCCATCTCAGCGGCGCGGCGCTCGGCGTAGAGCCAGCCGAAGGCGGCGTGGCGCGCGTAGTCGGCGAGGCAGCGAGTGAGCATCGCGCGCGCCAGCGGTTCCTTCGCGTTCGCCAACCACGCCGCGGCGAGCGCGTGCTCGAGGCCGTCGACGAAGGCGCAATGCGCGGCGACGTAGGCGTCGATCGAGACCTCGGCGTCGAGCGCGTCGCGGTAGAGGGTCTGGTTGAACACCGGCTCCCAGGCCGGTTCGGCCGGGCCGTCGATGTAGCCTCCGCACGCCTCGGCGTAATGATGGAAGCTCTCGACGTGAAAGGCTTCCTCGGTATTGCGTACGGTGAGGAAGTATTTCGGGTCCGACTCGCGGTTGAGCTCGAGACAAAAGCGGATCAGCAGCGCCGGCGTGGCTGTCATGCCGGTGTATTCGACCCAGGCGCGGCGGCTCCAGACCCGGCGTGCCGCCGAGCGTGCCGGGGTGGCCGCAGCGGCGATCTCGCTGTGCTGCCACGGCAGGTCGGTTTCGGGATTCCAGTGCGCGGCTTTGGCCGCTTCGTAGAGCCGGCGGATGCTGCGGTCGGCCTCGTGCAGATCGAGCGGAAAGCGCCGTTCGACCTGCAGCGTCGTCGGGCGAGGGGTCGGATCCAATCGCGACCTGGACTCAGAACGGCGCGGCGAATTTGCGATGGCGGAACATCGGGATCTCGATGCCCCAGGCGTCGTGCATGCGCTGGCGCATGGCGGCGATCGACTTCAGGAAGATCGGCTTTTCCAGCGTCTCGGTGGTCGCGCCGAGACCGGCCTCCCAGGTCAGTCGATCGACCTCCATCTCGGCGAGGGAGGCCGGGTTTTCGGGCGCGAGCCACGAGCTGTGGTAGCCGTTGAGCTCGACCTTCTCGATCATCGTGATGACGGCCTGCCGGACGCCTTCGCGCTGCGCTTCGTCGAGCTCCGGCATGCGCTGCTCGAGGTAGGCCCAGCCGAACGCGCAATGGCGGACCTCGTCACGCAGGATCATCTTCGCGACCTGGCGAGCTACCGGATGGGTCGTGATCTCGATCAGGTGGCGAAAGACGTCGAACGCGATCTCTTCGGCCGCGCACACCAGCGCCGCGATCGTGCCTTCGAGCGAGATCGCCGGGTCGAGCGCCATCTTGCGGATGCCGTGGGTCGCGACCGAGCCCTGGAAGGCCGTCGCCGTGGGCTCCTCGAAGTAGCCGCCGAGCGCCTCGGCCATCCGGTAGCAGACCTCGGCGTGGCGCGACTCCTCCTGAGAGCGGATCGAGAAGAAGAGGGCCATGTCGGGCACGCAGCGCTCGGAGCAAAAGCGGATCTGCAGCGCCGGGCTCTCGGAGATCGCGCCGTACTCGCCCCAGGCGCGCCGGCTCCAGTACATGCGCGCCGCCTTCAGGTGAAGCTCGTCGTACTGCTCGGGATGGACCGAGCCCCAGTCGATATCGGTGGCCGGATTCCACTGCTGGCGGGTGGCGAGGTGGAAGAGCTCGCGGATGCGGCGGTTCTCGACACCGAGGCGAAGCGGAAAGCGCGCTTCGGCGGCGTCGAGGATGGTGGCGGGGCCGGCGTTCATGCGGGGCATTCCTGAAAAAGAGGGACCGCTATTTGTAGTCGGCAAGACGGAAGGCTCCGTCGCGCCAGTTGACGAGCACCAGGTCGTCCTTGGAGAGGCCCGAGTGCTTGTCCCTGGAGAAATTGAAGACGCCGCCGACGCCCTGCCAGCCGGTGATTCCGGCGAAGGCGTCGCGTACTTTTGCCCGGTCGGTGCCGCCGGCTTTCTCGATGGCCGTGCGGGCGAGGTAGATGGCGTCGTAGGTCTGGGCCGCAAACTGGTTCGGCTTGCGCTTGAAACGCGCCTCGAAAGCGCTGGTGAGTGCGGCGATACCGGCCTTTTGCGGGTCGGCATCCGGCAGGTCGGCGCCAACCGGGAACTTCACCGAAACCAGCAACAGGTTCCTGGCGGCGTCGCCGGCGAGCTGCATGTAGCGCTGGTCGACGAAGCCGTAGCTGTGGATCAGCGTCGTCTTGTCGAGGCCGAGCTGCTGGGCCTGCTTGAGGAAGACGACGCCGGCCGGCGTCACCGTCCAGCAGACGATGGCCTGGACACCGGCCTCCTTGATCTTGCCCAGCTGCGGGGTCATGTCGGTGTCCGACGGATTGAAGGTCTCGTACATCACGTCGAGACCGCGCCGGGCTGCCACTTTCTTGAGTTGCCCGGCGGCGCTCTGGCCGAAGCCGCTCGAGTCACCGAGAAAGGCGATCTTCTTGATCCCATTCTTCGCGAAGTAGTCGGCGAGCCGCTCCATGACCTGCTCGTCGTCGGCCGTGCTCTTGAAGGTCCACGGGCGATCTGCCACCGGGGTGACGATGTCCATCGCGCCTTCCGTCGACATGAATGGCAGGCCGGCCTTCTCGGTGAGGCCGAGCATCGCGATCGCCATGCCGCTCATGTTGCCGCCGCCGACGATCATGTCGACCTTGTCCTGGTCGAGCAGCCGTCGCGTCACGGTCAGGCCCTTCTGCGTCTGGCTCTCGGCATCGTAGAAGATCCAGTCGATCTTTCGCCCGAGCACACCGCCCTTGGCATTGATCTGTTCGACGGCCAATTCCATGCCGGCCTTCATGTCCTCGCCGAGGAAGGCGGCCGGGCCCGTCACCGAAAGCACCGAGCCGATCTTCACGGGGGCCTGCGCGTGCGCAGGCAGCAGCGTGGCGCCGAGGGCGAGGGCCGCCAGCGCGAGGCGGAAGTGGGAGGCGAGGCTCATCGGGATTCTCCTGGGTTGATGACCGGCCGGCGGGCAAAGCCGGGGCGGAACGGCTGGCTTTTCATTCGAACTTCGGCCTTGAGGTCGGCGCCGGGGCCGTGCATCGGCGCCGTCATCGTGTAGCGGACCTGATCGGCGCGATAGACCGAGACGCCGGCCATCACTGGCCGCCCGTCGGTCGCGAAATAGCTCAGATGGCGAATCAACACCGGGTCCGACGGCAGCAGCTCGAGCCGCTCGGCATGCTCTTCTCCCGCCAGTCCGGCTTCGAGCTGGCTCTCGCCACGATCAAAGGTGACCCGGCTCGCGAGGACGTCGAGCAGCGACACGCGTGTGAACTCGCGCCGCGCGATGCCGGTCGCCACTGCCAGCGGAATGAAGCGCCGGTCCCAGACGATGCGCATCGCTCCGGAGCGACGAAAGCGCTCGACGCAGGCGGTCAGCGCACCCGCCGGCAGGCCGAGCATTTCGGCGAACGGCGCCGGACAGGGGGCGACGCGGTCGAAGCGCACCAGCTCGACCTTGAGCGAGCGGCCGCTCTGCGCCCACTGCGTCGAAAAGCTGGTGAAGGGCGAAAACGACTCGTCGATCTTGGGTCGCACCACCCGGGTTCCCGATCCTTGCCGGCGCTGCAGCAGCCCCTCCTCCTCGAGCTCGGCGACGGCCTGGCGGACCGTGGCCCGGCTGACGCCGTAGATAGCGCAGAGCGCCTGCTCGGTATGGAAGCGGTCGTCGCCGACCGGCCACGACAGGATGACCGAGCGCAACTGGCGCTTGACCTGCGCATAAAGCGGCAAGGGCGAGCCGCGGTCGAGGCTGCCCGCGTGCGTCACCCGCACACCGCAGCCGAGCAGACGGCAGCCCACCAAAGTTGTATGGTCATACGGATAATGTGCGAATGTTTGAGGTCGCTGTCAAGCATAGCGTTCCTCGGTGGTTCACGCGCTCTGCGAGCGTTGCCCGCCCCGCCGGTTGACGAGGTAGATGCCGGTGCTGACAGCGGCGAGCGCCACGGCGAGGCGCAGGGTGATCGGCTCGTGCAGCAGCAGCACGCCGAAGAGGAGACCGAACACCGGCGTCAGCAGCGTGAACGACGACAGCTGCGTCGCCGGGTAGTGGCGGACGAGCCAGAACCAGAGCAGGAAACTGAAAAAGCTCACCGCAATGATCTGAAAGAACAGCGAGGCCCAGACCGGTATCGACAATGTCGCCGGCAAGACCTCGCCGCGCGCCATCGCCGCCGCAGCGAGAACGATGCCGGCCACGACGAGCTGGTAGAGCAAGGTTTTCTCGGGCGACGCGGCGGTCAGTCGCGAGCCCCGGATGGCCAGCGTGGTCGCGCCCCAGAGTACGGCGGCGGCGGCTCCGAGGGCGTCGCCGAGCCATTGGCGCAGTCCCGCGGCCGGCTGCGTGAATCCCTCGGCGAACGCCCACGCGACGCCTGCAAAAGCGACGACGAGGCCGGCCATCTGTGGCCGCGCCAGCCGTTCCGAGCGAGCGATCCGTGGCATGCCGAGAGCCACCACGAACGGCGCGAGGTAGAGAAAGACGGCCATCCGCGACGCGGTCGTGTCCTGGAGCCCGAGAAAAATGCACGCGAACTCGGCCGCGAAAAGCAAGCCGACGCCGAGGCCTGGCACGAGGGTGCCGTCCCGCCCGAAGAGAGGAATGCCGCGTGCCAGCGACCACATAAAAACGAGCGCGGCGCCGCCCAGAGAACGAATGGAGGCTTGCCACAGCGCTGGCATTTCCGACAACGCGGTCTTGGCGGCGGCCTGGTTCAGGCCCCAGAGGATGCAGCAGACGACCAGACAGACAACGGCCAGCGGGTCGAGGCGGGCTTTGCGTTCGGTCATGGCGACGATGCGGGGCGGGTCTTGCAGCCGCAGGCCGGCGCCGCATCCTGCCCGGCGGCTTCTGCTAAGCGAACACCTCGTGCCAAAGCGCCAGCACCGCTTCCCGCTGCCCGGCCATCGTCTCCGGATCGACCTGCGTCGGCTGCTCGTCGAGGCGCGCGTGGTGCTGGGCCCGGCGCAGGTCGCGATAGGCGTCGGCAGCGGCGCTTCCGACGCCGGCCGGCAACAGGCCAGCCGCCTCGGCACGCTGCAACAGCGCGATGTTGCCGACGTCGTCCTGCAGCTTCGGGTGGCGGCCGCCGTCGCCGAGCACCAGCGTCTGCACCGCGAACTCGACGTCCATCATGCCGCCGGCGCTGTGCTTGACGTCGAAGCGGCCGGCTGGTACCGGGTGGGCGCGGCGCACCTGCTCGCGCATCGCCACGACCTCGGCGTGAAGGGCGGCGGCGTCGCGCGGTGCCGCCAGCACGGCCCGACGCACGGCCTCGAAGCGCGGCGCGACCGTCCCGAGGCCGGCGCACCAGCGCGCCCGCGTCAGCGCCTGGTGCTCCCAGGTCCACGCGGTGTTGCTGCCGCGGCCGGTCTGGTAGTTCTCGAATGACGCCATCGACGTCACGAGCAGGCCGGAGTTGCCGTTCGGGCGCAGTGCCGTGTCGATGTCGAACAGCTCGCCGGCGGCGGTGCGCATCGTCAGCCAGGTGATGAGCTTGCGAACGAAGGCGCCGTAGACCTCGCCGGCCTTGTCGGCGTCGGTGTCGGCATCGTCGTAGACGAAGACGACGTCGAGGTCGCTGCCGTAGCCGAGCTCCTTGCTGCCCAGCTTGCCGTAGGCGATGACGGCCAGCTGAGGCTCGGCACGATGTGCCGATTTCAGATGCTTCCAGGCCCATCTCAGGGCGCAGCAGAGAGTTGCGTCGGCGAGTGCAGAGAGGTCGTCGGCGACCTGCTCGACGGTGATGTGACCTTCGACGTCGCGCACCAGCGTGCGGAAGACCTCGGCGTGGTGGGCGCGCCGCAGCGTGTCGAGCAGCAGCTCTTCTTCGGCCTGGCTGGAGCGCTGCCAGCCGGCATGGCGTTCTTCGAGTTCGCGTGTGTACGCCGCCGAGTCGAAGCGATCGTGGAGGAGGCGCTCGTCGGCGAGCTCGTCGATGACGCCGGGGTGCAGCATCAGGTAGCGCATCGGCCAGCGCGCCAGGCCGAGCAGGCGCAGCAGCCGGTTCTGCACCTCGGGCCGCTCCGCCAGCAGGGCGAGGTAGCTCTCGCGCCGCAGCAGCGGCTCGATCCAGTCGATGAACAAGACGGCGGCGTGCAGCGTGCAGCGCGCCTCGGCGACGGCCTTGGCAGCGCGCGTGACCAGGCGCGCCAGCCGCACCTTGCTTTCGTCCTTGAGCAAGCGGATCTTCGGCTGGTTGCAGAGCGGCCGCACCCGTGCCGCCAGCTCGGGTGGCAACGCTGCCAGGAACGCCTCGGCATCGACCGGCTGCTGCGGTGGCCCGCAGCTTCGACAGTCGCCGTTGCCACTGGCCGGATTGCGGCCGTCGTGGAGCAACAGGTCGAACTCGCCGGCGACGAATTCGCGCGCCTCGCCGAGCCGGTCGATCAGGCCGCCGGCGTCGAGCGCGCCGTCGGCCTCCAGGCTGGCGGCGATCCAACCGAGATCGGCGTCCTGGGTCGGCAGCACGTGGGTCTGCTGGTCGTCGAGGTACTGGATGCGGTGCTCGACGCGGCGCAGCAGCGTGTATGCGGCGGCCAGCCGTTCGGCGCTGGCGCGCTTCATGAGGCCGCCGGCGGCGAGCTTGTCGAGCGCCTTCAGCGTCGAGCGCGTGCGGATCTCGGGGTATTGGCCGCCGCGCACCACGAGCAGCAGCTGCACGATGAACTCGATCTCGCGGATGCCGCCGCGCGAGAGCTTCACGTCGTTGGCGCGCTGCGGCCGGCCCGCCGCGCGCCGCTGCGCTTCGTCGCGCACCTTGGCGTGCAATTGACGCAGGCCTTCGAACACGCCGTAGTCGAGGTAGCGCCGATACACGAACGACGTGACCAGCGCGCGCAACGCCAGCGGCCGCCCGTTCGCCACGCTGGCGCGCGGCGCGACCACCCGGCTCTTCAGCCAGGCGAGGCGCTCCCATTCGCGACCGTGCGCCTGCAGGTACTCCTCGAGCATCGGCAGGCTGACGACGGCTGGCCCCGAGTTGCCGTTCGGCCGCAGCGCGAGATCGACGCGGAAGACGAAGCCGTGTTCGGTCACTTCGCCGATCAGCGTGTAGAGACTTTTCGCCGCCTGGGCGAAGTATTCGTGCGCGCTGATGCAGCCCTTGCCATCGGCCAGGCCCTCGGTCTCGCCGTCGTCTTCGTAGATATAGATCAAGTCGATGTCGGACGAGACGTTGAGCTCGCGCGCGCCGAGCTTGCCCATGCCGACGATCCAGAAGTCGATGCGCCGGCCGGCCGCGTCGAGCGGTGCACCGTAGCGCCGGTCCTGCAAGGCCAGCGCTTCGGCGAGGGCGAGCTCGAGCGTGGCCTCGGCGAGCTCGGTCATCGCGCGTGTCACGTCGACCATCGGCGCCTGCTGCTCCACGTCGAGCACGGCCAGGCGCTCGAGCGTGAGCTGGCGCGCGATGCGCATCGCTGCGCCCAGTGCATGCCCTTCCGCCCGCAAGCGAGCGATCAGCGCGGTGATCGTGTCGCGGTCCGGCAAGCCCGGCGCGACCCATGCGAGCTCGTTCGGGTAGCGCCGGCGGATGCGCTGGACGAAGCGGCTGTGGTCGGCTTGCGGAGCCGATGCACCGCCTGCGCCTGAAGGCGGCATCACGAGACTGAGGGCAGCCTTGGAACCCATCGTCGCCCGGAGGGTCTGTGCTAGATTGAAGCGATCGGCGCGAGGCGCCAGTCGAGCCCGCGCCGCGCCACCGTCTGCCAGAGGGCGTGCCTGTTGCCACCTTCGGACCCTGCCGGTCGGCGCCACGCCTTGTTCACGTCTGCCCCTTTGCCCATCGACGACGCTGCGACACAGCGGCTGTCGTCCCCCGCCGTCGCTGCGCGCATGCGGCCGTTACGCCGCGTGTTTCGTGTGCTGCTGTGGCTGCTGTTCACGGTGGGCTTGGTTCTGTTTGTGGGTTGGCTCTTACTTCACTGGCTGATTCTGCCGCACATCGACGGCTGGCGTGACCCCATCCAGGCCCGTGCCAGCCGCATCCTCGGTGCTCCCGTGCGCATCGGCACGATCCGCGCGCAGTCGAGCGGCTGGGTGCCGGCGCTCGAGCTCACCGACGTGCGCGTGCTCGACGCGGAAGGCCGCGTCGCCCTCGCTTTGCCGCGCGTCTTCGCGGCGCTCTCGCCGCGCTCGGTGCTCGCCCTCGAGCCGCGCTTCAGCCAGCTGTTGATCGACGGCGCCAGCCTCGATGTGCGCCGCGACGCGAACGGGCGCCTCAGCGTCGCCGGGCTCGATTTCGGCGGCGCCGCCGGCAGCAGCGACGACGACGACGCGACCGCCGAATGGTTTTTCCACCAGGAAGAGTTCGTGATCCGCGCCGGCACGCTGCGCTGGATCGACGACATGCGCCAGGCGCCGCCGCTCACGCTCGGCGACGTGGCACTCGTCGTGCGCAACAGCCTGCGGCGGCACGAGATGCGTATCGACGCGACGCCACCACCCGGCTGGGGCGAGCGCTTCAGCCTGCGCGGCCGCTTCACCCAGCCGCTGTTCGCCAAGAGCAGCGACTGGCACCGCTGGAGCGGAAGCGCCTATGTCGACCTGCCGCGTGCCGACGTGCGCGAGCTGCGCCGCCACGTCAGCCTGCCGTTCGAGTTGAGCGAGGGCAACGGCGCGCTGCGTGGCTGGTTCGACGTGAAGGAAGGCGAGCCTGCAGGCGCCACCGTCGACGTCGCCCTGCGCGCGGTGGCGCTGCGCCTCGACCGCACCGTCGAGCCGCTGGAGTTCGAACGCGTGCAGGGGCGCATCAGCGGCGAAAAGCAGGGCGACCGCATCGCCGTCAACGTGCGCCGCTTCGGCTTCGCCACCGGCGACGGCGTGCGCTGGCACGAGGCCGATCTCGATTTCGCCTGGCATCGCGACGACGCCGGAAACGTGACGCGCGGCGAGTTCGCGGCCGAGCGTCTCGACGTCGGCGTGATGGCGCAGATCGCGACCCGCGTGCCGCTCGGCAACGCCTTGCGCGACCTCCTCGTCGGCCTGCACCCGCAAGGCGTGATCACCGGCCTGGCGACGCACTGGGACGGGCCGCTCGACGCGCCGCTGCACTACCGCGTCAAAGGCAAGCTCGCTGACCTGGCACTCGTGGCGCGCCCCGGCGAGCGGCCCGACGCGGTCGGCCGGCCCGGCCTGAGCCACGCCAGCGTGCAGCTCGACGCCACCGAGGCCGGCGGCAGCGCCACCGTAGCCATCGCAGCCGGCGTGCTCGACCTGCCCGGCATCTTTGTCGAGCGCGAACTCGCGCTCGACAAGCTCGATGCGCACGTTGGCTGGAAGATCGAGAAGGGCCGCACCGCCGAAGCGCCTTCGGCCGTCACGGTCAAGGTCAGCGATGCGCGGTTCCAGAACGCCGACGCCCGCGGCCAGCTCACGGCCACGTGGAAGAGCGGCCGCGGCAGCGGCTTCGCGCGCGGCGGCCGCTATCCCGGCGAACTCGAGCTCGACGGCCGCATCG
Organism: Rhizobacter sp.; assembly: GCA_043758495.1. GTDB lineage: Bacteria > Pseudomonadota > Gammaproteobacteria > Burkholderiales > Burkholderiaceae_C > Schlegelella_A. The sequence goes on from JAYVNL010000316.1 coordinate 17,628, forward strand.
CCGATGCCAAGGTCTTGCGCACCGCGCGCTATCTGCCGCTCGGCCTGCCCGACGGCGTGCGCGACTACCTCGGCCGCGCGGTGCGCGGCGGCACGCTCGCCAGCGCCAGCTTCAGGGTGCGCGGCGACCTGGCCGACTTCCCGTTCCACAAGGCTCGCAACGACAAGGAAGGCGAGTTCCGCATCGCGCTCCAGGTGGCCGACCTCGCCTTCGCCTACATCCCGGGCGATGCGGGCACTGCGGCCGATGCAGCCTGGCCCGCGCTGACCGCGGCGTCGGGCGAGGTCGTCATCGCCAACGGTGCGCTCGAGATCAAGGATGCCAAGCTGCGCTTGGCCGGCGCCGACTGGAGCCGCGTGCACGGCCGCATTGCCGAGCTCGGCGACAACGCGCGGCTCGAGATCGAGGGCACGGGCCGCGGCCCGTTGGCCGAGATGCTGCGCTTCGTCAACGTCACACCGGTCGGCCGCTGGACCGAGCAGGTGCTGGCCAAGGCTACGGCAACCGGCCCGGCCGAGCTGCGTCTGGCGCTCGGCGTGCCGCTCGGCAAGCCCACCGCGACCACGCTCAAGGCGAGCCTGCAACTGGCCGCCAACGACGTGCGCATGACGCCCGACACGCCGCTGCTCGGCGCCACCAAAGGCCGCGTCGACATGACCGAGAAGGGCTTCGCGGTCATCGGGGGCAACGCGCAGGTGCTGGGTGGCGAGCTTGCGTTCGAAGGCGGCTCGGGGACCGCTGCCGACGCGGTCAAGCGCTTTACCGGTCAGGGCACGTTCAGTGTCGAAGCTCTGCGCCAAGCGAGTGAGCTGGGCGCCGTGTCGCGCCTGGCAACAGCGCTCACGGGGCAGGCGGCGTATCGCGTCGCGCTGGCGTTCCCCCGCGGGCGTTCGCAGCTCGAAGTGACGAGCAATCTCGTCGGCGTCGGCGTCGATCTGCCGCAGCCGATCGGCAAGCCTGCGGCGACGCCGCTCGCGCTGCGAGTGCGGTCGGGGCCCGACGCTGCGCCATCGAACTCGGCTGCTGCGGGCTCGACGATGCGCGATGCGTTGCAGGTCGAGCTCGGCAACGTCTTCGCCGCCCACTTCGTGCGCGAGGGCGAAGGCGACGCCGCGCGTGTGGTGCGTGGCGCGATCCGCGTCTCCGAGCCGCGGGTGACCTTGCCCGCCAAGCCGGGGGAGGTGTCGCCCCCGGCCGCAGCGGAGCCGGTCGCACTTCCGGCCAGCGGCGTAGCCGCGAGCGTTGCGCTGAAACGGCTCGACGTCCCGCAATGGGAAGCCGCGGCGGCTCGACTCCTGGGCCCGAGCACGGGCGCACGCGCAACCAACGCCACGCCGGCCCCACCGCTGGTGCTCGACGATGCCGGCGGCGAAGGCTACGTGCCCGACGCGATCGTGCTCAAGGTCGGCGAGCTCGAGACCGGCCCGCGCCGCCTCGGCAACGTCACCGCCAGCCTGACGCAGACGGGCGGCCTGTGGCGCGCCAAGGTCGACGCCGACGAGCTCGAGGGCTACCTCGAATATCGCCCGGCGCGGCGTGGCGGTGGCGGGCCGTCGGCCGGTGCCGGCCGCATCTTCGCGCGCCTCTCGCGCCTGTCGCTGCCCAAGGCCGAGGTCGATCGAGTCGAGAGCCTGCTCGACGAGCCGGCCGCCAGCATCCCGGCGCTCGACATCATCGTCGACGACTTCGAGCTGCGCGGTCGGCATCTCGGCCGGCTCGAGGTCGAGGCCTCGAACCGCCCGCCGGTGGCCGGCGCCGGTGAATCGTCTCGGCAATGGCAGCTCGCCAAGCTCAATCTCGTGATGCCCGAAGCGCAGCTCAGCGCCACCGGCACCTGGGGCGCCACCCAGGCGGCCGTGCCGCGCCGCGCCACCATGAACTTCCACCTGGCGCTGGCCGACAGCGGCCTGTTGCTCGAGCGGCTCGGCATGGGCAAGGCGGTCAAGGGTGGCAAAGGCGCGCTCGACGGCGAGGTCTCGTGGCCCGGCTCGCCGCTCTCGCCCGACTACGCGCGCATGAGCGGCCAAGTGAAGGTGGCGATCGATGCCGGCCAGTTCCTCAAGGCGAGCCCGGGTGCCGCGCGGCTGCTCGGCGTGCTGAGCCTGCAGTCGTTGCCGCGCCGGCTGTTGTTGGACTTCCGCGACCTGTTCGAGGAAGGCTTCGCGTTCGACAACGTCGTGGGCGATGTGAAGATCGGCCAGGGCCTGGCCTCGACCAACAACCTGCGCATGCGCGGCGTCGCGGCCGCGGTGCTGATGGAAGGCAGAGCCGACCTCGAACGCGAGACGCAGGACCTGCGCGTGCTGGTGGTGCCCGAGATCAACGCCGGCACTGCCTCGCTCGCCTATGCAGTGATCAACCCGGCCATCGGCCTCGGCACCTTCCTCGCGCAGTACTTCCTGAGAAAGCCGCTCATCGCGGCGAGCACGCGCGAGTTCCACGTCACCGGGCCGTGGGACGATCCGAAGGTGGAGCGCGTCGAACGCAGCCTGCTCGGCCAGGCGGCGTCGGAAGCGCCGGCCGGGTCGGGTTCGGCGCCGCTGGCTCCGCGATGACTCCACCGTTGCCTGGACCGCGAGGAGCCGCATGAAGATCGCCGCCGTGCAGATGGTCTCGTCGCCCGAAGTCGCCCGCAACCTCGAGACTGCAAAGGCGCTGGTCGCGCGCGCTTCGGGCGAGGGCGCGGGGCTCGTCGTGCTGCCCGAATACTTCTGCCTGATGGGCCGCAACGACCGCGACAAGCTCGGCGTGGCCGAGCGCCCCGGCAGCGGGCCGATCCAGCAGATGCTCGCCGAAGCGGCCAAGTCGCATGGCGTGTGGCTCGTCGGCGGCACCATGCCGATGGCAATCGCGGGCAACCCCGAGCGCGTCACCAACACCAACCTCGTCTATTCGCCGCAAGGCGAGCTCGCGGCGCGCTACGACAAGATGCATCTGTTCCGCTACGACAACGGCAAGGAGCAGTACGACGAAGGCCGCGTGCTTCTGGCGGGTGCCGAGCCGGTGGCGTTCGACGCCGCCGGCGTGCGCGTGGGCCTGAGCGTCTGCTACGACCTGCGCTTTCCCGAGCTCTATCGCGCGCTGATGCAGCCGGCGTGCGACCTGCTGAGCGTGCCCTCGGCCTTTACCTACCTGACCGGCGCGGCGCACTGGGAGCTGCTGCTGCGTGCCCGCGCGGTCGAGAACCAGTGCTACGTGATCGCTGCGGCGCAAGGCGGCACGCACGAGAACGGCCGGCGCACCTACGGCCACAGCCTCGTCGTCGATCCGTGGGGCGAGATCGTCGCGATCCGGCGCGAAGAGGGCGAGGGCGTGGTCGTGGCCGAACTCGACACGGCACGCATCGCCGCGGTGCGCATGCAGTTGCCGGCGCTGGCACATCGCCGCGCGCTCTGAGCGTATTGGCTGGGCGGGCGACGGCTCGCCAGCCGCCGCCGTGCGCCGGTAGCGCGGCGTGGCGCCGTCATGGGCGCTGCGATGAGCGGCGAAGCGGGTGCCGCGGCCGGCGCGCTGTTCGCCTGGCTCGGCATGCGCGCGGTGCGGCAGCAGCGCGAGATCGAGGCCCCGCGGCACACGATCGCCGAGAGCAGTGTCGGTGCGCTGCAGGACGTGCAGGTGCCGGTGGGGCTTCGGCTCGCGTCGATCGGTGAGGTCGTGGAAGAGGCTCCGAGCAGTGAGCAGGTCTTTCGAGGAGCGTTTTATAGCCTTCGGCAGATGAAAGGTTCCTCGGCTTTGGTGGCGCCCGTGCAACTGGCGTGAGCGTGCGCTATTGCAGTCCTGCTTCTCATGAGCACAAAATGCAAAGGAATTCACACTTCGGGTGCCCATCAGCGCAAACGACGCCGCCGGCATAGAGGAACCGATGACCGAATCTCTCACGTTCTCCCTTCGTCCGGCTGAGTCTGAAAACGACTTGGAGCTGGCTTGCAAGGTCCGGGCAGAAGCCTACGGTCGCAAGGTTGCCACCTACCGAGAGTCGATGCTGACGCCGGACGACGTCGACCTGTCGCCTTGGACCACGATTTACCTCTGCGAAGACAAGTTGACCGGCGAGCCCATTGGCTCGATGCGTATCCAGAGTACTGCCGATGGCGGCGCCTTGGAAATCGAAAAGTACATTCGCATCCCGGCAGCACTTCAGCTGCACGGACGCGCGGAGATCTCTCGCTTGTCAGCAGTTGCAGGGGCCGATCCCTTCGTGCGCCTCGCGCTATGGAAGGCCGGCTATCTGCACTGCATGGCCACCCACCTGCGTTGGCTTGTTCTCGGCGTTCGCAAGCCGGGCTTGCTGCGTGCGTACGAGCAGATGGGCGCCGAGGAGGTGACCGAGGCTACTGCCCTGCCTCACGGAGGCAATCTCATGCACCGAATCCTCGGTCTCGACGTCTTGTCAGCAGAGAGCAAGTGGCAGCAGAAGAACCACCCGCTGCTTCAGTTCATGGTGACAACGACGCACCCTGACATCCAGATGCCGCTAATGCATCGTCTGGCCGCTGTCCCCGAAAAGCTCGGCGTCCGTGTCCTCCAGTGACGCGGCGAATTCGTAGAGCGGATGCGTCTTCGCGCGGTTTTCGCGTAAATCATCCAGATACACGCGAACGGCTTTCATGAACTGAGCTCCCGTGAATGGCTTCGTCAAGAAGCCGTCCATGCCGGCGTCGAAGCATTCCGCTCGGTCTTCGTCGGTCGGGTTTGCCGTCAATGCGATCACCGGCACACGAGCCTTGTTGGTCGACCGCTCGATCATCCGAATCTCTTTCGTCGCATCAAGCCCATCGAGGACGGGCATCCGGCAATCCATCAAGATGAGGTCAGGCCGAGGTGTGGCAAATGCACCTTCCACGCCCTGGCGCCCATCAGGCGCATGAGTAGCGGTAACGCCCAGCTGCTCCAGGTATGCGATGGCGATGAGTGCGTTCACGTCGTTGTCCTCAACGACGAGCACGCGAAAGTTGCTCCGAAGATTCTGGGGTTCAGCTGTTGAGTCCCGGGCTGACGCAGGAAGATCGGCCAGCAGCAGCTTGGTCGCTTTGAACTCGAATCGAAAGCGGGACCCTATGCCGATCGTGCTCGCGACCGTCAGATCCCCGCCCATCGCTCGAGCGAGTTCCCGTGCGATGGTCAATCCGAGCCCGGCGCCCTCTGAGGAATTCGACGCGGTAGCCTCGGTCTGACGAAACGCGTCGAAGATGTGCGGCAGCTCTTTCGCGTCGATCCCGGGTCCCGTGTCAGTTACCTCGCACACGAAGGTACCCTCCGAATCCCAGACATTGAAGACGATGACGCCGCGCTTGGTGAATTTCATGGCGTTGCCGAGCAAGTTGTGCAGCACTTGGCGTACCCGCGTAATGTCCGCCTCGGCCCAACAGCTTTCGTCGAGGCGGATGCCGGGCTCGAATACCAAACCCTTGCTGCTTGCACGCAGAGCGTAGAGGTCCGCGATGGCTTTCAGCTCGCTGGCCAAATCGACAGGGGATGGATGGAGAGCGAGCTTGCCAGAGTCGATTCGAGACACGTCGAGCAGCGCACCGATCAACTCGAGCAAGTGTTCTCCCGATGATCGGATCAGCTTCAGCTGATGCGAGGTCTCAGTCTCGGTAACCCTCCTCTGTATGAGTTCAGCGAGCCCGAGAATGCCGTGAAGTGGCGTGCGCAGCTCGTGGCTCATGCTGCCGAGGAAGAGCGTTTTCACCGAGCTTTGGCGCTTCACCTCGTGCAGAGCTTCGGTCAGTCGGTTATGCGCAAGATATTCAAGCGCCGCCCGTCGCTCGGAAGCCATGCTGGTCAGTGTCGTTTGCACCATTACCAAGACGGTCCCGCTGGCGGCGAAAAGACCAAAGGTGTCGCCGCGCCACAGGAGCGCGATCGCCATGGGGCACAACGCTGGGATGACGAATGCCATCGTCGCCTTCAGCTGGATCTGAAGAGCAAACGTCGCAAGCATGGCGACGCTGCTGATGCAGGCAACGAGCAAAGCGACAGTCTCCCTGTGTCCGCCTGCGCCCCACATTCCGGCCAGACCCCAGACGGCCCCGTCGACCACGAACGACGACCACACAAAGCCTGAGAGTGTCGCGAGGGAGGGCTGCCACCACCCAAGACGGTAGGCTTGAGCGCATAGAAATCTTGGCAGTGCGCTTACAACCTTGAGCCCGAACCAGATATACGCGGCCACGCCGAAGGTCGGCGCCAAATACGCCGCCAGGATGAACGCGAAGACTGTCGAGATGGCGGCAGCGGTGCTCGAGTGCCGAAGGATTCGATCGAGCTGCGCCGTTCGAACTTCCTTCTCGGCGCTTGCATCCAGCTTGACCGTCGCAAGTCCGCTCGTGCGCTCGATCGCCATTGCCTTGTCCAACTGGAAAATGCGAATCAAGGTAGTCGAGCCATAAGTGTCCGAGACCAGTCTAGAGACCTGAACGCTCGGCATGCGGTCGTATGTCACGCGCAGGCAGTCCGCCCCTCGTCCCAAGCGGGGCGCAGTTCTCGAAGTAGTCGCTAGAGTTGCCCAGTGGTAGCTCGCTCTCGCGAGGCTGGATATCTCCACGCGGCCGATCGCACTGCCGCGGGCTGCTGCAACAGCACCCTTGGCCACCCTCTTCCTCGTTCAACTGTTGTTCGCCGCGCTCGCCATGGTGATGGCCGGGCTTGGCCTTTCATTGCGGATCGAGAACTTTCGCGGGCTGTCGCGCCAACGGCGTGATGTCGCGATCGCCCTCACCTTGCAGATGATCGTCCTCCCGGCCGTGGCCTATTGGCTAGCCCGCGCATTTCAGCTCCCCGGTGCGATTGCCGCTGGCATGGTTCTACTCGCAGCGACGCCGGGAAGCATCTCCGCAAATCTCTTTAGCCACCTGTTCGGCGGAAACGTCGCCTTCAACATCGCACTCACCGGCCTGAATACGCTGCTCTGTGCGCTGACTCTGCCGCTGTTGAGTACGTGGGCCATCGCGCATTTCACAGGGGTCGTTGTTGAGTTGCCAATGCTGTTCGACAGGGCGCTTCAAACGATCGGCGTGGTCGTCCTACCCGTCGTCGTCGGCATGCTTGTCGCGCACAAAGCGCCTGAATTCGCGCGCCGGATCGAGAAGCGGGTCAAGATCGTGAGCGCGATCGTCGTCGTAGTTTTCAGTGTGGCGGCAATCGTCAAGGAGTGGTCGGCACTGTCGAGCGGCTTCCTGCAGGTTGGAGGTGCAGTCATTGCTTTCAATGTGCTCAGCCTAGCCATTGGATTCGGCGTCGCGCGTGCTTTTAAGATCGCTCGCCCGGAGACCATGACGATTGCTTTCCAAGTCAGTGTGCATAACGCCATCCAGGCGATTTATGTGGCACTTGCGATCCTCGACACGCCTCAGATGGCGCTTCCAGCGGCGGTCTACTCCATGACCATGAATTTTTTGGCGCTTTGCTTCGGGGTCGCTCTGAGTCGAGCTTGGCCTCCGCGTCTGGCTACGGCCGTGATGCCCTGACCGTTCACCGACAGAGCTAGCGAATATGGGTCGTGGAGAAGTTGGAAGGCGAAAATGCAGGGAGTTGATTTTGGATGGCCGGCCAGGACGGTGGCGTACATCATCAACTATGCCGCTCGACTCGTTGTCGCCCCAGCAGGCTTGGGGTACAGCCCTGTCAGTCTTATCGTCAGGCGCTCACGCGAAATGAGTTTGCCTGTTCCGGCGAACGTCGTACTCAGACACGCCGTCCACGGAGGCGATGTCCCGCTGAGAGCTGCAACCGGCGGCGGTCGGCGACACGTGACGCGGCGATCTCGGCCTCGTCAACGCGAGCTTTGCCGTCTGGCCAACTCGACGATGAAGGTCATGGTGTTTCCGATCGTGGGTCCAACATGGAGTCGACCGTCTCTCTGACGCGCTGAACTTCGAATTCCGCGAGGCCGATGCCATCGGGGCCAGCCCCGGCCAATGCATCGTCAGCGGAATCCCGCACGATGAACACCAACCGGCTCAACCGATCCGCACCCGGCCACGCAGAGAGACGCTCCGGCGCACAAAAGTGGCCCTGCACACCGTGAATCGCCCAGGGCTTTTCCTCTTCGCCTTCGATACAGACGACGCCGTTCAGGCGCAGGATGTTGCTACCGCAGGTTTGCATGAGCATCTCAAGCCAGGGGCCCAGCACGTCCCAGCGCAGCGGTGCCGAGCGCACGACACATCGCGAATGGATACGCACGTGCGGAAGAGCTGTCAGCAATGGCCGGCGGGTGCCATCTGCGCGAGCGCCTCTGGCTGCGCGTCAAGCGACGCCATGCCGTAGTTGGCATCGGCAAGAGTCAGCACCTGCAGCAGTCCGTAGCGGTGGGACACGTCGAAGTGCGATGGTCAGGTTCTTGAGTTCGGCATGCTGGCGAGTCGACAAGACGTATGAAGAACTGCACGGCCGATGGTGCGCGAGATGAAGGCTGACGGTGTGCTGCCGGGGAACACGACGCTGCGTTCGTCGAAATATTTGAATAACCTGATCGAGCAAGACCACCGAAACATCAAGCCAAGGGTGGCCGTCATGCCAAGCTTCAAGCGATTCGAGAACGCGGCCATCGCCATCGCTGGCATCGAACTTATGTACCGAATCCGCAAGGGGCCGATCAAATTCGCGGCGCGTCTCAATGACGCCACTGCGCGCGCTGTTTGGAAGGCAATCCTTTCGGCCCGATCAACCGACCCAAAGTAGCGCCGCTCCACGTGTCTTCTCCCGATTTGCACCAGAGCCGTCTCGAGACGCTTGCACCCGGATGCACTTGCGCCTACATTGTCGACAATCGATTATCCGGCGTCTTGCCGCACGATGTCCTTCGCCGACCAGATCTCAAAGCTGCCACGCGCGACGTTTCGCGAGCACATCGCCGAGCGTCTTCGCTCTGCCATCCTCATCGGGGAGCTGGAGCCTGGCGCCGCCCTCATAGAGACGACGCTGGCCGAGCGATTCAGCGTCAGCCGGGCACCCTTGCGCGAAGCGCTTCGGCAGCTTGTCGAGGAAGGGCTGATCACGACAGTGCCGTACACCGGCACGCGGGTCATCGACCTGACCGTCGACGACGTTCGCGAGATCCACTCGCTGCGAACGACGCTGGAGCGATTCGCCTTTGAGCAGGCATGGCCGAAGCGCGACACGGCGTTCGGCCGGGAGATGAGGCGGCGCAAGGTGGCTCTCACGAAGAC